>CAIWNB010000465.1 GCA_903913965.1 uncultured beta proteobacterium
ATGGCCAAGGGCAAATTTGAGCGTACGAAGCCACACGTAAACGTTGGCACGATTGGGCACGTAGACCACGGCAAGACGACGTTGACGGCGGCGATCACGACGGTGTTGTCGTCGAAGTTTGGTGGAGAGGCGAAGGCCTACGACCAGATTGATGCGGCGCCAGAAGAGAAGGCACGCGGGATTACGATTAACACGGCGCACGTTGAGTATGAGACGGCGAATCGTCACTACGCGCACGTAGACTGCCCGGGTCACGCCGACTATGTGAAGAACATGATCACGGGTGCGGCGCAGATGGACGGCGCGATCTTGGTGGTTTCGGCCGCTGACGGTCCGATGCCGCAGACGCGAGAGCACATTCTGCTGGCCCGCCAGGTGGGTGTGCCGTATATCATCGTGTTCATGAACAAAGCGGACATGGTTGACGACAAAGAGCTTCTCGAGCTGGTGGAGATGGAAGTTCGTGAGCTGTTGTCGAAGTATGACTTTCCTGGTGATGACACGCCGATCGTTGTGGGCTCGGCGCTGAAGGCGCTCGAGGGCGACAAGGGCGAGTTGGGTGAGTTGGCGATTCTGAAGTTGGCCGAGGCGCTCGACAGTTATATTCCGGAGCCGAAGCGTGCGCTGGACGGAACGTTCCTGATGCCGGTAGAGGATGTGTTCTCGATTTCGGGTCGTGGCACGGTGGTGACGGGTCGGATTGAGCGCGGTATCGTGAAGGTTGGCGAGGAAATCGAGATTGTGGGCTTGAAGCCGACGCTGAAGACGGTGTGCACGGGCGTTGAGATGTTTCGTAAGTTGCTTGATCAAGGTCAGGCGGGTGACAACGTAGGTGTGTTGCTGCGCGGGACGAAGCGCGAGGAGGTTGAGCGGGGTCAGGTGTTGGCGAAGCCGGCGTCGATCACGCCGCATACGAAGTTCACGGCAGAGATATACGTGTTGAGCAAGGACGAGGGTGGTCGTCATACCCCGTTCTTCCAGGGATATCGCCCGCAGTTTTACTTCCGGACGACGGACGTGACGGGTAGTATTGAGTTGCCGGCGGGAACGGAGATGGTGATGCCTGGGGATAATATTTCGATCACGGTGACGCTGATTCAGCCGATCGCGATGGAAGAGGGATTGCGTTTTGCGATACGCGAGGGTGGCCGGACCGTCGGCGCCGGCGTTGTTGCCAAAGTCATCGAATAAAGCGCGCTGGGCTCTGCGGCAGCATCGGTCTTAAGTGGCCGGGCTGCCGGGTTCGGGGTCCTGGTTCCTGCAGTTAGAAATTAGGCCAGTAGCTCAATTGGCAGAGCGTCGGTCTCCAAAACCGAAGGTTGGGGGTTCGATTCCCTCCTGGCCTGCCAGGCTTGAGTGGCTGTGCATACGCAAGTGAAAAGATGGCAGACAAGATAAAAATTGCACTAGCCGTAGGCTTGGTAATCGCCGGTCTCTTCGGCTATTACCACTGGGATCAGAGCGCCTTGATCGCCCGAGTCGGTTGCGTCCTTGGTGGCACGGTCGCTGCGGTCGTGGTGTTCTGGACGTCCGCTGTTGGTAAAGAGTTTTTTTCGTATGCCCGCGAATCGGTAGACGAAGCCAAGCGCGTGGTTTGGCCGACTCGCAAAGAAACGATCCAAACGACTGTGGTCGTTTTTGGCTTTGTTCTGATCATGGCGATTTTCCTTTGGCTGATCGATGCGTCGCTGTTGTGGGCGGTGCGCTTACTGATGGGGCAGGGCGATTCATGAGCAAGAAATGGTACGTGGTCCACGCCTACTCCGGTTTTGAAAAGACCGTCCAGCGCACTCTGACCGAGCGTATTGCGCGGGCTGGCATGCAAGAGCAGTTTGGCCGTGTTCTGGTGCCGGTCGAGGAAGTGGTTGAGATGCGGAGCGGGCAGAAAAATATTTCTGAACGGAAATTCTTCCCCGGTTACGTACTCGTTGAAATGGACATGACCGACGAGTCATGGCACCTCGTCAAAAGCACGCCTAAAGTGACTGGCTTTATCGGTGGGACTTCAACCCGCCCAACGCCAATTTCCGAAAAAGAAGTGCAGAATATTCTGCATCAGATTCAAGAGGGCGTTGAGAAGCCGCGTCCGAAAGTATTGTTCGAAAACGGAGAAATGGTGCGCGTTAAAGAGGGCCCGTTTACCGATTTCAATGGCACTGTCGAAGATGTCAATTACGACAAAAACAAGATCCGCGTCGCGGTAACGATTTTCGGGCGCTCAACCCCGGTCGAACTCGATTTCGGCCAAGTCGAGAAGGCTTAATCA
>CAIWNB010000466.1 GCA_903913965.1 uncultured beta proteobacterium
GGGCATTACTCAGCCCAAGGTCTCTGACATGATGCGTGGCGATTTTTCAAACCTCTCGGAACGCAAACTAATGGATTGCCTGACAAGGTTGGGCTATGACATTGAAATCAGTGTGCGCCCGGCAAAATCTGATGTTGGCCATTTGGTCTTGGCGGCTGCATGATGATGCCTATATGGCCGGTGCTGACTTTTGCAAAACGGATTTAGCTGCCTGAATAATCGGCCAGTTACCCCCTTTATTTCGAGAGCAACGGAAAAACCTCAGGGTTTCGAATTGATTCGATTGAGAGATCGACCTCGATGTCAGGCCAATACAGGTGGCCATCATGCGGGCGTTCGACATGGGTCAGTTGTGCAATCGACGCATCTTTGAACCATGGAAACGCCGCATACGGGAAGAACAATTCCTCGGCGTCCAATAGCAGCCAGAAGCCGTGCGCCGAGACGTTGGTAACTTCAACTTCCGGCGGTCGCCGGCTATCTCTTTCCATCATGCACTGAAAACGCAATCCGGCAAGGCTTGTCCGACCGATTACTCCACGCATGGTTAGTGCCGCGCTGCACGACGGTGTCGCCCGCACTCAGGTGCACTTCTTCCTTGTCGAGGACCAGCGTGATTTCACCTTCGAGAATCAGGCAGAAGTCGAGGGTGCGCGTTTTCTGCATATAGGGATGCGGCGCTTTGGCGGAATAGGTCGAGGCGCCGGGTGAACCCATGGCAGCGAAGAAGGCTTGGACTTCTGTCGCGCCGACTTTGCCTTGGTAGCTGGCGTCAGGCGGGAAATCGACAATGCGGCAGATCGAGCCACCGGCCGGTGGTTCGATAGTGTGCGGGGTGTTGAGTGATTCACGCACGTTGTTCAAACGGGCCGGTGTGCGGTCGGTGACCCAGACGCGGGTGGAGGCATAGCCGGGGCGTGCGGGGTCGGTGCGCACGTCGGGTGAGGGGGCGTCGGAGATGCATTTGGATTTATTGTTGTCGTCGATGCAGACGATGCGGCGGACGGGTTTGATCGGCTCGGTCATTGGATCCTCGGTTCTTTTTTCGGCTGATTTTTTTCAGCTTGCTGTTGGTCTGGTGCCGTAGTCCCCCCATCCCTGCCTTCCCATACAAGGGGGGGAAGGCAGGGATCGGAGGGGAGCGTCGGTTATCGCATTGCGCTTGTTCAATCGAATTGTGTTTGGCGGTGTATTCGATTTACTCGTCGTATTTCGCGCCCATCATGACGAAGGCCATCAGGCTGCCTTCGCGCGGGTTGCACCAGCCGTGCCAGTTGCCGATCTGCACGACGACGTCGCCGGGCTTCATGATGTATTCGCCGTCGTCAAGCAGCAGCACGCGTTCGCCTTCGAGCACGATGCCGTAGTCGAGCGTTTCGGATTTATGCACGGGCGAGGAAAAACCATTGGCGCCGCCCTTGTCCCAGGTGCCGCCCGGACGCTGGCGCGGCTCGTGCAGCGGCACGGCGGTGGGGTCTTTGGCCGGATCGTAGCCGGGCACCATGCCAGGGGACTGCACGATGCGCAGGTGGCCGCCGTCTTCGGGCGGCTCGAAGCTGAAGGGCAGGTTGCCGTAATCTTTGTCGCCGCTGATCACACTCGGGCATTCTTGATAGACCCAGACATCGGTCATGCCGGTGCCGGGACGAATCGGGCCGGCGTTGGCGTTGGGCGCAGCGCTGTCCCAGAGTACGCCTGATTTACCTTCGGCATCGTTGCCGGTGACGACGCGGCGGATTGGTTTCAATGAATTGGCCATGCTGCGGGTTCTCCTCTGGCTGGACTGTTGTAGACTGGCGGCCATTATAAATGTCGTGGCGGGATGGACTCATGCAAAAAATAATTGGAGTGACACTGGCACTTGCGCTGACGTTGCCGCTGCCCGCGTGGGCTGCGGACAACGCCGCGTATCCGCAGCGGCCGATTCGCTTGCTCAATCCCTTTGCGCCGGGTGGTACGGCCGACATCAACGCGCGCACGCTGGCCAGTGAAGTGGGGCGGCAGCTCGGCGGCAATATCGTGGTCGACAACCGTGACGGCGCCAATGGCATCGTCGGCACGCAGATTGTGGTGAATGCCCCAGCCGACGGTTACACCATATTGCACACCACGACGTCGGCGGCGATCAACCCGTCGGTGCAACGCAAGCTGCCCTATGACACGCTGAAGGATCTGACGCCGATTACCTTCGTGGCGCTGGGCGCGGGATATGTGGTGGTCGCGCATCCGGGCTTCGCCGCGCGTTCGATGAAGGACGTCATCGAACTGGCCAAGAACAAAAATAAACCGGTCGCCTACAGCACGGCTGGCATCGGCAACTCGACGCATTTGGTGACCGAGATGTTTAGTGCCGCCGCCGGCATCAATATGACGCATGTGCCGTACAAGGGCGTGGCGCCGGCGCTCAATGCCGTATTGGCGGGCGAGGTGCAGCTGATGTTCATCCCGCCGACGTCAGCGGTGCAGCATATACAGAGCGGTCGTGTGCGCGGACTGGCCTTCACCGGCAAGTCGCGCTGGTCGGTGCTGCCGGAATTGCCGACGGTGATGGAGTCAGGATTGCCCGGCTTTAACAAAGACGCGGGTTGGAATCTGTGGGCCGCACCGGCGAAAACGCCGCCGGCCATCATTGCGCTGCTGCAGCGCGAAGTGAAGAAGGCATTGGCCTTGCCGCAGGTGCGCGAGGTGTTTGTGAATGGTGGCTATGATCCGCTCGGCAATACGCCCGAAGAAGCGCGCGCGTTTTTTGCCGCGGAGATCAAACTCTATGGCGATATCGTCAAGCGGATCGGCTTGAAGCCGGAGTAGCGAGTCAATTTGCGTTACAGCTGCGCCCCCATCCTGTCCTTCCCCCGCTAGCGCAGGGGCAGGGACCTGCTAGTTGTGCAGCTTGATTGTTACCCAGCTCAGGCAACGGACGGCACCTGCCAGTTAGGCATCTTGTTTATTTCTCCGCTCGCGCAGGGGCAGGACGACTACTAGTTGCGCAGCTTGATTGTTCACTGGCCAGCGCAGGGGATGGTAGCTACCAGTGGTGCATCTTGTTAGTTCTCCCTCCCTTGCGCATGTAATGCGCGGGGGAGGGTTGGGGTGGGGGCGCTCCGGCCTCTGATTGCCGTGGCGATTTACTCGAGCGTAATCTTCTGCGCGCGTATCAGCGTGCCCCAGCGTTCCGTTTCGCCGCGTATCCATTGTTCGAATTGCGCCGGTGTGCCGCCGGCGGTTTCATAACCGAGTTCGGCGAAGCGTGCGCGGATTTCGGCTTGGGCGAGGATCTTCAGCGTCTCGCTGTTCAGACGCGTGATGATGTGGCGCGGCGTTTGCGCGGGGGCGAGCATGCCGACCCAGGATTCAGCGACAAAGCCCGGATATTGTTCGCTCATCGCCGGCACGCCGCTCATCACGCTGCTGCGTTTGGCCGAGGTGATGGCGACGGCGTTCAGGCGTCCGGCTCGGATGTGCGGATTGAGCGTAGGGATGGTGGCGAACATCGCATCGGTGTGGCCGCCGATCAAATCGGTGACCGCCGGCGCGGCGCCACGATAGGGCACGTTGATGACATCAATGCGCGCCTCGACTTTCAGCATTTCCATCAGCAGGCGGGCCGGCGAGCCAGGCCCGACGGTGGCGAACTTGATATCGCCCGGTCGCGATTTTGCGAGTTGCACCATGTCCTGGGTTGTTTTGACGCCGGTCTTCGGATGCACGGCGAGCAGTAGCGGTCCGCGCACCATCAACGCGATCGGCGCGAGGTCTTTGAGCGTGTCATATTCGAGGTTTTTAAACAGATGCGGATTGGTGGCATGACTATCGAAGACGGTGAGCAGCGTATAACCGTCGGCCGGCGCGCGCGCCGCCATTGCGGTGCCGATGGTGCTGCCGGCACCGGCGCGGTTGTCGACCACCACTTGCTGGCCC
>CAIWNB010000467.1 GCA_903913965.1 uncultured beta proteobacterium
AGATATCACTGAATACATCGTCGGCTTTTACAACAGCGTACGACTGCATTCGAAACTCAGTTATCTGTCGCCAAATACCTATGAACAAAAAATGACCCAAAAACCACCTATCGAAGTGTCCGAAATAACTTGACCACTACAGTAATAACAACGTGTGCGGTATTACTGCGACGAACTTGACCCCCTCTCCCCGCTTGTGGGGAGAGGGCAGGGGTGAGGGGCGGTCAACAGTTGCAATATCGTCTCAAGAACCACTTCGGTTTGACTGAGTACATCGTGATTCCAAAACCGGATTACGTGAAAGCCTTGCGCTTCAAGGCAAGCCGTTCTCACAGCATCTCGGTTGGCATGTTCAGCATGTTGCCCGCCATCGAGTTCGACGATCAAGTTTTTTTCGATACAGACAAAATCAACGATGTAGGGTGGAAGTGGGTGCTGGCGTCGAAATTTAAAGCCGCCGAGGTGACGGTTTTTCAGGTGCCCCCAAAGACGTCGTTCCGCATCGGTTGCTGATTTACGAAGCTTTCGTGCGAGCGCCTCCACCCCACACCCCTACCCTCTCCCCGCTTGCGGGGAGAGGGAGGATCGGGTAACACGGGCCTCATGGCCGGTGCAATCCGTTAGGATTCGCGTAACGAGAGCGAATTTGCAGCAGTTCATCCGTCCCTCTCCTCGTACTGGGACAGCGGGTATCCCACGAAGCTGGTTCGCCGGTCGCAACACAGCACCGACAGTGCCGGACAGCTGAAACAACCAAACCGGAGGGCGGGCAACAGGGGATACAACACCGCCAAACTTACTTGGCCGTGCCTTCGACCTTGGCTTTGAGCTTGGCCATGTATTTGTCGAGATCAATGACAAAGCGGTCATGTTCGGCCTCACCGACTTGTTCGACTTCGTCGTAGACCTTGCACTTGAAGGTCAGCTTGCGGCGGTCGATGGCGGTAAGTTCGGCTTCGCAGCGCACTTTTTTGCCGATCGGTGTGGGTGCCATGTGGCGGATGTTGACCTGCAGGCCGACCTGGCCCTGCCCCGCCTTCAGATGCGGCTCGACGACTTTGTGCGCGGTCATTTCAATGAAGTAGGTCATCGATGGCGTTGAAAAAACGCGATAGTCGCCACGCTTGGTAGTGAGCGCCTCGGTGACATCCCATTCGAGTTCGGCTTTCATGCCGGTTTTGAGCGTATCCATGTGTTCTCCTGTGCAATGGTGCTGTGACAGCGCTTTTTCAACGCTTCTTTAATTATCCATTTTCAGGCCGATGCTCTTGACCACCTTGCCCCATTTATCAATTTCGACTTTAAGAAACGCCGCGAACTGATCGGGCGAACCCGGGAAGGGATCGGTACCCGCACCGGCCAGACGCTCGATGGTGTCAGGCATCGCCAGCACGCGGTTGATATCGGTCGAGAGCTTGTTGATGATGTCGCGCGGCGTGCCGGCAGGCACAAAGTAGCCCTGCCACAGCACGGCTTCATAGGCGGGGAGCCCGGATTCAGCGACCGTCGGTACCTCGGGCACCGCCTTGGCGCGCGTCTTCGAAGTCACGGCAATGGCGTTGACGCGACCCGCCTTGATCATCTGCACCGAGGAGGCAAGCCCGGCGAAATACACCACGACCTGACCGCCAACCAGATCCTTTAACGCCAGCGCACCGCCTTTATAAGGAATGTGCACCATCTTCAGACCGGCCATGGTGTTGAAGAGCTCGGCCACCATGTGGTCGGAATTACCGTGCCCGGTGGAGGCCATCAGCAATTCATTGGGCTTCTTCTTCGCCAGCGCGATGAGCTCTTTGACGTTGCGCGCCGGCAGCGAGGGATGCAACAGAATGACGTGCGGCGTGATGCTGGCACTGGTGACGGTCGCCAGATCGCGCTGCACGTCGTAGGCCATTTTTGTATACATCGCCGGACTCACCGCCAAGGCGTTCTGCCCGAGCAACATCGAATAACCATCAGCGGGGCTCTTGGCAATGTTCTCGGCACCGATATTGCCAGCCGCCCCCGGCCGTGAATCGACAATCACCGACTGGCCCCAGAGTTCCGTCAGCTTCTGGCCGATGATGCGCGCCACCACGTCAGTGGTACCGCCAGGCGTATAGCCGATGACGGTGCGTACCGGCTTTTGCGGAAAGTTTTGCGCAACGGCCTGACCGCCGGCGATCAAGGCGATGCCGGCAGTGAGCGCCGCTGTCAGCGCTGCTGGCTTGCTGGATGTCATTTCATTCTCCTCGCCAAAAACTGCAGTTTAACCACCACGCGAGCACACGAAGCGTTCGTGCGCCTGCAATGCTTTGAGGGCGTAACCGGCGTTACCGATTTCATCAAACACCGGAATGCCGAGCTCGACCGCGCGCGCGCGAAATTCACGTTTGCGCGCTTCAATCTGTTCGTCACCGTCAGAGCGCAACACCAGCAAGAAATGCGCGGCGCCCGGAAACTTCGATTGCACGCGCAGCGCCGCCAGTACTACGTTGTCGAGCACCTCGGGCTTGGAGCGGCCAACAAAGGGCGCCATGTTCAGGTGCATCACCAGCGCCTCGGGTTTACCGATGCGGTAGATGATATCGACGATTTTTTCCGCGACACGACCGTCGTCCTGCTGCAAGGTGCCGACCGGGCAATCCACCGGATTGGTGATGCTGGTGCCGGGCGGCAGACTGAGTTCGGCAAGAGCGGTGATGGTGTCCGCTGCAAACGGCGCGACTTCAAGGCCGAGTCGCGCATACGTGTCGGTGGCCAGCACGCTGGCACCACCGCCGTTGCCAAACAGCACAACGCTTTCGGTCGGCTTGGCAGTACGCGGCGTCAGCGTCTGAAAAATCAGCAGCGTATCGATGAACTCATCGAGCGATTCGGTGAGGATGCAACCGGTCTGCCGCGACAGCGCAACCCAGGCCCGATCATCGCCGGCCAGCGAACCGGTGTGCGAGACCGCGGCGGCAAGACCGAGTTTGGTGCGGCCGCCCTTGAGCAGCACCACCGGCTTGCGCGCTTTTTCCGCGCGCAGGATTTCAAAGATGCGCCGCGCATCACGCGCGGTTTCGATATACATGCCGATGACTTTGGTATCCGGATCGGCGAAGTAATACTCAAGCATGTCGCTGGGGCCGATGTCGGCGCAATTGCCGACCGTCACCAGCGCTGAAAATTTAAGTCCACGATTCAAGCCACGCCGCACGATGTCGGTACCGAGGCCGCCGCTTTGCGACACCACACCCACACCGCCGGCCGGCCGCGGGCCGATTTCCGTGAACGTGAGATGCCCGCGCGGCGAATAGATGCCGAGGCAGTTCGGCCCAAGCAAACGCATGCCGCCGGCGCGCGCGGCATCCACCAGCTTCTGCTGCAACGCGCGGCCTTCGTCCACTTCGCCAAAGCCGCTGGAAATCACCTGCGCAAAACGCACGCGGCCGTTGGCGGCTTCGAGCAAGGGCGGAATCTGTGCGCCGGCAATCGCGATGAAGGTGTAATCAATCGGCTCGGGCGTGTCGGCCAGACTGCGATACGCCTTCAGACCGTCGATCTCGGGCGCACTCGGATGGATCGGATAAATCGCACCGGTAAAACCGAGCTCGCGAATGCGGCGGATAAAAACGTTGGGCAGCGCCGCACCTTTGGTCGAGGCACCGACAACGGCAACGGTCTTCGGTTTGAATAAGGGGTTGAAGCGTTCGACGATGGTATTCATGCGAGCAC
>CAIWNB010000468.1 GCA_903913965.1 uncultured beta proteobacterium
GGCTTGCAGATCGCGGGTCGCGCGCGCCCCGCTGGCGGGGGATTCGCCGGCCGCCGCCCCCTTGGGGGCGAGATCGCGGGCGAGGGTCTCGAGGCGATAGTTGGAGGCGGCCAACAAGTCACCAGACTTGATGTTTTGCGTGACCCGGAGGACTACGCGCAGGTCGTCGATGTTTTGCGCCAGGACCGCCTCGCCGGCCTGCAGCGGGCGTTTGAGGGTTTTGCCGATCAACAGGCGCCGGTCTTCGAAGATATCGGCCGCCGCCGCCGCAATCCGCCCGACCGCGAGATCGGCATCCGTCAAAATTTTGCCGCCGGGCAGGGCGCGCGCCGCAAACACCCCGTTACGCGGGGTATGGACGACGATCCTGATGTAGGCCTGCCACTCCGGGTTGCTGCAGCGTGCCCGCACGGTGTCCTTGGTGCTGAATGGGAAGCCAAGGCTGGACTGGCCCTGGCACTGCGGGATTTTCAGCCGCGAATCGAGGGGCGGCACTTCAATCAGATCGGGCGCGGTGGCGAGTTGATCGCCGACCCAGGCCTTGATTTCGTTGATCAGTTTCTCCTGGGCCGATGGTGTGGCGGCACCGGCAGCGATGCCGACCCCGGAGGTCACGAGTAGCGTCAGCAGACAGAGAAATAACAAACGCATGGTTTTTATGTCATTAACACATTGTTAATAATTCTAATACATATGGTATGGGAATTGCTTTTAGCTCAAGCAGAAGCCGTTTGCTGACTGAATTATGGCACCTAACCGGACAAAAATCGCCGCCGCCCATCTTTCAACGAACTCTCCGGATCCAGACAACGCATGAAAATATCGAACGAGCTTAACCTTAAAGATTCAACCTGGCGTGCGGATCAGGGCGGTATTGCCAAACCTGGTTTCAAGCAGGCGCTGTTGCAAGCCAGTAGCTCGTCTGCACAGCCCGCGCCGGCTGCGAGTGTGAGTGCGACGCAGCAGTACACCGTTCGAGCTGGCGACACCATGTTCGCGATTGCGCGCCGCGCCCTTGAGGCGAAAAACCTCGACTCCAGCGATCAGGCGTCGAGCCGTGCGGCTTTTCAACTTGCGCGTAGCAATGGCATTGCCAATGCGGACTTGATCCGACCCGGCCAGGTGATTAGTCTGGCCAACGTCGGTGCGGGAGAGCGATCGGTGGCCGAATTGCGCAGCGAGCGCTCGTCGGTCACGGTAGGGCGGGCTGTTGTTTTCCCGGCTGCGCCGCCGCGGACCTCGGCGCCAGCGCAAGTGGCGGCGCGGGTGCTGCCGCAGGCGCAGTTGCAGGCGCAGTCTTCCGCACGCCAGACCGCCAATCCGGTGATGGAAAAAATGCTCGACCGGGCGGTCAATATGCAATTCATCGACCCCGCACAAAAAGACGCGGTGCGCGACAAAATTGTCGCGATTTCAGCGGAATACAAGTTCAAGCCCGACGATCTGGCAACAGTCATGCTGATGGAGAGTGACGGCATGAACCCGAAGGCGAACAACGGTCGTTGCTATGGCGTGATTCAATTCTGCGAAGGGCCCAACAAGGGGGCCGCCTCGGTGGGGTATGCCGACAATCCCAAAGGCATACTGAAGCTCGGTGTGCTCGACCAGTTGGATCTGGTGAAGAAATATTTCGATGAGACCGGCCTCAAAAAGCTCTCGCCGGCCAGCCTTGATGACCTTTATCTGACGGTGCTCAAGCCAACCTCGCGCAAAGAGCGCGACCCAACAGCCAATCTCGAAATTCCGGGCTACCAGGCGGCGGTGCTCTACCCGGGGAATGACCGCAATCTGCCGATTACCCGCCAGTCTTTGTTGGCTGGTTTGCAGCAAAACGCGCGCGGCAAACTGGCGATGGACGTGCCGCGCGCAGCGGCGCCGGCCAAGGTTGCCGCAGCGCCCACTGGCGGTATGTTTATCAA
The DNA here is from genome assembly GCA_903913965.1 of uncultured beta proteobacterium. Taxonomy (GTDB): domain Bacteria; phylum Pseudomonadota; class Gammaproteobacteria; order Burkholderiales; family SG8-41; genus PALSA-1004. The sequence goes on from CAIWNB010000468.1 coordinate 1,920, forward strand.
AGCCGCTTATGCCGGTTCAACGGTCGTTTTCAATGATGGCGACGGCCGGCAGTCTGATCATGAACTCTAGAGTGTCCGTTTTATTGACAGCGGCCGGTGGCAAGGTTTTGCCGCTGGCATGCAAGGAAGGGGCGCAGGCGGCAATTGGCTGCCGCTACGGCTTCTCGAGCGATAAATTCGCGGTAATTAACTGAAATGATTGTTATGGCACAAGTATTGCTTTATCTCGATAAAGCGATTTTCTGACTGACACATTTAGGCAACGACAACCCGACATTGGTGAGAAGCATGGACATTACAAACAACCCATTTGGAATTCACGAGCGTGCCTTGCAGGCGCGGGGGCAGCGGATGGAGCTGTTGGCGGCCAATATTGCCAACGCCGATACACCGAAGTTTCGTGCGCGTGATGTGGATTTCAAACAGATGCTGGGGAATGTGCAGCGTGAACAGCTGCAGTCTACCCACACCAGTCATTTCCAGTTTGCCGATGCCGCGTCGAGCGCTGATGCGGTTAAGTACCGGATTCCGTTTAACGCCAGCGTCGATGGCAACACGGTCGAGATGAATATCGAACAGGCCGCATACGGCAAGGCCGCTGCCGATTACCAGGCGACGCTTAGTTTTATCCAGGATACGGGCAGCAGTATCAAACGAGCATTGCGCGGAGAGTAAACCATGTCTGTAGCGAATATTTTTGGCATAGCCGGCAGCGCCCTCAACGCACAGACCGTGCGGATGAACCTGGCGGCTTCGAACCTTGCCAACGCCAGCACCTCGGCGGGCAGCGCGGGCGAGGCTTACAAAGCCAAGCGACCGGTCTTTCAGGCGCTGATGGAGCAGCAACACACGACCAGCGGTGCGCCGAATTTGGGTGGAGTAAAGATTGACAAAATTATTGATGACAAGTCGTCGACGCCACGTGTTTTTGAGCCGAATAACCCGCAGTCGGACAAGGACGGTTACGTCTACAAGTCGAACGTCAGTGAAATTGCCGAAACGGTTGAAATGATGGCGGCTGCACGTTCGTACCAAAACAATATCGAGGTCGTGAACACGGCCCGACAACTGATGTTGAGAACGCTCGACATCATCAAGGGGTAAGGGGGAATCATGGCCATCAGCAGCAATACACCGTTTACGACCAACCTTTCCAGCATCAAGCGCACGTCTACCGCTACTCCGGCGCAGCAGCAGGCGGCGACAGCGGCCGCTGCAAGCAGCAGTGGCGGCATGGACAAGACCTCATTTTTGAAGCTGTTCACTGCGCAATTGCAAAACCAGAATCCCCTCGAGCCCGTAAAAAACGAAGCGTTCGTGGCCCAGCTGGCCCAGTTCTCGCAACTCGAAGCGACGACCAATATGTCCGAATCACTCTCACAGCTGGTGGCCTCGATTAAAGGCGACCGCATGATGAATAGTTCTGCACTGGTCGGCAAGATGGTGGCGGCGCCCAATACGCCGGCGGTCCTCAGTCAAGGTAATCCGGTTGCTGTTGCGATCGATCTGCCAGCCGGTGCCAATAGCGTTGCCATCACCATACTCGACAAAGGTGGTAATGCCGTGCGCAGTGACACGCTGCCCGCGCAGAAGGCGGGGCTGGCCAATTATGTCTGGGACGGCAAGGACGACAACGGAACCACATTGTCCGACGGCAACTATGTTGTAACTGCATCGGCAGTGGTCTCCGGTGTCAATACCGCGGTAACTGTTGCCCCGATGACACAGGTTTTAAGTGTGAGTTCTACGGCTGCGTCAGCCGATCCGGTGCTTGATCTGATGGGCGGCGCCTCGACCCAGTTTTCCACTGTCTTGCGCGTCGGCTACTAATCCATCTCTCTATTCGCTATTGAACACGAAAGGGTAAATCGAAATGTCATTTTATACAGCACTTACCGGATTGAACGCAGCAACGGCGCAACTGGGTGTGACCAGTAACAACATCGCCAACGTCGGCACCTCGGGGTTTAAACGTTCGCGTGCTAACTTCGGCGACATTTTTGCCACGTCCCCATTGCAGCAGGCCTCCAGCGTTATTGGCCAAGGCGTTTCGCTCAAACAGGTTAGTCAGGAGTTCAGTCAGGGCAACATTCAGGTGTCGTCAAACGCGCTTGACCTTGCCATTACCGGTGACGGCTTCTTCCCGCTGAAATCGTCGGACGGACTGCAGGATATCTATACGCGTAACGGATCGTTCACCATGAACGATCAATACAACGTGGTCAACTCGGCGGGGCAGGCCCTGATGGCAGCCTCGGTCGATAGTAGCGGCAAGGCCGATTTGGGTAACCTCAACCGGCTGGCGATTCCGAAGCAAACCAGCGGTGAAGCGAAACAAACCTCGCAGGTCCAGTTGGGGCTGAATCTGCCGGCGGATGCAACCTTGATCACGCAGCCCTTTAACCGCGGCAATCCAGCCACTTATAACAAGTCAACCGCGCTGACAGTGTATGACCAGGGCGGTAACAACTACCTGGCGACGGTGTACTACGCCAAAACCCAAAATGCCAGTCAGGCCAATCCGACCAATAAATGGCAGACCTATGTCTATATCGGCGACACGCAGGTTAACGCGGCGCTGATCCAGGCGACCGATCCCAATGGCTCGAGTTATTACGTCAACAAATACGGTCAATTGAAGACTGCGAAGGACATCGGTGCGAGTGCGCTGAGTTCCAACACAACGACCCAGATGTTCACGCTTAACTTGTTGAATACCCAACTCACCTCGGTGCCGGCCACCTTGACAGGTACTGCAGTAGCCGCGGATACCAAGAATGCGATTCCGAATTCGTGGGACCTGACCGCTGATAAGGGGGTCGACTTTTCCACTTTGTCGGATAACCAGAAGTTGGCGTTGAAAAACCTTTTCCAGGTAAATGTGGATGGCTCATCTACGCCAGTCACCGTAGACCTTAGCGCGCTGGCGACACAAAAAGGTTTGATGAACGGCACCGCCATTGCTAACGCGATGACCGACCAGTTGAACAAACAATTCGGTGACGATAATTACTGGGACTTCTCGACCGCATCGGTCGGTTCCGCCGGCCAAAAATTCACGCTCAATGTAAACGGCAGCGATTTTGGCATTGATATGAGCAAAATGACGGAGCAGAAGCGCCTTACGTTTTCGGCGGCCACTGCGACTGCGGAAACACTGACAATCGGGCCGGCGACTGTATCGGTTGCCGTGGGCGATAGCGCCAAGACGGTTGCCACCAAGGTCAAAAACGCACTCGATGCCACCAGCTTTATCACGGGTCATCCGGGACGCAGTATTGCCGATAACGGCGACGGCACACTGACATTGACGGCGGCGCCTGATGATGGCACCAACGGTGTTGGCAGTGTAGCGATAAGTTCGAGTATCACGACTGGCGTATCGGTTACATCGGCTCAAGTTCAACAGTATTTGTCGGCAACACAAAAACTCGCCTTTGGTGCGGCTACGGCGGACGGCAATATCACCGTGGCCGGTATCACGGTGCCGTTATTGGCTCAGGATTCCGCAGCGACAGTTGCGACCAAGGTCAAGGCGGCAATCAATGCGTCGAGCTTTATTACGGCGAACCCCGGGCGCGAGGTCGTTCAGCTCCTCGATGACAATGGCGATCTCACCGGTGAACTCAGTGTGGTTTTCAATACGGAGGACGCCAATCCGGATCTGCTGACTTTTGCCGATACCAGCACCACAGGCGCGACCTGCGAAGTCTATATACAAGACAAATTCTACGGCGCCCTCGATAAACTCAGTACGGATGACGTCCTCAAGTCGATGCAGCAAAAGATTGACGCACAGATCGCTGCGAGCACAGATCCGGCCATCCAAAGCTTAAAAGTGACGGTTGGCTACGATATGATCAATCAAGGATTTACATTCAAGGGGAGCTCAGGGGCCAACGTCGGCATACACGGCGGCACCCCGAGCCAGGCAGCGGCCAACGATGTGCTGGGCCTGTCCAAAGCAACAGTACTGACTGACCCCGATACGGGCACATATGACCACGTCAATGAAGTTGTGGCCAACGGAAATCCAATCCGAACTGCACCTGATCCGAGCAAGGGCATCATTGGTGACCAACGCTATGGCGTGAAGGTTGCGTTCGATTCGGTCAACCAAAAATTTCAGGTCATGTCGGGCACCACCGGCGATGATTCCAGCGTAGAGGTCCTCGCGGTCAGTGATTTTTCCAGGATGGCTTTTGGCTTGCGCGACGGTGTGGTCGGAGTTAACCCTCTGGATGCCATCCGCGGCATCACGTCTAAACCAGCGAGCCTTACCGGTACCCAGGTTGCGATTAACGTCAGTAATAACTTTGGTGTCGACTCTACCAACAACAGTTTTGTCGTCAACGTCGATAACGTCACGGGTATCGTGGTGGTTCCGCCGGGGGCTAACTACACGCTGGACGGCTTCGTCGCCGAGCTGCAGAAACGCATTAACACCCTGGCGGATCCCTCGGGCAACACGGTTTCTGGTGTCAATGTCGGCTTTGATCGCTTAAAAAACGTCTTTACATTCACCAGCGGCACCACGGGTAGCGATTCCTTCATACAGGTCACAGGGAGTGCGACCTGGGGTTTGTCGAGTGGCCCGAGCGGACGAGGCGCAACCAGCACCTGGATCAAGCCGACACAGTACACCGACTACTCGAGCGGTCAACCGATCAAGATGTACATCAATAACCTTGGCGTACAAACCAGCAGTGCGGACGGCTATGAGGGTCTGCCGGAATGGTCGCCGATTTATCTGGAGAAGGGCGAGCTGACCTTTGATACCTCTGGGAAATTGATGTCGCCGTTGAGTGGCGCGCAGTTGGATACGGTCTTCCTGCCGGATGGCAAGGGCTCTTTGCGCATCAACATCAATTATTCGAAGTCGACCCAGTATTCCTCGCCGTTTGCGGTGTTGTCGCAGTCTCAGGACGGTGCGCCCGAGGGGGAATTGGTCGGCGTCAATATCAGCAACGACGGTTTGGTCAACGCCAGTTATTCCAACGGTTCACAGAAGTCCCTGGGCAAAATCGTATTGGCCAACTTTACCAACGCGGGCGGCTTGCGCCAGATCGGTGACAGTAGTTACTACGCAAGTTCTTCTTCAGGCACAGCGACGCTGGGTGAAGCCGGCGGCGCTGGCTTCGGTACCGTGCGGGCCGGCGCGACGGAGCGAGCCAACGTTGACTTGACCCAGGAACTGGTGGACCTGATTACAGAGCAGCGAAACTTTCAGGCCAATGCCAAAGCGATTGAAACCAGTTCGTCATTGACGCAGACCATTACGAACATTCGTAGTTAAGTAAGTATTGAATAAAACGGATGAATTGACATGGATCGCCTGATCTTTACATCGTTGGATGGCGTCTCGGAGTTTGCGATGCCGCGGATGCAGCTCAGCAATGAGCTGGCCAATATGTCGACGACCGGTTTCAAACGCAGCTTTGAAAACGCATCGTCCACGATCAAAGTGTCAGGCCCCGGTTTCGATACGCGTTATAAGCCGGCAAATATCTACAAGGACCAGATTAACCTCGCGCAAGGTCCGGTGTTGTACACAGGAAACGCCCTCGACGTGGCGTTGAATAACAGCACGGTACTCGGCGTGGTTGGCACTAACGATGAGCTTGCCTATACACGACGTGGAGACCTTCGGGTCAACAGCGCAGGCATCCTCGAAACAGGGGCGGGGCAGGCGGTCCGCGGACAGAACGGCGCAATCACGGTGCCGCCCGGCTATTTGATGGAAATTACCCAGGACGGCTCGATATTCGCCACCAATCCGAGTTCGCCCAGAACAATGCCGCCGGTGCTGGTCGGGCGGTTGATGCTGAGGGATGCGAGCAAGACGCCCCTGGAGAGAAGGCCGGACGGTTTGTTTGAGCCGCAAGGCGCGAAGGAAGGCGGTACGCGTGACATCACCAACGGCCCCACGCCGCCTTCGCTAAGCCCGCAGAGTCTGGAGGGCAGCAATGTTTCGCCCTACGAATCGATGGTGCGCCTGCTGCAGATGAATCGCAGCTTCGAATCGAATATGAAAGCCATCAAAGAGGCGGAGCAGATCGATGAGGCTGGCACGGCAATGATGAAGGCAGTTTGATAATCATTAACGCATTAGCAGTGCAGAGAATAAGGAGTCGCTGAATGGATGCATCAATGTGGGTGGCGAAAACGGGACTGGATGCGCAGCAAACGCGCATGACGGTCATTTCGAACAACCTCGCCAACGTCAATACCAACGGTTACAAACGCGACCGCGCGGTATTCGAAGATCTGCTCTATCAGCGTGTCGTGCAGTCCGGCGGACAGACCTCGGCAAACTCAACCTCGCCGACCGGCATGATGCTGGGCACCGGGGTGCGGGTGGTTGCCACGGAAAAAAATCACGCCCAGGGCAACATGGTGATGACGCAGAACGCGCTGGACGTGGCGATCAGCGGCGACGGCTTCTTCCAGATTCTGCAGCCGGACGGTACGCTTGCCTATACGCGCGATGGCAGCTTCAAACTGTCGCCCACCGGTCAACTGATTACATCCAATGGTTCGTTGCTGCAGCCGACGGTGCAGGTGCCGAATAACGCACAGAGCATCACCATCGGCAGCGATGGCACCGTCTCTGCTGCGATCGCTGGTTCGACCGCGAACTCGGTGCTTGGCAATCTGACAGTGGCTCGTTTTATCAACCCGGCCGGCCTTGAATCGATCGGCCAGAATCTGTTGCGTGCGAATGCGGCGAGCGGGGCGGTGCAACAGCTCAAGCCCGGCGTAAACGGCGCCGGTGTGCTGGTGCAGGGCGGCGTCGAAGCGTCCAACGTCAACGTCGTCGAAGAAATGGTCAACATGATCGAGACGCAGCGTGCCTACGAGGTCAATTCAAAAGCCATTGCATCAGCTGATGAAATGCTGAAGTTCATCAATAACAACTTGTAAGGTTGATAGATATGTCTATTAAAACCGGATTTGCACTCGCGTTTATAGTTGGGCTGGCAGCGGGGTGTGCACATGAGGCACCGCTCTTGTCGAGCCCGGCTTTTGCGCCGGTGTTTCCGGTTGATCCCCCCAAACAGTCGCAACTGACGGGGGCGATATTTGAGGAGGCCCTGAGTGACAATTTCTTCGGGCGCAAGCGTAACTATCAGGTTGGCGACATTATTACCGTGCTACTTGACGAATCGACACAGGCCAAACGCACTCAAAACACGAAGACCACCCGTACGTCAGTCAACGATGCATTGCCCTCGGTCCAGGCCGGTATCGGTAATGGTTTGAGCAAGTGGGGGGTAGGATTCCCGGGGTTGGGGTCGGCGGCCAAACAAATCAAGGCTGACGGCAACGTTATTACGAGTGACGGAACCGGCGACTCGGGGCAACTGGCGACGTTGCAGGGCTCGATTGCGGTGACCGTGGTTGAAGTGTTTTCGAACGGAAACCTCTCGGTGCGCGGCGAGAAACAACTGGTGCTGAGCGAAGGTCCGGAGGTGATACAGGTCGCCGGCATTGTTCGTGTTGACGACATCGCGCCCAATGGCACCGTGCAGTCCAAGCGTTTGTCGAACGCGCAAATCGCTTATCGCGGCAGTGGCGAAGGTGCGGACGCGTCACGTGCCGGCTGGGGTACGCGGGCACTTTATAAATACTGGCCGTTTTAGGAGCCTGGAAAACCATGCGTAATGTTCTGAACGGTGTCGTGTGGGTCTTGCTGGCAGCTTTGTGCCTGCCGGTGGCGCACGCTGATCGCATCAAGGATCTGGCCTCGGTGGCGAGTATCCGCAGCAACCAGTTGATAGGCTACGGTCTGGTGGTTGGTTTGCAGAGTACCGGTGACGGCAGCGACGTACCGTTCTCAGGCCAGAGCCTGCGCTCGATGTTAAATAAATTGGGGGTGAGCGTTGACGGTCCTCTGGCCGACTTCGATAACGGCAGCACGGCGGTGGCAAAGCTCGATGTTAAGAATATAGCCGCCGTACTGGTGACCGCGGAACTGCCGGCACTGGCCAAACCCGGACAAAAAATTGATGTCAATGTATCGGCTATCGGCAAGGCCAGCAGCCTGCGTGGTGGCAATCTGGTGATGACGCAGATGCGTGGTGCTAACGGGCAGATTTACGCGCTGGCACAGGGCTCATTGACGATCGCTACGGTGGAGGCGAGTGCCGCGGGTTCCAGCGTTTCAACCGGTCCGACCAATTCGGGGCGTATTCCGGGTGGTGCTACGGTTGAAAAAACCGTCGAAACGGCGTTTGAGAAATCCGAGATGGTGGTGCTTAACGTGATGACCCACGACTTTACGACCTCAAACGCGATCATGAATGCGATTAATGGCACCTTTGGTGCCGGCACTGCGGCGGCGATTGATGGCATTTCGATCTCACTGCGCGTGCCGCAGGACATCAGTCAGCGTATTGCATTCATGAGCATGGTCGAGAATCTGGATGTCATGCCCGGCGAGGCGACCGCGCGGGTTGTGGTCAACTCGCGAACCGGCACAGTGGTCATTAGTCGTAATGTCCGGGTGACGGCCGCAGCGGTTACCCACGGCGGTATCACGGTTCGCATTGCGATGACCAATGAAGTGAGCCAGCCCAATCCGTTCACAGGTGGCGGCGCAGGGGGCGCAGGCGGGGCCGGTGGTGCAGCCGGTGCCGGTGGTGCCGGCGGCGCGGGTGGCGCTGGTGCCACCACCGCGGCGGTGCAAAACGCGGATGTCTCCGTCAGTGAAGCGAAGAATCCGATGTTCCTTTTCAAGCCTGGCGTCGATCTGCGTGAGATTGTTGACGCAGTCAATCAGGTCGGTGCCACGCCCTCGGCATTGGTGGCAATACTCGAAGCGCTCAAGCGTTCAGGCAGTCTGCGCGCCGAGCTGGTGGTGATCTAAATGGCGAACGATGTTGCCAACGCGAACGCGGTAACTGGTTCCTACCTGGATTTTGCCGGCATCGCGCGTTTGCGCGGCGAGGCGCAACGTAAAACAGAAACCGGCAATCGCGAGGCGGCGCAACAGTTTGAAGCCATGTTTGTGCAGATGATGTTGAAGTCGATGCGCGACGCCAGCTTTAAGAGTGATTTTTTGAACTCGCAAACCATGGATACCTATCAGTCGATGCATGATCACGAGCTGTCGATGCAACTGGCCAAACGCGGCACCATGGGTATTGCGTCGATGATTGAAAAACAGTTTGCGCAGACCCAGGCACAGGTGACTGCCTCTGACGAATTGAAGCGGCGTCAGGCGGCGGGTGAGCCGGCTGTGGCATTGCCGCTGGCGAAGCCGCCGGCCGGTAGTCTGCCGCTGCGCCGTGCTGCGGATGCTTATGAGATCAGTCGGCCGCAGCCGTCGACCGGGTTTGAATTGCAGCGTGAATTTTCGATTAACCGCGCACGTTAGCGCATGCCAGAGAATGTGCATTGAATTGTCATGAGTGACATCCTCTCCATCGGCGGCAGTGCGGTAGCAGCCTATCAGCGTGCGCTGGGTACGGTCAGCAATAATATCGCCAACCTGACCACGGTCGGCTATTCACGGCAGGAGGTTGACCTCTCAGCAGGTGCACCGCAGGCGGTCGGCCAGGTTTATCTGGGTACCGGCGTGCAAGTCGCAGGCGTGAAGCGTTTCTATGACCAGTTCGTCGAGGGCACGCTGCGCAATTCTTATAGCGGCCTAAATACACAGGGACCGCTGGTCCAGTATGCCAATCGTGTCGTCGACGTGATGGGGGGGGCGGATGTCGGCCTGACCTCCGCGTTGGACAAGTTTTTTTCCTCGGCACAGGCGCTGTCGGGTGACCCGGCCTCGATTGATCTGCGCGGACAGTTTCTGCGTGATACCGATGCAGTGGGTGGGCGGTTTCGTGAATTGAACAGCCAGCTTGCCACTATCGGCAGCGACAGTAAAAGCGAAATTGAGGCCGACCTCGGCAATCTGAATACGATGGCGCAACAACTGGCGTCCGTCAATTTGCAGTTGAATAAAAATCCGACGCTCGCAGCCCAGCCCCCGGAGTTGCTTGATCAGCGCGACCAATTGTTGCGTGAGATGTCGAAATTGGTCGGTATTACGGTGACCAGCCGAAACAATGGTGAGGTGAATGTTGGCGTCGGTGATGCCGGTGGCACAGGGCTGTTAGTGGAGGGGGGGCGCGCGCGTAGTCTGGGCGCCACCTTCAGCGATGCGTCAGCGGGCAAGGTCGACATCCTGCTCGATCCCTACGGTCAGCCGGTGAGTATTCCGGGCGTGACGAGTGGCAGCATCGGCGGCTTGATCAGTTTTCGTCAGCAGGCGCTCGAGCCGGCGCTCAACCAGCTCGATTCACTCGCCTCCACGTTTGCCGATGCGGTGAACAAGATCAACAAGAGCGGCGTAGACCTTAACGGCAACACGGGCGGAGATTTATATGCCATGCAGCCGTTGTTCCGGGTCGACGCGCCGACTTCATCCGGTGATGTGCAGGTATCGTCAAAAGTGGTCGATCCGGCGACGTTTTCATTCCACGATTTGCAGCTGCGTTTTGACGGCCAGCGACAGCAGTGGATGGCGACTGATCTGACGACTGGCGTGAGCGCCCGCGGCAGCGACCACCTCACCATTAACGGCACCGAACTGACGATCAGCCGCGGGGGCCAGGACGGTGAGACCGTGACGCTGCATGCCGACCAGCATCCGTCGGCCAGCATACAACTGGCCGTAACCGATCCGCGCAAGATTGCCGCAGCGGCCTTGTTTCGTGCCACTCCAGGCGCTGCCAATACGAGCGGGGTGAATGCCAGCGTTGTCTTTCAGGCGGCAGCGGTGGTGCCGACGGCGCCGTCGAAGATTGATGCTGTTCTGGTGAGCAATCCCAACGTCAGCGCCGGCGTGCCGTTTTCGACCTCGAGCTACAAGGGCGTGGCGACTATTCCGGCCGGCTACAGCAATCTCGCGCTGTATTTGGATGGTGTGACTTCAGAGGAGCAGAACCTGCAGGTGTTTAGCAAGGACGGGCGGCAGTTGATCGGCAAGGCGCTGGATGCCAATCAAGTTAATCTGCTGGTGAAGTCGCAAAATGGCTTTAGTCCGGGTGCGACCTATTCGGATACCTATCTCAACAAGTCAGGGAGCCAGGGTTACCGCGGGTTGGATGTCTTTTATGGTGCGCGCGCAGTAGCCGGCAGTGCGCCGGTGTTTGACGCGGCGACACAGAACATCATGGGCTATCGGCAGTTGCCGGCACAAATCGATGGTGCAGCGATCCTCGGTGCGGCGACCAATACCAACATTCCTTCCGCTGCGCTGACGGTCAACGGGGTCGATCTCGGGCCTTTGAATATTCCCGCCAGCGGCATGTCGGCAAGAGATGTCGCGGTCTGGTTCAATCATCAAACGGCAGCCTCCGGTGTGACGGCGACTGCAACGACGCAGTTCGAAGTCCCGGTCGGTCAGCTTGATTTGAGCAGTGGAGTGGTGATCAACGGCCAGACCATCAACGCGTGCGCCACTGCAGATGATCTCGCCGCCGCCATTACGGCCTCCGGGGCGGGCGTTACCGCGTCTTTAAATCCGCATGGCGGCCTGGTCATTACGGCGGATGACCCCGGTGCGGATATCGCTATTACCAGCCCCGGCGCAAAAAATGCCTTGGGGATTACCGGCGGCACCACCTTTCACGGCCATATCAGTCTGAGCAGCGCTAACGAAATCCGCGTCGGCATCAGCGCCAGCGGCAATCCGGCGATGTTGCAACGTCTGGGCTTGCGCGCGGGGGCTTATCTTGATGGTGCGGTGCCGGAGGATTTGTTGGTCTTCGCGACGGGCAGCGGTTCCGGTTCCGTGGCCGGTGCTTACACCGCTCAGGGTGTGGTCAACGGTGCCCATGCGATTCCGGGTAATACGCCGGTGTACGCCGATCCGTCCGACCCGGCGAACAGCAAAGTGATTGGTTACGCGCCGTCACCAGCCAGGCTTGAGGGGGCCCCGATTGCCAATTTCAGCGGTGCCACCGGTGCGACGGTGATTGCTGGTGGCAGCGTGAGCATCAACGGCAGCGCGCTGCCTGCATTGACGCTGCCTGCCGGCGCGATGCAGGCCGGTGATATCGCCACCTGGGTCAACAGCATTAGCGCAAAGACCAGCGTAATCGCCACCGCCTCGAACATATTGCAGATCCCCGCGACTCGCCTTGATTTCACGCGTGGTATCACCATCAACGGCCAGACGATTGCCACCTGCGCCAATGCGGTGGCGCTGGCGCAAGCAATCAACCTGGCCGGCGCCAGTGTCCATGCGGAGGCGAACCCTCAGGGCGGGTTGGTTCTGACCGCAGCGGTTGCAGGGGCAGACATTCAAATTGGCGGTGCCGGCGGGAAAAACGCCCTCGGACTTGCTAACGGCACTTATCACGGCAGCATTAGTCTCACCAGCGACCACGCCATGGCGGTCGAAACCAGGCTGCCGGGGAGCCCCGATCTGAGTCGTCTGGGTCTTGCCTCGACGACCTACGCAGTAGCGGGCTTCAACCCGCTTGAAAGCGCGCGACATGAGCAATTGAAGATTCAATTCACCAGTGCGACGACGTATACGATCACCGACATGCTGTCCGCCAACCAGACCGAAATTGCCAGCCGCGAATACGATCCGGCGGCCGGCATCCAGCTTGGCAGCCGTTTGATCACACTGTCGGGCACGCCGGCGGCGGGTGATGTGTTCACGGTTGACGGCAATCAGGATGGTGTCGGCAACAACGGCAATATTGCGCGCGTGGTAGAGCTGAAAGATGCCGCCGTTACCCCCGAAGGTAAAACCATCAGCGTTGCCTATAACGATTTGGTCAGCAGTATCGGGATCGTTGCCAGTCAGGCGACCGTTGCACAGCAGGCCATGAAGGCGGTGAGCCAGCAGGCGGAAAAGCGGCGCGACCAAACCTCCGGGGTCAATCTCGATCAGGAGGCGGCCGACCTCGTGCGTTTTCAGCAGGCTTATCAGGCTGCGGCCAAGACCATGCAGGTGGCCAGTCAGCTGTTCGACTACATCGCGCAGATTCGTTAAAGGATTTCGAAGATGGCTATTTCAACCAATTACGCGTTTGGCGTTGCCGTGACGCAAATGCAGGACGTCCAGGTGCGCATCACCAAGACCCAGAGCCAGCTTGCCACCGGCAACGCGATCGCTAACCCGAGCGATAACCCGGATGCCAATGCGTCGATGCAGCGTCTGCAAACGGCGTTAAACCGGCAGGCTGCCTATGGCGAGTCACTGACCCAGGCGGATAACCGTCTGGCGAATCAGGAGGCCAGTGTTTCTGCCGCCAGTAATGTGCTTATCCGTATCAAGGAACTGACGGTTCAGGTCGTCAGTGATACGACCTCACCGCAGGACCGCCAGAATATTAATATTGAAATCAAAACGCTCCGTGACCAATTGTTGTCTCTGGCTAACACACGTGATGAGAGTGGCAATTTCGTTTTTGGCGGTGCGCGTACCGGAACAGTACCGTTTCAGGCTGATGTTGAAGGGGCAGTCTCTTATGTCGGCGATCAAAGTCAGGTTGACATCGCGATCGGTGATCAACGTCATGTCTCCGTTGGGGGCGTGGGTTCAAAAGTATTTACCGGAGTGGCCCGGGATAACAGCGGCGTAAACACGGGTATCGGTTTTTTCCAGGCGATCGATGATCTGACTAAAGCCATCGACAGCGGGAACGGCGCCAATATGCAACGCGGATTGGGCGAAGTGGACGTGCTCCAGTCCGGGTTTTCGCACGCGCTGGCCCAGATTGGTGCCGATCGCAATGGTATAGAACAACAGAAAAGCATCATCGATGCCACGACATTGCGTTTGCAAACCACCCTCTCCGGCATCAAAGACACCGACTACACCGTCGCCGCCACCGATTTACAAAAACAGATGCTGTCGTTACAAGCGGCGCAATCGAGTTTTGCACAGACTGCAAAAATGAGTCTGTTTGACTTTATCAAGTAGCTGCCGCCGCTAAAGCTTGTGCCGTTTGAGTCGATTCACACTTAACGGGGCTTGAATAGAAATTACCAATTGATGTTCCAGACCTTCCCGGATGAATAAAGATGACCACGACAACCTCAACAACCGCCGGAACCGCCAGTACCAATGTGGTGTCGGCCCTGGGGGGCGGGTCCGGGATTGATATCAAGACGCTGGCCCAGAACCTTACCGAGGCTGAGCGCGCGCCGCGCAAGCAGATTATCCAGGGACGCATAGATAAGTGTAATGCGACGATTTCCGGGGACGGTGCTGTTCTCTCTGCGCTGTCTGCCCTCAAGAGTTCGTTTGCCGCGTTGCAAAGCAGCAGTGCGCTCGAAACATCGAGTGTGCAAACCACCGATACGTCGGCATTTCTGGCCAATGCCACAAGTGCGGCTGCGCCTGGATTTCACCAGATCGAAGTGTTGAAGGTGGCTGCTGCGCAACGCAGTATTTCCACCGGTTATACGGCAGGCTCAGCTTTGGTTAATGGCGGCGCTGCTTTTGATCTGACGATTACTCCGGCAGATGCGTCAAAGACGCCCGTCACAGTTCACCTTGCCGCGGGAAGTACCGTCAATCAGGCGGTTGCCGCGATTAACAGTGCAGGCACCGGTGTGGGGGCCAGCCTGGTGAATACAGGCACCGGCGCAAACCCTTTTCAGGTGGTGCTGACGGCAGAAGCCACCGGTACGATCCATGGTTTTACGCTAGCTGAAACAGATGGTTCCGGCCCGCTTTCTGCGCTGGGTTTTTCGGTGCTAACGGCGGCTGCCGATGCCAGGGTCAAGGTTGATGGCGTTACCCTGGTCCGGCCGAGCAATGACATCACCGATGCGATTACCGGGCTGACCATCAACGTGTTTAGCGCCAGCGCCAACCCGGTGACTGATGGCGTATCAGGCGCGGTGACTGGCGCCTCCCCGACATTTGTCCAGGTCACCCGGGATACCGCACAGGTCAAGCAAAAGATCGCCGGCCTCGTTGCGGCCTATAACGATCTGCAGAAGATACTCAATACGGTCAGCGATGCGTCCTCTTCTGACAAGACCATTGGTGGTTCTCTTGTCAGTGACTCGATGGTCGCACGCATACGCAATCAAGCGCGAAGTCTGGTGACCGGCCCGTCTTCCTCGGCGGCCACCGCCGTCAACGCGTTTCGCGACATGGGGATCGCCATACAGCTCGACGGAATGTTAGAAGCGGATGATGTGAAATTGCAATCGGCCCTCGATACCAAATATACAGATGTCGTGAAGGCCCTCACGGCCAATATCAGCAATCCCTCGGTGTCGTATGCAACGAAGCGGGGTCTCGCCGGTGATGCAGTGAAAATATTGACAGCACTGACCGACACCAATGTATCGACTGCGAAGGGGGCCATCTTCTCGTCGATGAACGGGGCCAAGTCGAAAATAAAAACGTATACCGACGACCTCGCCAAGCTCGAGACCCGCATGGCTGCGGTGCAAAAGCGTTACATACAACAATTTGCAATCATGGATTCCATCGTCGGTCAGGTCAAGAGCCAACAGACGGGTCTGACCTCAACCTTTGCCGGCCTCTCGGCGATGTACAGCAATAAATAAAATATGTCGAACCAAGCATCGCTGCCCGGCGACAGTGCTGGTGGCATCACACCAATGACGGCGTGTCACTCATGACGAATTTTCTGCTGATCGCTATATTCGTTTCGCTCGCCGGTCTGGTGGTGTTAATCATTTACCTGATTGATCGTGTACGCAAGATCGAAGCGCATGCTTCACATAGCGCCGGCGCGGGCATCGTCAAGGCTGGTACGACTGACGCGCGTTTCAATGGCTTTGGTGGACAACATCTTTGGGAGGCGATGGTTGCCGGTGGTGGTAACTCTGCTGAAGTCGCCGAGATGCAGCGACTCTACGCGCCGGTTTTGCAGCGGCACATTGAGGAGCTCTTCGAGGAGGGGGTCCTCGACGGTCGTCAGGGGGTAAGAGTTTTACCGGCACCGATCCGATTGATAAAAACGTCGGGCGGACAAGTCGCGTCCTGGCTACCGTCCGCCGAGAGTGGAGAAATTTATGCGATCGGTGAGGCGCGCAGTGTGTGCGTACCAGGCGATATATCGGCATTGCGCAGCCGCCTTAATGCGGTTGCCCAAAATCTTTTTGCGAAGGCAAATATCCAGCCTGCGCCGCAAGTAGGGGCACATCTATTACCTGATTCCACAGCGACTGCGCTGGGAGCGGGCGGTGAGCCGCAGTCGGCCGCGGACCACTCGGAGCCGCCGCCTTTGCTCGAAGCGCCTGGGCGCGATCAGTCAGAAATGCCGCGTTTGACCGCATCCGAGACGGTGGTTGAAGTTATTAAAGCGAATTAATCAGTCCGTCGCCGACGGTCTGCCTGGATTTCATAAAGAGATTGAAATGATGCGTTGCGGGAGGCTCAAGAAAACAATTTTGCTGCCGACTTCTCTCTGGATACCGAAATATTCTTAAGGAGAGAATTATGCAAAATCGTAGAGCTGCGGCGAATTACGGGGCGGTTATGGTGGAGACCGGCGTGGATTCTTCAGACCGCGTCGAGCTGGTGCAAATGTTGTTCGACGGTCTGCTTGATAATTTGAATGCGGCCGAAGGACATATTAAAGCCAATGCCATACAGGCGAAGTCACACCACCTCACCCGCGCCGGTCGTATTGTCATCGGTTTGCAGGGCTCGCTTGATTATGAAAAAGGCGGTGATCTGGCGCGTAATCTGTCCGAGCTCTATGGCTATATCACGCGCCGTTTGTTGCATATCAACATGAAAAATGATCTCGCGGCTTTGAATGAAGTGCGCGGCATGATGATGGAAATACGTGAAGCCTGGCGTACCGTGCCGACACTGATGCATGCGAAGGCGGCGTAAAAGTGCGGCCGGTGCCAGGTTGTATCTGGTTGCGTTAACAGGTCAGCGGACCGGGCCTCGGTTGTGGTGCGACGTTTTGTCCGGGAAGACGGGTTGTTCTTTGTGAGGGGTTTGCCGTGCTAAGTATCGTTGGGATTATTTTTGGTCTGGCCTGCATCTTCGGCAGCTTTATCGTCGGCGGTGGCTCTATGGCGCCGATCTGGCACGCCCTGCCTCTCGAAGGAACGGCTATTTTGGGGTCGGCGATTGGCGGCTTGATCACCGCCAACAGCATGACGATAGTCAAGGGGACCCTTGCCGGACTCGGCAAGATCCTCAAGGGCCCGGCGTTCAAGAAGCAGGATTACATGGACACCATCTTTCTGGTCGCCAAGATCATGAAAGTGCTGAAGGCCGAGGGTGCGGTGGCGCTGGAGTCGCATGTCGAGGCGCCGGAATCGAGCCCGATTTTCGGCGAATATCCGCGACTGCTGCATGATCACGCGCTGATCCACCTGATCACCGATAGCATACGCTTGATCGTGGTGTCGTCCTCGGCGCCCCGTCCCGACTCGGTCGAGGACATCATGAATGCCTCGATCAAGACCCATCACCACGACGCCTTGAAACCGGCTGAGACGCTGGCGACGATGGCCGGTGCATTGCCGGCCCTGGGCATTGTTGCTTGCGTGCTGGGCGTGGTGAAGACCATGGGCTCGATCGATCAACCGCCGGCGGTGTTGGGTGCGCTGATTGGTGCGGCGTTGGTCGGTACTTTTTTGGGCGTGTTGCTGGCCTATGGTTTCATGGAGCCGCTGAGCGTGCGCCTGAAGCAGATCGTCGACGAGGAAGGGCAGATTTATCACGTCGCCAAACAGATTATCGTCGGTACGCTCAACGGTCATCCCATGCCGGTGATTATCGAAGCGGCGCGCGTCAGTATCTCGCATGAGAACCAGCCATCGTTCTCCGAAGTGTTTGACGGTTTAAGGGGTAAATAATGGCTGAAGCGGCCGCCGAGGCGGGTCAGGAAGAAGCGGGTAAGGAAGTCGCTGCAGTTGCCGCCGATGGCGCGCCTGCAACCGGAACACCTGCAACCGAGCCCCCCGCAGCCGAGGCGCCGGCCGAAGAGGCCGCACCACTCGCGCCCATCATCGTCAAGAAAATCATCGATGAGGGGCATGCCGGGGCTCATGGTGGTGCCTGGAAGATCGCGCTGGCTGACATGATGACCGCCATGATGGCGTTCTTTTTGCTGATGTGGTTGCTGGGAGCGACCAATTCCGACCAGCGTAAAGCAATTGCTGATTATTTCAAACCGACCTCGCTGACCAAAAGCGCGATTACGGTTAACAATACCTCCGGCTCTACCGGTTTGATGGGTGGGCAATCGATCATTGATGAAACGGCCTTGCCGCAGGCTGCAGCACAGACCGGCCTCATGCAGATATTGCAGCCACGCGATAACACCGGCAGTAAGGACAGCGACAAGGACAAAGCCGACGCGCTGACCCAGGAAGAAAAAGCGCGTATCGCTGCCGAATCCGATAAGGCCAACTTCGAAAAACTCGAAAAAGAGTTGAAAGACAAGATGTCGCAGGACAGCGATTTGGCCAAGCTCAAAGATAACGTGATCTTTGCCCGCGAGAAGGACGGCCTGCGCATTGAGATTATCGACAAGGCCGATTTTTCGATGTTCGCTCTCGGCACGACCAAATTAAACGGCAAGTCGCAGGGTTTGATCGAAGAGATCGCGCGTTCGCTGGCCGCCATGCCCAACAACATCAAGGTGCGCGGTCATACTGATGCACTGGCGTTTGCGGGAACCAACCGCAACAACTGGTCGCTTTCAGCTGAGCGCGCCGATGTCACACGTCAGATCATCACCAAGAAGGGCGTTGACGAGAAACGGATTAGTCGCATCGAGGGGGTGGCTGACAAGGAGCCTTTCGTCGCCTCGGATCCGCTAGACCCGCGTAACCGCCGCATCAGCATCACGGTGCAATACCGCGAGTAGAACGTTTGCCGCGGTGGGCTACTGCAGGGTTTGACGCAGGGACTGCGCAGTTTTAGTGAGGATCTGGCTGACGCGCGATTCGCCGACGCCGACGATTTCCCCGATTTCCTTGAGCGTCAGTTCGTCTTTGTAGTAGAGCGAGAGGATGAGCTTTTCGCGCTCGGGCAGGGCCTCAATGGCCTTCACGAGTTCTTCTGAAAATTGCGCCTTCTCGAGCGCGACGTCCGGGATCGCATCTTCGCTGTCAGGCAGATTTTCCACTGCCTCGGCATAGTCTTCGAGTGACTCGGTTTCGAACTGGCTCGCCTCGCGACGTTCTTTTTGCAGTTCGTTGATATCCATTTCCATGAAGTCGGCCAGCTCCTGCTGCGTCGGGGCGCGGCCGAGTTCACCGGAGAGCGCCTTCGTCGCGCCGGAATGGGTTTTGCGGGTGGCCACCGCCGAGCGCGGCAGGTAGGACAGGCGGCGCACGTGATCAATCATGGCCCCCTTGATACGCAGGCGTGCGAAACCGTCGAAGGGCGTGCCTTTTTCAGACTTGAAGCTGCGTGAGGCTTCAATCAGGCCGAGCATGCCGGCCTGGAGCAAATCGTCGAACTCCACAAACGGCGGCAGCCTCACCTTCAGATGCAGTGCCACGCGTTTGACCAGCGTGAGATTGGCCAGCACGAGAGAATCGCTGTTCTCGCTGGCCTGTGCATAGAGGTGGATGCCGGATGATTTCATTTAAACGGCTTTTTGCGCAATCATTCGCTCAAAAAAGAACTGCAGGCCGCCGCTGGGCGTGGCGGTGACGTTCAGGCTATCGACTGTTTCCGCGAGTTTGCGGAAATCCCGCGCGGCGTTGCCACCCGGTGCGAATTCCAATACCGATTGATAGTTACGCGCCGCGGCCAGCATATGCTCGTCATTGGTAATGGAGTGAAGGTATTGTACAGGCTGGCCGAGAAATTTTTTGCAAACATCATTGATGCGTTTGTAGAGCAGGCGCCCGGCGGCCTGGCTGTCGACCATGTTGGGCACTACGTAGATTTCGTCGAGTTTGCATTCGTTGATCAGCACCTTGATGGTGCCGTAGGCGTCGGCGATCGAGGAGGGCTCGTCGCGCAGCACGATCAGACGCCGTTGCGAGGCCTGCATAAAGGTCAGCACCGAGCTGGAAATGCCGGCAGCTGAATCGACGATCAGAAAATCAATGTCTTCTTCGATGCTGCTGAAGGCTTGTACGATGCCGGAGGCTTCGAGCGGACTCAGTGAGGCGAGTTTTTGCACCCCGGATGCGCCTGGCACCAGACGGATACCCTGGCGTGTGGTGACGATAATTTCAGCGAGGGTTTTTTCCCCCGACAGCACATGACCGAAATTGAACGCCGTGGTGCAGCCGAGCGCGAGTTGCGCGTTGGAAAGGCCCATGTCGGCGTCGAACAGCATGACCTTGTGGCCGCGCATCGCCAGGCCGACGGCCAGGTTGACGGAAGTCGTCGTTTTGCCGACACCGCCTTTGCCGCTTGCTATGCCGATTACATCCATTGATTGTTGTCCATTTTATTTGTCGGCGGCTTAATGCCGAACCGCGTCTGCATGACGGTGACGGAGGGAATTATCCATTAATGCGGGCTGGAATGAAGCATCCGCTTCCAATAAATCCAGGCCTGCAACGACCATTTTTTCAATGGTGCGTCCGCTTGCTTCAGCATTACCAAGCAGCGATTGGACGCTGTCGAAGGATATGGCCAGCGTTTCCTCGTTCAACATCTGCAGCATTGGCCATGGGTTTGTGCATTCATCAAATTTCGTCAGCATCAGGCTGTCCCAGCGGATCCCCTGAATCTGCAGAAATCTTTTGATGGTGGCGGTAGAGGCGTCGGTCGGCAGCACCAGGTGTAGCGAGGCATTGGTGAGCGCGCCGCGGATACCGGTGATCTGTTCCGTCACGTGGCTGCCCGGGGTGTCGACGATGACCAGTTTCTTGTCTGACAGGCTGCCGACGAGGTCACGCAGGGCGTCTGTGGTTTTGACTTTGTAGCACTCGACGCCGGCTGCTGAACCCAGCAGTTGCAGTTGCGGCCAGGCGCCGACACGATTGTCGTTAAAGCTGATGATGGCGATGTCGTCGTTGCCATAAAGTGGCGTATGCGCACTGGCAATGTTACGCACCATGCAGGATTTACCAGCGCCGGAGGGGCCGGCGATGACATGCACGCCTTGCAGCGGGGCAGGTATGGTCTTGCGCTTGAGCAGGCTGCCCAGTCTCGCACGCAAATGGACGGTGGCCTGTTCGGGGTTTTCAAAGTCTTTGACCTCATCGATCAGCAGTGCGCGCAGCGGCGCGCCGACGTTGGCTTCACGCATACGATGGGCCAGCGCCTGGATCGCCGGTGAGAGGCCGGCAGTCTGTTCCCACGCCGAGGTTGCCCGCGAGATGCGGATCTCCCGGCGCATTTCTTCGAGTTCGGCCTTGACCATCGCGACCAGCTCCCGGGCGCGTAATTGCTCGCGCTCTTCGTGCTGCGGTTGTGGCGTGGCGGCGGGTTGCTGTTGTTCGACACTGGCATCGGGCGCGTTGTGGCGCATACGCCGCATCGTGCCTTGCAGCACCTGGCTAAACGGCGGCGGCTGGATCAGTGGCGAGAAAGCCGCGGCTTTGGATGCGCTTGTCATGGCGGGGCGCTCCGTCGTCTGATACAGGGCGTCATCCGGGACGAGATCAACGGCGACGATCAGCTCAACCTGCCCGTTGACGCGGTCATTCGACAAAATCAACGCATCGCTTCCATAAAGGCTGATGGCTTTTTCTTTTGCGGCACGGCTGTCTGCGGCCAATACGCGTTTGAGTTCCATAAATCGACCTTAATGTTGTTTCGACTGGGTTTCGATGGTGAGTACGACCTTGATTGCCTGGTCGTCGGGGATTTCGCTGTAAGAGAGCACGACCAGATCGCCGACTCGGTGTTTGAGCATTTTTGCCAGCCACGGCCGCACGGTTGGCGAGACGACGAGGACGGCGCAGTCGTGCTGCTCCATGGTCTTGGTAGTGCCGTTGCGCAGAGCGCGGAACATGCTCTCGGCCAGATCAGGTTCGAGTACCGCGGCATGGCCGGCATTGCTTTGTTCTGCGGCGTTTTGCAGCACGCGTTCGAGATTCGGTTCGAGGGTGATTACCGGCAGCACTTCTTTGACGCCTGCCAGATTCTGCAGAATCATGCGGCCGATGCGCGGCCGCACCAACGTGGTCAGTTGCTCGGGATCCTGCGTCTTTGCGGACTCATCGCACAGCGTCTCGACGATCGAGCGCATATCACGGATAGGCACCGATTCAGCCAGCAGATTCTGGAGCACGCGGGTGATGATCGACAGCGGCAGTTTGCCCGGCACCAGGTTCTCAACCAGCTTCGGAAAGCGGTTGCCCAGTTTGTCGAGCAGTTGCTGGGTTTCGTCCTGACTGATCAGGTCGGCCGCATTTTCGCGCAGCACCTTGTTCAAGTGTGTTGCCAGTGCGGTGCTCGAATCGACCACGGTGTAACCGAGGGTGCGCGCATAGTCTTTTTGCGATTGGTCGATCCACGTCGCATCGAGGCCGAAGGCGGGGTCTTTGGTCGGCATGCCTTCGAGTTTGCCGTAGGCATGGCCGGGATTGATCGCCAGATCACGTTCGGATTGAATCTGGCCGCTGGCGCGTACCACGCCGTTGATCAGGATGTTGTAGGAGTTCGGTTCGAGTGTGAGCACATCGCGCACGCGCACCGCGGGCACCAGAAACCCGAGCTCCGCCGAGAGCTTCTTGCGGATGCCTTTGACGCGCGACATCAACTGGCCGCCGGAATCCGGGTTCACCATCGGAATCAGCCCGTAGCCGATTTCGAGCCCGATCAGATCAACGTGATCAATATCCGACCAGTCGAGTTCCTTGGGGGCAGGGGGCGGCGCTTGTTCGAGTTCGGTGCGCTCCATTGTCACTGTGTCGTTGTCGCGTTTGATCAGCAGGTATCCGACGCCGTAGGTGGCGCCGGCCAGGGTCAGAAAGACCGCATGCGGCATGCCTGGCACGATACCGATCAAGAGCAATATGGAGGCCGAGACAAACAGCGGCAGCGGTTTGGCGAGCTGGGTGGAAGTCTGTTCGCTCAACGACTGCGGGGTGGTGAC
>CAIWNB010000469.1 GCA_903913965.1 uncultured beta proteobacterium
ATTCGGGAAACTCGTATTCAAACTCTTTTTTGGACTGCAAATCGGTGAGGTAGAGCCGTTCCCCACGCATAGACCACAACGCTAAATAACCAGACCAGTAGCCCTCCCCGTCCGGCGACAAGATCGGCGGGATGTCAGACAGGGCGAAATAAGCCTCGAGTGGCTGCCCTTCCATGGCGAAATACTCGCCATCGATCTCTAGTGTGTTTGGGGGGTGCTCTTCCACGAACTAACCTCCATAAAACATGGCGGACTGGACATCTGGGAAACGGAGTCTATGTGCTTGCTGGCTCATATTGTGAGCCCGATCAAATATAGAACCCTGGCTCGCTCTTTGAGCCTGTCGTCGTTCATCGTGGCACCTCACCTAATTTCGGAGAGGCTGCCCCATGAGCATAAAACCCAACGCCGACGCAATCGCCCCTTCCACTGATAGCACGGAGAACCGTGAGGCCTGGCTACAGGCGGCGGTCGCCAAGCTCGCCCCAATATTTAAGGCGATCGGACATGAAGTACCCCCCGTAAAAACGTCGATCGGCTTTCCGAGTGGCGGCATCAGGAGCAACGCAATTGGCCAGTGCTGGGCGCGCGGTGGCGCCAAAGACAAGCTCAACCACATATTTATCTCGCCAACCCTCGGCAGCGCCTATGAGGCGATCGATACCCTCGCCCATGAACTGATACATGCTGTTGACGACTGTGTCCACAAACATGGCAAGGAATTCAAAGCGATTGCTCTTGCCATTGGCATGAAGGGGCCGATGCGCAGCGCGTCGGCCGCAGAAAAGCTAAAACCTAAACTGGAGGCCATTCTCAAAGAACTACCGCCCTACCCTCACGGCAAGCTCAATGCACCGGCCAAACGCGTTCAGTCCAGTCCACCCCCAAAAGCCTGCTGCGAAATCTGTGGCTACAAAGTAACCGTGCCAAAACGGTTTCTGCATTTCGGACCACCGATTTGCCCGGGGGACAAGGTGCAGATGCAATGCATCGGCGACTGGCCGGATTAAGCAACCCAATATGCAAACCTAAAGTAAACTGAGTATGCCCTCGCCGTGTTTACAAACACCTGCCCAGACTAAAAGATTCGCAACTGGACTGATTCTTCGAAAGACTGTTTGGCCGCTAACTGAGTTATTACAATAAGCCATACATCCCTCAACTGAATCCATAGGAAGTAGTTCATCGCCGAGCCTCCCCTTCATTGCATCCCCTCTTTTCGCAGACTTATGCTCTTTCAGTAATTTTTCAACAGCATCAAAATATTTCCATTCCAGTGGATACCATCCTTTAACAAGACAACTAACCATAACACCAGCTTCAGTTAGAGTGGCTTTAAAAAAACCACTTCTTTGGGTAGGTACATCGCATACTGATTTTTGAGCCTGATTAAATTTTTTTTCAATGAATTTTCTAAATTCGCTCATTTTTACGCTCCTCCTTATTAAATTCGGTCTCTCAGCAATTAAGGCTGCCATATTTTTTTACTTTTCTATTAGCTAAATATTTATACCAATAGAATACAAACACACCAACGTCAACCATACTGCCGCCGACAACGGTATCCAATAGGAATCATGGCGAATGCTGTATATCACTTTCTGCAATCGGTTTGAGGATCTAGCGGACCAACTGTTGACCCGTTTTTCGGTAGAGAAACTAGAACCATTCTTGCCGCAGCAACTGATCGTTCCCAGCACTGCAGTGAAACGGCATATCGAACTATCAATTGCTGACAGAACAGGAATCTGCGCTAACGTCGAGTTCTCATTCCTCGGTCAGTGGTTGTGGCGACAGATTGCGCGTGTTGTGCCGGTTGAGGTTGAGTCGCCTTTTGCGCCGGAAGTGCTCGCATGGCGGGTGTTCCGCGCACTAGAAGATGCATCTTTTACAAAGGAACACAACCGACTTCATACCTACACCCACGGTGCGGACGCCGTCATGCGCCTCGATCTTGCGCGTCGCATTGCACAACTAATGGAACACTACATCACCTACCGTCCTGCGTTCCTGACAGCTTGGTCAGCCAATAAGAAAGCAGCCGTCAAGAATCTGGATAACACCGGCGCCGAGGACGAACTGTGGCAGGGCGCGCTTTGGCGCCGCCTTTCTGAGGAAATTGGTCTCGCCAAAGAACACCCCTCCGTTGAATTCTTCAAACACATCGAATCCGCAGAAAAGTCCGCTCTAATTGCTGCAGGACTACCAAGTTCAGCGCACGTGTTTTGCCTTCCTTCGGTGCCGCCGCTTTACCTTGAGATGCTGCGTCATTTGTCGCGATTTACCCAGATTTATATCTATACACTCAATCCTTCAAGTGAATACTGGTTCGAAATCATCGACCGTAAACAGCTCAGTTATCTTAAAACCCGGGATCAGTCGCAACATCATGATGTTGGCAACAGCCTACTTGCTGGGTGGGGAAAACAGACACAAGCGCACATCGACCTGCTGTTATCAGGCGACTCAGAAACAGAGGAAACAGGTAGCCTGTTTACCCCCGCCGGCAACAACCTCCTTCTCGGACGACTCCAGAATGCCATTCTCACGCTCGATGAACTAGGCCCTGGCTGCATCTCACTGGCAACTGATGACCGCAGTGTGGAATTTCACGTTTGCCATTCAATGACGCGTGAACTGGAAGTCTTGCAGGACCAATTACTCTCTGTTTTTGCGGCTCCGACTGCACCGCATCCCTCCGAGATTCTTATTATTACACCAAACCTTATAGAAACTGCACCACTGATCGACGCAGTCTTTGGGACAGCACCAGCCAACCGCTACATTCCCTATACGGTCACCGGCCAACCCCAGCGCGGCGTGAACGAGGTCGCGCGCGCGTTGGATACATTGATCACACTGAGTGCTGGGCGTCACCCAGCTAATGCGGTTTTCGACTTCCTGATGCAAGAACCCGTGGCAGCACAGTTTGGCCTCGATGCTGAGGAATTGGAAGTCATTCGCGGTTGGATCGAGGAATCGGGAGTGCGCTGGGCAATGTCTGCGGATGAGCGACGTAGCTTGGGCCTTCCTGCCTCGGAAAGGCATACTTTTGCCGATGGCCTCCACCGCCTTTATATTGCCTACGCCACGGGTGATTCAACGACCTGCGTCGGCAGTCGCGTCGGCAGCGGGAACCCCGAAGGTCAAAGTGCCATTGCACTCGGACGTTTCTGGCGTTTCACTGACGAACTACTGCGCCTACAACAAAGCTGGTGCGAACCCAAGGACCCACATCGTTGGCGAGAGGCACTCAACAGCGGGCTCGACACTTTTATCAAGGAATCCCACGCCTGGGCCGAGGACCTGTCTACGGTACGTGCAGCTATCGCCCGCCTGTATGACCACATGAAGCGCGGTGGAATACAGGGTGAAGTTTCTCTGGAAATTGTCCAATCCGCACTCGGCGAGTTACTCGACGACAGTGCCCATGGCGGAGTTCCTTCTGGAAAAGTCACATTCGCGTCTATTGGCAGCCTGCGCAACCTGCCCTACCGGATGATATGCGCCATCGGCCTGAATGATGGCGCGCTCCCGACCACCGCGGGCGAACTCGAATTCGACCTCATGGCTCTATCGCCCATGCGCGGCGACCGCCAACGGCGCGTCGACGAGCGCAATCAATTTCTCGATCTGATATTGGCTGCACGCGAAAGGCTTTATCTCAGCTACAGCGGCCGCAGTGCACGCGACAACAGCAAAAGTCCGCCCTCGGTACTAGTCGCAGAACTCAGTGAATACTTGGTCCGGGCGTGTAGTCACACTAAAGTGGACGAACCAGCCATTTGCAGTCGACTCACCGTGGAGCATCCGCTGCAACCGTTTTCGCAGGAATACTTCAGCGCATCCGAAGATCAGCGCCGGCGCAGCTTTAATGCCGAATATTGCGAGGCGCTCCGCGCGAAACTCATAGCTCCCGAAAAAAAAATCGAGTTTCCGGCACCTGCGATGACAGCCGATGAATCCGATGAAGATGATCCATCGCAGGATGGCCTCACCCTCTTCTTTGCACACCCGTTATCGCAACCCGAAGCAGAGTTTCGCGATGTGCAACTCGAACAATTGATCCGCTTCTTCACCAACCCGTGCCGCTACTTGCTGCGAGAACGACTGCATCTAGTTTTACCGGAACACGACGCGAGACTGTCCGATGACGAACCGTTCCTTGTCGACTGGCCTGGACTGCGAGACTTGGTTGAGCGCCTGCTGCCTGCCGCCCTGGAAGGAGCCGGTATCGACAAACTGCGTCGCCAAGGACACGCAGGCACTGAATTGCCCACGGGCTCGGTTGGCGAAGCAGCACTGGAATCGGAACTGGTCGATATACACCGGTTTGCACAAACCTTAACGGCGGACCTTTCGTCCCCGTTTGAAGCACGACATGTCGCTACGCTGGACTTCACAATTAGCGATGAGTCGTGGAGGCTCAGCGGCGCCGTTGGTGACTTGCGCACCGTCGGCCTGATTCGTTGGCGTTATGACATAACACGTGTAAACGACTACCTCGCGGGCTGGATCACGCACTTGTTCATTTGCGCCACGCGCAAGGAACAAGGCCCCGGAGTGACCCGCTGGCACTCGCGCGACGGTTTTTTCCAATTTGCACCATATACGGATGCAAAGGCTCGGCTCGCCGAACTCTTAGAACTCTACCGCGAAGGGCTTGCGGCGCCGTTGCATTTTTATCCAAAAAGCGCTTGGGAATACATGACCAATGGACAGAATCCGAAACGCGCCGGCATCAAGTGGCAAAGCACGAAGGATCAACCCCATAAAGAAAATAGTGACCCGGCATACCGTCTGGCGCTGCGCGGCCTTAGCAATCCGTTAGACACTGCATTTTTTGAACTTGCAACGAAGGTATTGAGACCGCTACTTGATCAAATTGACGATCCGAGATTGAAAGTCTCCCAACCATGAACCCCTCCCTCGCTCCCACACCGCTCGACGTGTTCAACTGCCCACTGGACGGCATCAGCCTCATCGAAGCCTCTGCCGGCACTGGAAAAACATGGAATATTTGCGGACTCTACCTGCGAATGCTGCTAGAACAGGATCTCGATATCCAGAAAATTCTGGTGGTCACCTTCACCAACGCCGCCACAGCAGAACTGCGTGAACGCATCCGCGCCCGCATCTTGGACACCCTGGAACACCTGCAAGGTAGGCCCGCGCCCAGCGACATCTTTGCGCCCCAACTCATCGAGGCTGTGGCACGCCACAGTGGCAAGACGCCCGAGCAGATGGCGCAGCGTCTAGAGGCGGCTTTGAGCTTTTTTGATGAAGCGGCCATTTACACCATACACGGTTTCTGCCAGCGGGCACTCGCCGACGCGCCGCTCGCCACCGGTTCGCCCTACGGACTGGAACTGATCGCTGACGATGGAGATCTGCGCCGCGAGGCCGTAGCCGATTTCTGGCGTAGCCATGTCGCCGGCGGTGAAATCGGCCAGGGGCTAGCGCTGTTCCTGAACGAAAAGAAGGACTCGCCGGACAAATGGTCAACCATTCTCAAGCGCCGACAGGAAAAGCCTCTATCCCGGTGCGATTGGCCCCCAGATATCGATTCCACCGACCTACCGCATGACCATAAACTCGATGAAGCCATCTGCTTGACCGCAGACCTATGGAAAAACCATCGGGAGCAGGTGATCGAAACGGTCATCGATGGGTTCGCGGTGCTTAACAAGGGCATCTACAAAAGCGACTCAGTGAACGAGGCCGCCGAAATCTGGGACGGGGCACTTGCCAATGGCACTAAGCTTCCCTCTGGCTTTAATGTTGAAAGTAAAGCCCGACTGCTTTCCTCCCGATACCTTGCAGAAAAGACAAAAACAGACAAGAAGTCACAAGCCCCGCAACATGCGTTTTTTGATGCGGCCCAGACGCTGATCGATATCAAGATTAATATCGACGCCAGCCTGGAGCGTTTGCGTCTGCGACTGATACGCAACATGCTTGCAGAGGCCGGCCCCCGGCTTCGCCAGAAAAAACGTGCCCGCAAAGTGATGGCGTTCGATGACATTCTCTTTAACGCATGGGATGCCCTGTGCAACGGCCAGCGTCCGACACTGGCAGCGACTCTCCGCAAACGCTATCCGGTGGCGCTGATTGATGAGTTTCAGGATACCGATCCACTGCAATGCGCGATCTTCATGTCCATCTATGACGTCGTAGACGAGTCGGGGAACCGTGGTCCACTATTTCTCGTGAGCGACCCTAAGCAATCGATCTATAGTTTCAGGAACGCCGACGTCCACGCCTACCTGCATGCGAAAGCACGTACCGATCGCACTTTTACTCTCATTGAAAATCAGCGCTCCGTGGGTGGACTCATCAAGGCCTGCAATGCGTTATTTGCCGCTAACCCCAAGTGCTTTATCCTGCCGGGCATTGAATATGTTGAGGTTGAAGAAGGCAAGAAACCGCGCCCAACGTTAATCGATCAGAGCGAAACTTCAGCAACCGATAAGCCACTGCGACTGTGGCAACTACCCAAGGAGGAGGACGGACATTACCTGCTGCGTGCGAACGCGCAGGAACGTGCCGTTACCAGCACAGCGGCGGAAATTTCACGTTTGCTAACGGAAGGCGCCGCAGGCCGCATTACCATCGACGAGCGCAAGCTGCGTGCAGGCGATATCGCTGTTCTGGTGCGTAGCCACCGACAGGGGTCGATGATCAAACAGGCACTCGGCCAGGTTGGCGTCAGCAGTGTTGACCTGTCGCACGAGAGCATTTTCACCTCCCCAGATGCCGAACAACTCGAACGCGTTTTGCAGGCCGTTATCGATCCCCGCCAGCAATCGCTGCGACGGTCCCCTTTGCTTGCGGCACTTGCCACCGAATTGATGGGATTCGATGCAACCGGTTTGCAGGCCCTCGCCGCCGATGAGAACGCCCTTGCGGATCAAACAGTGCGCTTCGAGAAACTGCGCGCAGACTGGCTAAAGCACGGCTTCGCCTTCATGTTCCGCCGCTGGATGGAAATAGCAGGCGTCAGCCGCCGTTTGCTTGCTCGCCCGGACGGTGATCGACGCCTTACCAATCTGCTTCACCTCGGCGAATTACTGCACCTTTCCTCAACTGGAAACCCAGCGCCTAACGCGCTCCTGCGATGGCTCTCCTCAGAGCGAACTGAGGCCGCTAAAGGTGAGGAAGCGCAACTGCGGCTTGAATCCGATCGCAACCTGGTTCAAATCGTCACCATCCACAAATCCAAGGGTCTCGAATACGGCATCGTATTCTGCCCGTTCCTGTGGGACGGCTTTAACTCCTCCAACGCTAAGGATGGACTGCTCGAATACCATGATGATCAAGGTGACGGCATACTGGATTTCAAACCAGGCGCGAAAGATGACAAAACGCTCAAGGAAAAGCGCCGCGACGAGGCGGCAGCCGAAACCATACGCCTTATTTACGTGGCACTCACCCGAGCAGTCCACCGCTGCTACCTGATCGCTGGGTGCTATTTGTACCAGTATGGGAAAGGAGACCCGAGTAACACCCAGAGCACGCGCAGCCTCTTGAACTGGCTCGCCGCGGGGGCCAACTCAAACAACTACGGCAACTGGACCGATGCCAAAACCAGTGCTGAGGATATTGAAAAGGCATGGCTCCAAATTGCCGCCACCGCCTCCCCCTTCATTCAAATTGGAGAGATGCCGGCGGGCCCCGGCAATCCGCTACGTGAAACTCGGGTCTCCGCGGACGCGCTCAGCGTCGAAACACCGCCAAGCCATATCGATCGCGGTTGGCGCATCGGCAGTTTTTCGGGCCTCATACACAATGCACAGCACGAGTCTGCGGCCTCCGACCATGACGCCCGTGCCATTGCGTTGGAACCAACGGCGGTGCCGGCCGATCTTGCCAAAGAGGACATTCTTCTTTTTCCGCGCGGTCCCTCAGCGGGCGAGTGCATCCATGCCGTATTCGAGAAAGTTGATTTCACCGACGAGACAACCTGGGCGCCGGTCATCAACCGTGCACTCGACATACACCCCCCACGTTCTTTTGAGCGCCTCGCGACAACCCCGCCGGTCCAACGACAGATGCTGCACCGAATGCTCAAAGATGTATTGGCCACCGAATTGACCAACGGGGTCTTCTTGAACAGGGTAGCCAGGTCCAGACGGATCAACGAACTGGGATTCGATCTGCGTAGTTCAAACGTCAGCGCGACTCTACTCAATCGATGGCTCAAATCAAACGGCTACACTATCCCGCGACTCGAATTCGACGTTCCACCGCGCTACCTGAAAGGCTTTATCGACTTAGTCTTTGAAACAGGCGGACGCTATTACCTCATCGACTGGAAATCGAACCATCTGGGCTACACCCAAGAGGATTATTCGAGAAAACCCATGCTCGCGGCCATGGCCGCACACGGCTACCACCTGCAGTGCCTTATCTATGCCGTAGCACTACACCGCTACCTTGGGCAGCGTATCCCAGACTACGACTACGCTCGGCATTTTGGCGGCGTGATCTACCTTTTTGTAAGGGGCGTGCGCCCGGATTGGCTTGGCACCGATGGTAAACCTGCAGGCACGCTGGTCGAACGACCGGATACGGCCACCATTGAGTCCCTAGACGCCTTGCTTAGCAACACTCCAAAGGAGGTTGCAGCATGAACAGTCGCAATTACAACCCAACCGACGATCTAGCCCAAGGCTTCGGCGAACATGCGGCAAGCTGGGCCACCGCCGCCGGAGCAGCCGAAACGGTTGCAGCGATAGTAAGGGTCGCTGCAGAACGTCTTAGTCTCGCCACGTCGGAGGGCCATGCCTGCCTTCCCCTGTCCTCGATCCTGAAAGAATTCGAAAACAAGACAATCGACGAATTACGGGACAGCCTACTTGCCTCGCACGTCGTCGCCACGCCGGGCGACGCCACCGTGCAACCCATGGTACTGGATGGAGGAAACCGCCTCTACCTCTACCGTTACTTTCATCTCGAGCGCCGCCTTGCCGCCAATTTGATGGCACGCGCGGCCGCTAATATGCCTTTAGAACTGGAAGCGGTGGCCCTGCGTACAATGCTAGCGAAGTTGTTTGCCGGCAACGCGACAAACCTCGGCAATAAGACAGACTGGCAGAAGATCGCCGTTGCGCTCGCAGTCCGCCGGCGCTTGACCATCATCAGCGGAGCACCGGGCACCGGCAAGACCACCACCGTTCTCAACCTACTGGCGTGCATCATCGAAGGCAAGCCCGATGCACGTATCGCCATTGCAGCCCCTACTGGAAAAGCGGCCCAGCGCATGCTGGACGAACTGCGCGGGGAACGTGCCGCAGCACTTCCGCCAAAGATCCGTGACAGTCTTCCAACAGAATCACACACTATTCATCGCCTGCTTGGCGTTACACCAGGCGCCGCACGCCCCCGGTTCCACATCGGCAATCCGCTACCACTTGATGTTCTGGTGGTAGACGAGGCCTCGATGCTCGATCTAGCCCTCGCCACACGTTTGGTCGAAGCACTGCCGCTGGAGGCACGACTGATTCTGCTCGGCGACAAAGACCAGTTGGCGGCGGTCGAAGTGGGGTCTATTTTTGCAGAACTCTCTGCGGACCCCACACTAACCCCCCCCTGCCTGCAACAAGTGTCCCAGGCCACAGGGACGCCGTCAGCACAAATTACACCGCCCGCAGCGACGCAGCGCACGGCGCTCGCCGACTCCGTAGTCTGGTTCACCGAGAATTACCGAATTTCCACCGACTCCGGCATTGGCAGACTTTCCGCACACGTCAACAGCGGCGACGCGGAAGCGGCCATGCAATGGATGGCAGACGGTGGCAGTGGCAACGTGAGGTGGATCGAGGAAAACGGACCGGAACCTGGCGCGGAAACGATGGCGTGCGTCATCGAAGGCTACAAGGATTATGCGAATGCCCTGCGGGACAATTTAAAAGACAAAGCGGCCATATTCTCCGCTTTTGAGCGGTTCCGCGTCCTGTGCGCGATACGTGAAACACCGCGTGGTGTATCCGAACTGAACAAACGCATTCGCCAGCACCTGCTTGATGCCCTTGGCGAAGGCATCGCCAACCCCGACAGAGAGGTCTGGTATCCGGGACGCCCCGTACTGATCCTGCGTAATAACTATATGCTCAAATTATTCAATGGCGACATCGGCATTTGCCTGCCCGACACTCAAGGCCACCTGTCGGTCTGGTTTGCCGCAGAGAAAAACGAATTCCGCAGTATCGCGCCCAATCGACTGCCCGAACACAATGACGCCTACGCTACAACCGTGCACAAGGCACAGGGATCTCAATTCAATTCGGTCCTGCTAGTAATGCCGGTTCAGAATAGTAAACCGGCTAGCCGGGAGTTGCTCTACACCGCGGTAACCCGCGCAAGAGGAAACGTTACGATTTCAGCATGCGCTGACGTATTGCGCACCGCCTGCGCAAACGCAACCCAGAGGCATACAGGCCTGATTGACCAAATGCTCAGTGTTCAAGAGTCTCTGGAAAACCACAAAGCGTCGGCGTGACTCGTTGGATATGAGTTGCTTCTTATCTATTGGGGGGCAAAAAACACTGTCAATGCAACTGTTCTACTCTCCACCCTCAGCTAACGGGGGCTTTTCTGCTACAGCAGAAATCAAACCCAATGTGAGCTCTGTGCTGTCCTCGAGCCAAGAAGGATCAATCACAAAGGTCGGAGGCCCCACCAAATCAGTCAACTGAATATCATTCTCCTTCAAAAATCGCAGGAACGACCTCAGATTGCAGCTAGCAGTCATATACCTATACTCCGGTTTTGAACACATTCAACGCCAAACCACAGCGACCATGGCTATGAGCGATGGCACCTTATTCGTAAAACTCCGCAGCCACCCGATGTTCGTCCCGCACCTTTTGCCGCAGCGCCTTGGGTTCAAGTACCTCGACGGATGCGCCGTGGCGCATGATCTCCAGCATCAATTCTCGGTCGATGGAATACGGCACATCGAGTACGTAGCGCCCTTCGTCATCAAAAATACCGCGTTGCTGCGGATGCCAGTTTTCCGCTGAAACCCAACGTGCCCGCTCGGCGCTAAAGCGCAGCTTTGCCCACTGCAAATCCGAACCGCCGAAGATGCCGTAGCCAGAGGCCAGGTATTCTTCGAGTGCTTTGTTAGACACTTCACGCGCTTTTTTACCGGTGACCGAGGCCGCCTTGATGCAGTCGACAGAAAAGCTACGCAAGCCGTCCCGCAGATGACACCAGGCGTCGACATACCAGTTTTCACGGTAATAGATCAGCCGCTGCGGCGAGATTTCGCGTTCAGTGACCTCGTTGCTGCCGCGTGCGTGGTAGCGGATCAGCAGGCGATCGCGCTTGGTGACGGCGGCACCCACCATCGAAAAATGCTCCAGCTCCACCTTGCGTGTGGCCACCGAGAGAATACGAAAGCGTTTTTGGATCTCGTCGGCCGAAGCGTTGCCGGTGCCGAGCATGGCGTTTAAACGCGACATTAACGGCGCGATGTGCGGGCCGATCAAGCCGCCCTGATCGAGCGAGGCAAGCAGGTGCTGCATGGTGAGCAACGCGTGCGCCTCTTTTTCATCGAACCAAAGCCCTGGCAACTCATACTTCTGCCCCGTCTTTTTGCCGGTTTCAAAGCGGTAGCCACCGGCGTCGCGATCCCAGATCACCGGCGCTTGGAAACGATCGCGCATGTATTCAAGATCACGCTTGAAAGTCGCAGGCGACACTTCCAACAGGTTAAGAAAGGTTTCGCGCGAAACCACCGACTGCTCGTTGAGGATTTGCTCTATTTTGTAAAAACGTTCAAGTCGGTTCATATATTCCCCCAGATCACACCCCTACATGCATCAAAGCACTATAGATCAGCTATTCGGATCTGCTTTTTTTTGCCACCGCTGCGGCAGCCGTTTCCAACGACTCGGCTAAGACCGCGAACGAACGATAACGCTCGCGCGCCGTCAGGCGGATCACTTCCGGTTTTTTGCAGCCAAGTTCCAGCAAAAACGCCCGCTCGGCGGGTTCATCACGGGTTTCAATCCACCACGCCTGCGGTGTTTTATATTTGCCATCGTGCCAGCGGTAACCGTGCGCCTTGGCGATGTCTTTACTCGCAAAAGGCAGGCCGATCGCATGAATGCGCGTTGATGGCAACCGCGCCGAGCCGAGCAAATGCGCCAATACGGGCTGCACGCCGTCGAGCGCCTGTTGCGCCAGGAGGGCAAGCAACATGTCGACATCGGCGCGTGCCCGGTGTGCCCCGTGAAACAAGCCGAAGCGAAAACCCAGGTAATCAAGCTTGCTGCTGCCAACACCCCAACTCTCCCACGGAACCTCATAGAGCGAGCACGCGAAATGCATGTCGCAAAAGGCCGGATAGCGCGCCTCCAGAAAACCCCGGTCAAAGGCTGCGTTGTGGCACACCACTAGACCCACGCCGTCGAGTGCCTGTGCCACCCCGGCCTCGTCAATGCGGTGGCCGCGCACCATCTCGTTGGTAATACCCGTCAAACGGGTGATCTCCGGCGCAATCATTCCCTCGGGGTCTTCGAGGCTTTCGTAACGCGCCACCACGCGGTAGAGCCGGCCCGATTCACGGCCGTATTCGCACGTTGCAATGGCAAGGTCGATAATCCGGTCGCCCAGCTGGACGTTGAGTCCCGTGGTCTCGGTGTCAATCACCGCCAGACGCCCGCACGGCTCACCGGTGGTGTTTTCCGCAAAGACCTCCTCATCGCCAACGCAAACCCGGCGCAACACACGGTAATCAGGATCTTGGCTCAATACATCGGCCGCTTGCGCTGATTTCATGCCGTCCTCCAATCCGCCAATTCAAAGGGATCTGTTTGCAAAGACTACGCCACCAGTAGCCCCCTGATTGGGCTCCAGATGTATCAAAAAAAGCACGAGCTATGGGGTTATTTCTTGCGTAGCAAAAAAAATCCACAAGTACTCCGACATCAGAATAACGCCTCCGCCTCAGCGAAGTCGCGGCCTGTAGTGACGAGCGCATAAGGTAACAGCTACCCCATGCCACGAATGTGCGTGCGGATACGCCGGCAACTCAAAATGAGTTTGTCAGCCCTATTACAGCCGGCGCCACAATCAAGACACCCACGCTGCCGTAATTACCTGCCGACTTTCCGGATGTAATTCCGAACTAGATACCTCAGCCAGTCGACGATCAAACGCTTTTTGCGCTGACTGAATAATCATAGGTGTTTGATTTCGCCCGCTCTGTAAGCTTGAATCGACAGCCTCACTAAGAAGCCAGCGTCTGAATGAATCAGCATTAACCTTGACCCTCCCAGCGGCATCGACCATGACTGCGCAAAATTCCTCGCGCATACGCTGTCCCGAATCGCTCTGCCAGCGCAAAACTGATGAAATCAACGCTTCACACTCAATCCCCACCAAACAAGCCGTAAGAGCATCGAAATCAGTCGCCTTAGCTGTTTCTAGCAAATATCTAAAAATCGGCGACTCGTAATCAGCGCAAACAATATCTCCCCTTGGGTTTGCGAGAGTGCGATCGAACGTGAATCTAACTGTTTGTCTGCGCGAGGAAAGATCACGCTGCATTTTCTCGGAAAGCCTGACAGTAACAACAGAGCCCTTGTGCGTTTCTTCTACAACAGGAGCGTCAAGAATCTTACATAACCCTACTACAAACGATTTAACATGTTGCTGAGAAAGTCTGAACTCGCAATCGGAATCCTTAGCATCATAACCGGCAAAATGCTCAAAAAGACTTCGCTGAAGCTCTGCACCCTCCCTAGCTTTCTGCAGCGCATCATCGATACGCCGCTGCGTTCGTCCAACTCCTTCAGTCTGTGCACCTTCCAAAATAGCGCCCACATCAAGTAAGTCAACCACTTGCCCTAAAACTTCATCTTCGAGCCCCTGCTGAAACTCCCCACCCATAGGGGCCATGTCAGCGACCACCTGCTGGATTCTTGAATACATTATTTGAACAATTTTGCCGTCAATAGTGGCTGGTGTTTGGATATTAAATACAACCACCCTACGGGACTGACCATATCGATAAAGCCGCCCAACCCGCTGAAATAGCCGCATAGGATTCCAAGGAAGGTCATAATTAATCATGACGTGGCAATGACGTTGAAGATTTATTCCCTCTCCACCCGCCTCAGTAGAAACCAAAAACTGCCCACCATCCTCAAATACGGCAATTGCCTCTTCGCGTTCGGTTATATTCATACTGCCGTGGATAAGAGCCACCGCTGCGCCACCATATTTCTTTCGCAATGCGGCAGCGATATATTCTTGGGTTGCCCTATATTCAGTAAAAATCAGCAACTTCTCATTGAGATTGTTTTTAAGAGCGTCCTGTGCAAGGCCATCCATAAAAGCAATAATTTTCGAATCAGTTCGGTGCGCCTCCTCCGCAGCTTCCAGGAGGCATTCGAGCATTGAAATCTCACCCGTGAAAAACTCGCCCATACCTCCGACTGCCTGCTCCTCCCACTCACCTTCGTAGGGATTATCCTCGGGGCTTCCGTCCGCATAATGATTAGTCTCATTTTTTTCGATCTTTAAACGATCCAATCTTCGTACCAATGCTGACTCGATTGCAGCAATACTTGACGCAGCGAGCTTACGATATACGGTCATGACAAAACCGATTGCCCGACGTTTTTGGGTCTTCCGATCGCCGGCGGCTCCATACCCACAGCTGAGGTAATCGCGTAATCGCTTATCGAATTTACGGCCTCCCTCATCTAGATCCACCACAATAGTCCGGACCGTCTTACCTTTGAAAATGAAATTGCCATCAGCATCCGTGACGTCTGCCTTGTTATTGCGCAGCACCATCCTGCTTAAAATCCACGGATTTGCAGAGATATTTTCAATCTGGCTAGACCACTCTGGACGCAACAATTCAAGAAGTGCCTGAAACTTATCCGGCTTACCTTGATGCGGAGTTGCAGAAAGCAAAATTAGCGACTGGGTTCTTTGCCTTAGGTTAGTTGCAAGCCGATAACGGTCGCTTGTATCAAAACGCATACCGTACTGAGATCGACCGAGCCGGTGTGCCTCGTCAAAGACTATTAGGTCCCACGGCGCTGCCTGCATAACCTTCGCACGGTGATCTTCTAATTTAAGGAGATCCAGCGATGCGATCACGCGATCGTGGAGCTTCCAATCCTGAACATCATTAACAAAGAAATCAATTCCATAAATCTGGAAATCATCAAGTCCGAATTTCCCTCGCATCTCATCCTTCCACTGATGCACGAGTCCCGCTGGACAAACAAGAAGGATGCGATCGGCAGCTTGGCGTGCATTCAACGCAGAGATCAGCATCCCCACTTCGATTGTCTTACCCAATCCAACGTCATCTGCTATCAGCCAGTTTAGATTTCCCGACTTTAAGATATGGTGGACTAGGTGAATCTGATGTGGAAGAGGATCAATTTTTAGATGGGTTAACGCTCCAGTATTTTGGTGCCAATAATCTATTGCATAGGCTAAATTACGTAATCTGAAACGTTCAGCACTACCAATTCCGAATTTTTTATTACTCTCAAATCGGCTTAGAACACTTCGCGTAAGCCTGAGATTCTCAAACGGAGTCCACTGACGAAATCCCACTTCAACAAAATCGACGAGGTGCTGCTCCCGCCCTCCGATCGTACGGTTTGCAATTATGGTTCCCTGATACCTTTCGCGTTGGGCCTTCGCACGAGTTGATTCAATTACCTCCATACCTACAACAAATGCAGATTTACATTCAGCCAGTTTTCGCCAAATTGGAGCCTTGCCCCCTTGAAAACGTATGCATATCTCTGCCACACCCAAGTGGTTCCGTACGTCAAGCACTGTGGCAACGGATTCGTTACCAGAAATACGAACTAAACATCCCTTCAGAGGAATCGGTCGTGAATTTTGGGTAAGCATGCCTAAGTCCAAATCCTGTTACTTGCCCATCCGCACCCAATACTCCGCCGGTGGCAACTGGTCTAAATCAGCACTCGAATCGACAATCTTTTTGAAGAACAATAGGAAAGAGGGAAAGTTTTCCTGCAGGCGAGATACCCTACCCCAGACGTCATGGCATTCATGAAGGTAATTCTCGAGCTCGCTAGAGTCTGGCAACCCCTGGTAGCATCTCACAAAATCCAAAGTAAGATTCCAAGGTAACTCCACGATGCGAGACCAAGAGGTCTCGCTAGCATTCAAATAGACGCTAAACTCTAAATTTTCACTCCAGTAGAGTCGAATTTGATGAACCAAGCTCAACTCTTCTACAGTGGATTTGCGTTCGATCAGCCCTTGAACAGCTGTTTTTGCGGTACTCCACCAGCGAATCTCAAATATTTTCGCTAATAAGTCGAGATATTTCGGGGCAAGATCATACTCATCAGCCATCGCCGTCGCAATCTGTCGAGCTCGCTGAGTGCGACTCAGGCGTTCGGCCGGCTTAGTTTGATCAGCAGCTGTTGGGCCAATATCATCCGCAAACTCTAATTCAAGTGCGATGATTGATTCATCTAAAACACCTTCGACCTTATCGTCTGAGCTTAGCGTCTCGAATTCATCATCATCTAGATCTAGCACGGACTCATCGTCTAGTTGTTGGTCGCTCTCAGATACAAAACGCTCAATATTTATTTTGGTGGAATCAAGCTCCGCGTAAATATCATCGTAACTTGTGTCTAATATCCCTGCATCAGTTTGATCACCGAGAATCCCAGCACGAGCATCAATTTCAGACTCAATAGAATCGCCATAAAGATTGACTGGTTCTGCAAAAACACCCTTTTTATTGCGCACCGTGCTGCCGTCAATACCATCCCCACCATTGAAGGACTCCTCCAAACGCTTTTCTTCAAAAGTATTGGCGGATTGGATGCCGTCTAAATCATGGATCTCCAAAGCATCATTTCGAACTGCATTCTCTTGATCCAACAATCCATTCTCGCTAGGTAAGGCCACAGTTTTTCCTCCAATATTAGGACTGCCACCATCACGAGTAAGTCTTTTCGGAGCCTCTTGCCCATTTAATTTTTCTACTTTTATTTGAAGCTTCCGATCAAGCTCGGTTACTTCCAGGGCCATTTGCTCAATTCGTCTTTCACGGTGCGCCAACTTTGCTGTCAAACTGGAAATTCGTGACTTGAAGTTCGTGGCGACTTCAACGTGTTGAGTATGAATTGTTGTTTGCTCTAGGGCATATGAACGCTTAAGAGCTTGCAAACTCCGTTTTGCGATAAGGAGCTGCTCTTCTAATTCTTCTTGCCAACGCGTCAATTCCAGTTGCTTAGCCTTCGATTTGGCTAAGCTAGAACTAAGTCGCGCAACATCATTTGCGCTGACGTCCAACTCTTGAAGCCGAGATGCTAAATTTTTCTCAGACTGCGCAAGCGCTTTCCCTAACCTAGAATTCTCTGCCTCGAGGTTCGATATTTTTTTATGCAAGTCATCCTGAACTGTTTCGCTTAATGATTCAGGAATATTTTTGTTTGCGTTTTCCAAATTCGCACGTAGCCGCGCCGATTCCTTTTCACTTACCTTAAGTTCGTAAGTACGGGACTCTTGTGCCCGCTCCGACTCCGCAAGTGATTTTTTAAGCCTCGCATTCTCTGCTTCGAGGATCGATGTCCTCTTTGTTTCCTGAACCGGCTTACGGAACCAATCAGGAATATTTTTGTTCGCGTTTTCCAAATTCGCACGTAGCCGCGCCGATTCCTTTTCACTTACCTTAAGTTCGTAAGCACGAGACTCTTGTGTCCGCTCCGACTCCACAAGTGATTTTTTAAGCCTCGCATTCTCTGCTTCGAGGATCGATATCCTCTTTGATAAAAGATCTGGCTTAAACTGTGTTTTTGATAAAAAAATTGATTCTAAAAATGATCTGATAGACATACTTTTATCTTTTATCTTTGATTAACAAATGTGCCCATCAAATTCGCCTGCTTTTTACGTCGGCATTACAAAGGGCAAGGTCATTTACTGTTCATCAAATAATTAATATTATTTCATTTGAAACCACTTACCGAAACGACATTTCCTACGGCACCAGAAATCTCTATCGCTGCGTAACCAACACCCCAAGCTCCTCTGGCATCAGAATCACGACATCGTAGATTCTGGCTTCCTCGGCGAAGCTGCGGTCTGCTGTGACGAGCACCTTGAGTTCAAACTGTTCCTTGCCACGAATGTGCGGTAGCGCATGCAGGTATTTAACAATCTCGTTGTCCACCCGATTGCGGCCAGCGCCACCTGAGTAATGAACGACAACATTCTTGGAAATGGAAATGTCGCGTGCATCCTCGCTGTCGAACCAAAGATGTGTTTCGAGTCGCGGATAATTTTGAGCCAGTGCAACTACAAAATCAGCCAGTTTTGTTCGGGCTTGAGGAAGTGGCCCTTTTTCTTCAAATTCGAGGTGCAGCATGTCCCTTAGCCGGAACAGGACGTTGTGACCGTCAATCAATAACAGGCATGATACGCCAATGCTCAAATTCTGTTGCAGGAGGTAGAGCGGGAGCTTTTTCTGCCAGGCACTATCATTCTTTTCATCCGAGATATTCGGCTGTTTCAAATAT
Organism: uncultured beta proteobacterium; assembly: GCA_903913965.1. Taxonomy (GTDB): domain Bacteria; phylum Pseudomonadota; class Gammaproteobacteria; order Burkholderiales; family SG8-41; genus PALSA-1004. Next base: position 18,552 of record CAIWNB010000469.1, read on the forward strand.
AGCTTCCAGCACGCCTCTTGGATCAGTCGATAGGCTTCGGCGATTGCCTGCGACGGCAGCAACCCGAGGCGGTTGCTCGACTCCACATCCGCTCGAAGAGCAGCCAGCTCTTCGATTGTCGCCGCCTCTCTGACAAGCGTGAATAACGGCTCTGGCATTAAAGTCGGGACTTTTTTCGTCCCGTCTAGACCGAGGATCTTGTCCAACTCCGCTACTCTCGTAAGCAGTGCATCCTTAGCCGTGCCGAGTTCGATCAGCGGCTGCAGGGACTCCTGCCGCGCGATATTTAGGCGATCAATCATGTCCAGACAGTCCTCGCGCTCTTGCACAAGCCGCGACCGTAAACCGTAGCGATGGTCCGCCTGTTGCTGCCGGCCGAGCACTGCCTCCGCGCGACTCAATATATCCCCAGTCAGAGATTCGGCAACCTCCATTGCAAGTGCCTCCGCTGGCGCGAGCCAAGGCAAAACCCTGGCATCTACGCGGGCCTGAGCCTCTGCGGCCACCGCTTGATCAAAGTTCTGGGCCAGCGTTTGATGTGCGGCCTGTTCGCTGGCGAAAGATGCCCGCGCAGCCTGGAGGCCATCCTCCAGTTGCTTATTCCTGGCCTGTGTCTTTTCCAGCGTGGCATTGGCATGAGCCAAATCCTTGGCGAGCCGCTTTGCGTCGCGCGTCTTCTCAGCCAGTTGTTCCTGCAGCCCGGCGAGCTGTTTGTTGGCAGCCGATTCCAGCCCCCTGTTCGCGGGCGGGTTTACTGGCTGCCCATCCGCAATCGGCCTCGCGTGTTTATTCAAAAGGTCGAGGAATGGGTTGAATAACGCGCTAAGCTTGGCACCTGCCGCCGCCATTGCCTCCGGCGTAATCGGCTTGAACTCAGCATTGGAAAAACCAGCGATTCCCATCGCTTGGATCGCCTCTCGGTCGGAGAGCAACATCGCCGCGTAAACCGCCTCACCACCAAAGCAATCACACAAATAACCTGTAGCCCTCTCGATAGCTTCGTCGGACATGACCGTCAGAAGTGACGTGTTCAGCCCCACGCTGGATAACAGCAAACGCAAGGCCAGCGGCATTTCACCCGATTGATCGAGCATTCCCTTGACGCGCTCAATCGCCACCTGTGGGCTAATCTTCCCAGGCCGAAATCCAAACTGCAGCGCCGGGGTGGCTGTCACGAAATCCACGATCTCGACGCTCGAGGTCGGCTCCAGCGTGGCCTTCCACGCCACAACCGCCCGCGGGTCTACGTTTTTGCCGTCAATCTTCACAGATCACCCGTTGTCACTGGTCAGCTCCTCCTAATACCACCCAGCGCTCCACGGCGCCTAAATATTTTTTCAGTTTCGCAGAATATATGTGCGGTAGCTCACTTAATGAGCCCCGACAAAAATAAACTGGGACCAAATCGCTGCCAGAAACCGGGGTAATAAAGCTAACACCCTGTTTTATATATCAATCACCGATCCCAATGACAGGAGTAATAGATGAAAATCATCACCAACACGCGGCGCGGCTGCCCGCACTGCAACAGTCTCCTCTGCACCGGTAATTTGATCGAAGACTGCCTTGAAGGCACCCGCTTCTGGTCAGACGGGAAACTTGACACGCATGCGTTGCCGACAACGATCAATTACGCCCGTTGCCCCGCCTGCCACGAACCATTCAAGATGAGCGACGCCCGCCGCAATAACGAACCTGCGCTCATGGGCACCGCGGCGCCAAAGCCGGAATGGATCGATGGCAAAGGTTTTTTGCAGTTAATCGAGCTCGCCGAGTCGGCAGAAGACCGCGAGGAAGAAAAACGCCTGCGCATCGACTATTGGCTGCATCTCAATGACGGCCTCCGAAACGGGCACCTGCGCCTGCGGCCCGTCATTGATGAGGCATGGAAACCAGCCCTTGACGAAAACCTCGCCCGCCTCGCCCCTTTACTGAATGAAATGATCCCCGAGGAGCGCTTGCGTAAGGGCGAGCTTTTGCGCGAGCGCGGCTTCTG
>CAIWNB010000470.1 GCA_903913965.1 uncultured beta proteobacterium
AGCCGAACTGCCCAATGTGCTGGTGTTGCATCCATCGGTGCCGGCACGCAGTGTGAAAGAACTCATCACACTCGCGCAAAGCAAACCGGGCCAGCTCAACTACGCCTCATCGGGGGTCGGCAACGCCACCCATCTGGCGGCTGAACTCTTCCGCACGGCAACACACACCAAGATGGTTCATGTGCCCTACAAGAGCGGCGGCTTTGCGCTGACGGACACCATCGCCGGACAAGTACAGTTTTATTTTGCGACGCTGCCCTCGGCGCTGCCGCATATCAACGGCGGACGCGTACGCGCACTGGCGGTGACCACCATACGACGCTCATCGGCTGCACCGCAATTGCCGACCATGAATGAAGCCGGCGTGCCCGGATTTGAAGTGACCTCCTGGTACGGCATCCTCGTACCGGCCGGCACCCCCGCCGCACTTGTCAACAAACTCAACCGTGACATCAGCGCCAGCCTGCTCGACCCCGTAGTGCGCGGCCAGATCAGCGCACAGGGTGCCGATCCGGTCGGCAACACACCGGCTGAATTCAGCGCCTTCATTGCGCGTGAGCTGGTGAAATGGGCGCGCCTGGTGAAGGAAGCCGATATCCGCCCTGAAGGCGGTTAGAGCACGACGGCGAGACTAACAACGGCGCCGACACAAACACCAACGACCACACCCGAGACCGCACGACGCAAAAACACGCCACGCGGTCAACAGCCGCATTAGTCGACTTTGGCGCCGGTGTCCTTGATGACCTTGGCGTAGCGCGCGATATCCGTCGAAATAAACTTCGCGAACTGTTCCGGCGTCGCCCCCAGCGTCACCGGCTCCCAGCCGGTTTCGGTAATCTTCTGCAACACCACCGGGTCTTTCATCACCCGCGTGACTTCGGCACTGAGTTTGGCGATCAACGCCTTCGGCGTGCCGGCGGGGGCGACCAAACCGTTCCAGCCGTTGGCTTCAAAACCGGGCATACCCGCTTCAATCATCGTCGGCAGATCAGGCAACTGCGGTGAACGCACCGCACTGGTCACCGCCAGCGCACGGATCTTGCCCGCCTTGATCTGGGCCAGCGAACCGGGGCCGGTCTGGAACAACAACTGCACCTGTCCGCCCATCAGATCAATCATCGCCGGCGCCGCGCCTTTGTAGACGATATGCACAAGGTCGATCTTCGCCATGTTCTTCAGCATCTCGCCGGCCAGATGCGGTCCGGTGCCGTTGCCGGCCGACGCGTAATTCAACTGACCGGGCTTCGCTTTGGCCAGCGCGATGAGTTCATGAATATTGCGCGCCGGCAGCGCGAGGTTCGCTGACAGAATGTACGGCGACATCACACACAACGCGATCGGTGAAAAATCCCGGACGATGTCATACGAGGTTTTCTGCAACACCGCATTGATCGTATAGGAAGATGTGATCATCAGCAGCGTATAGCCGTCGGCCGGCGCCTTCGAAGCCAGCTCCGCAGAAATAACGCCACCGCCACCGGGCCGCTGGTCGACCACCGTCTGCTGCCCCCACGCCTCGGTGAACTTCTGGCCGATGATGCGCGAAAGTACATCAGGGCCGGGGCCGACGATAATGCGGATCGGTTTATTCGGATAGGTTTGCGTTTGCGCCTGTATCGTACTGGCGGCCAGCGCGCCGGCACATGCTGCAACAACGAGATGCCACTTCATTGATTCTCCTGTGAACGTAGTTCGATGTGCACACCTGCGCGGGTGTCGACGCAGGCCCGCAGACTATTCATCCTTGGCGTAATAAATACGACGATTAAACAGCGGCACCACTTTAACCGAGACGCGTGCATCAATGATCATCGGACCGGGTTGCGCCACCCACTCTGCAACCGCCGATTTCAGATCGTCGATAGTACTGACCATACGTCCACGACCACCCAACGCAGTGGCCACCGCGCCCAGATCCGGTGTGGTGATCATCGACAGCGCCGTATCCATGTGGTGGGCGTCGAGATGGTAATACTCCATGCCCAGACTTTGGTTGTTCAACACCACAATCAGCAGCGGGACCTTGTGCCGTACCGCGGTTTCAAAGTCCGCCAGATGCATCATCAAACTGGCGTCGCCATCGACCAGTACGCCGGGCTTGTTGCCGGTTGCAAGTGTGGCGCCGATAGCCGCGGGCATCATCTGCCCGATGCAACCGTAAAAATAGCCGGGCATCACCAGCGGCCGCCGGCGGTTGAGCAACATGTTGGAAAAACCCGCGGTGCAGCCGTTGCCGGTGAACAGATTGATTTCGCCGGGTACCGCTTCATCGAGCGCAAGACAAACATCGCGCGGATCGAGATGACCCGACTCAAGCGCGTAGTCTGTTTTATCGGCAAAGGCGCCGGCCAAACGCGCCTTGATTTCCGGCCGGCGATAACCGATCTGACTGAACTTGCGCTTCTCCAGCGCGGCATCGAGCGCTTCAACCCCCTCGCGCGCATCCGCCTGCAAATAACATTCGGCGCTGCGCAAACCGTAGAGCAGGACGTGCGGTTTGACGTCAATCTGTATAAAGCGTGCCGCCGGATAATGGTAGCCGTGTCCGGTGGTGTAACGGTTCATGCTGGCACCGACCGCAATCACACAGTCGGCATCCGCACAAAGATCAATCGCTGTGCGCGTGGCATAGCTGCCCGAAATACCGAGATGAAAGTCGTCTTCGCTGAGCCAGTTCTTGGCCATCAACGACGTAATAATCAAGGCGCCGCTGCGCGCGGCGAGCTTGCGCACGACCTCACCGGCGCCGGACCACAACGCGCCACGCCCCACCACAATCACTGGCTTACGACTACCGGCAATCATCTCTGCCGCGGCCTCGACGACGGCCGCATTGGGTCCCGGCCGGACCGTCGGCAACAACGTGGATGACGGCTGGTAGGGCTCGTCATCTTCAAATTCTTTCTGTTGTATGTCGATCGGCACGCTCAGCATGATCGGACGCGATTCGCTGCGTGCCAGATAAAATGCTTTGCGCACAGCATCGTCAGCATCATCGGCAGTGGCAAGCCGTACAAAGCCCGTCTCACAGGCGGCGGCGAAGCGCGCCTGATCCAGCCGCTGGTTATATTCGGCATCGCTGGTTGGAAATTCACCGCAGAAAACCACCAATGGCGATTCGGCACGACTGGCCGTGACCAGCGCAGTTGCCAGCTGAGTGACGCCCGGACCACAGGTGGTAGTGGCAATACCGGGATTACGCGTCAGGCGCGCCCAACCATCAGCCATGCCGAGGCCAGCCCCCTCATGACGCACTTCGACAGTGGTGACACCGAGCTTGGCGAGAGCGTTAATCCAATAAATATTCCCCTCGCCCATGATGCCGAACACATGCGACGCACCTTCAGCGGCGAATGCCGCCGCCAGACGTTGATAAACCTTCATGCGTGAGCCTCCAATGAGTTGTTCCGTTGAGACAACTACGCGCTTGCCTGCGGCTTAATCGAGCTTGACCTTGGCATCCCTGACCACCGCCGCCCATTTCGATGTTTCAGCGCGAATATAGGCGGCGAACTCACCACGCGTATTCGGCACTGCATCGAGACCGCTCTCAAGCAGGCGACTTTTTACCTCCGGCAAGCTCAGCGCGCGCACCAGCTCAGCGCTGAGGCGCACGCTGATATCCTCAGCAATCCCGGCGGGAGTGAACACGCCACACCAGTTATCGACAGCGAAACCTGGCAGGCCCGCCTCCGCAACAGTGGGCAAATCGGGCATCAGCGGAAAGCGCTTCGTATTGGTAATCGCCATCGCACGCACACGGCTGCTCTTGATCAGACTGATTGCTGTTGGCACCGTGGCAAACATCAATTGCAAATTACCACTGACCAGATCGACCATCGCCAGCGGCCCGCCTTTGTAGGGCACATGCAGCATCCTGGTCTTGGTCATCACCTGAAACAACTCACCCGACAGATGGTCGGCAGCCCCCGCCCCCGAAGAACCGTAATTGAGTTCCCCAGGCCGCGACTTGGCCAGCGCAATCAGCGCCGTCACGTTTTTCGCAGCCAGCGCTGGATGCACGATCAGCACATTAAAAATGTTACCCGCCATGGTCAACGGCACCAGGTCCTTGACCGGGTCATAAGGCATTTTGGCGTAGAGACTCGGATTGATCGCGATCGGCCCGACAGTTGCCAGCACCAGTGTGTAGCCATCAGGCGGCGCTTTTGCCGCTATTTCAACCCCAACCATACCGCCAGCCCCGAGACGGTTATCCACAATCACCTGCTGTCCGAGACCCTCAGCAAGCTTTGGTGCCACCGTACGCGTCAGCAAATCAGTCGCCGCCCCCGGTGGAAACGGCACGATAAAACGGATCGGCTTGGACGGCCAGGCCTGCGCTTGCGCGGTGGCTGCCGCAAACACGAGACTGCTAACAAAGATAAGCAACGCGATGGTTCTGGCTTGCATGCGGACTCTCCTTCCGGGGTTGGCCGGCCTGTCAACAGGCCGTGTCATTGTTCTGCGGTTTGCAGCGGGCTCCTCAGGGAGGCACACCCTGCACGCATTCTGCACCCTGCAATGCCACACACTCAAGCGGCACGGCACGGACAGGCTGCTTCCTTGCCAACGAAACCATACCAACCCCGTTCTGTTGTGCAACGACGCAAAACGCGCCCTCAAAGAAGGTGCTGCAACGCCTCCAGCAACCAGCGCGCCACCCCGCTCACCACGAGCGCAACGCCAACCGACAACGCCACCGAATAGAGCGCATCGCGGCGGCCGAGTGTTTTGACCATCACAGCGAAGGTCGAGATGCACGGCACATAGAAAGTCATAAAGAGCAGAAAGGTCATGATCTGCACCGTGTTCATATACTGGCTGACATCGAAGCTGCCGAGCGCCTGATAAATCATCACCAGCGAGAGTTCCTTGCGCAGCACGCCAAACAGCAAGGGCACGCCCAGCACCAGCGGTAGACCCAGCCACCACACGGTCACCGGCATCAACAGGGTGTTAATGACCCGATCGGCGCCGACGTGGGTGAGCAGCGCGAGCAACACGCTGCCGCCGACCAACAGAGGCGTGACGATGGTCAGAATGTCACTGGTGCGCGCCCAGGTCTCGCGCAGCATGGGCTTCAAGCGCGGCAGCGCATAGGGCGGAATCTCCTGCACCTGGCCGGGACCGCCACGTGGATAACGCCGCTGCAACAACTGGCCGAGCACGCCGATCACAATCATCGTCAGCAGAAAAATTGCGCACACGCCCAGCGCACCCAGATATTTGCCGGCCAGCGCGAGGATGATCGCCGAGCGCGCCGAACACGGCACAAAGGTCACCAGCATCGAGGCCACCACCCGTTCGCGACCCGTGGTGGTGTTGCCAATCGCCGAGATCGCCGGCACGTTGCAACCGAGCCCCATCAGAAAAGGTACCGCCACACCGCCATGCAGGCCGACCCGGTGAAAAGTACGGTCGACGGCAAAAGCGATGCGCGACATCACACCGGCCTCTTCGAGCGCGACCAGCAGCAGCACCAGCGGAATCATGTAGGGCACGACAATGCCCACCAGCCCAATCAGCCCATCGAGCACCGCGCGCCCGGCCACCCCCGCCATCGAGTCTGGAGTCCATTCGGCCGCACGCTCGGCGAGCCGCGCCGAGGTATGGCTGTCGATCCAGCCGCTGACGTAGAACACCATGAACAACACCAGCGCAAACACCGCAATGCTGCCGATAAAACCAAAACGCGGATTAAGAAAAAATTCGTCCAGCCAATTGCGCCAACCGCGATGCACCCGACGCGAACCGAGCAGCGTCACCATTTCAAACAAGGAGGCGGCACGATAATGACGATCGGCATGTAACTCTTCATCCAGCGGTCGCGGTAGCGCCGCATTGGCTGCCTGCAATAGGCCTTCCAGCGCCGGCATGCGTTCGGGGAAATGCTGTTTCAATTCGTCGATAAACCAGGCGTCGCCAGCGGCCACTTCACCGACCAGTAACGGTGCCGGCACGCGGAAGGCCTGCGCGATATCCGGTGCGGCGAGTAATTCGGCGAGCGGTTTGAGTGCGCGCGTAATGTGGGCGCTGGGGGCCTGTTCGCGTGGCACTTCGCGCTTGCGTACCGCGGCTACCGCCGCACGGAATAATTCGGCGATGCCTTGGCCCATGGTGGCGACGGTGCGCACTACGGTGACGCCGAGTTCCGCGCCCAGCACCACGCTGTTGATATACAAACCACGTTGCTGCGCCTCGTCCACTTTGTTGAGCGCGATTATCAAGGGGCGGCCGAACTGCGCCAGCTCGAGCGTCAATTCAAGGTGGCGCTCGAGCGTGGTCGCATCAATCACCTGAATGATGACGTCAGGCAGCGCAAACGGCAGCGGCGGACCGCCGGGCTCGTGGCCGGACACCGGCGGGCGGTCGTCGCCCCACAGCAGATATTTGAATGCTGCACGGTCATCGTCCTCGCTATGACGCAGCGAATGCATGTTCGGCAGATCAATCACGCGCGCTTCGTCGAAGCCGATCTGCACCGCGCACTCGTCATAGGTGCGTTGTGTGCCGGCCAGCGTGCCGCGCTCGACCGAGGTGCTCGACACCGCGTTAAACAAAGTGGTCTTGCCGCTGTTGGGCAAACCGACAAGCGCAATGCGCAAACGCCGCTCGCCGCGAAACAGCGGCTGATGCAGGGCGACAGTCGCAATCCGGGGTTGTGCGGGCGGCTTGGCCACGGTCAGTTCTCGATGCGCTGCAGAGGCAGACGCGAAGCGGGTAATACGATTTTCATGACTCGACAGGGCGCGGCGCGGGAAAAGCAGCCATTATGCCGCATAAGCCGCGCCGCCTTCAGCGCCTTACATGCCGATCGGCCCCAGCACCGTGCCGCGTCCATCCTTCGGCGGGAAATTCGCACCGCGTAACTGCGGAATCGTCATCGTATTGACCCGATCGATAATCGAGGCGAAGGCGCGCACCGAACGCTGCATGCCCTCGGCCGGCACCAGCTCCGGGTTGTCGAGACTGGTGTGATAGATCACATGATTGATGATGTGAAACGACGGCGCAAAATTACCGTTCTTCGGCGTGTCTTCGACGCCATAGACCGACACCCCGAAATCGCGCAGCTGATTGAAGACCATGCGCTCAAACTCGACACTGCCCAACGCATTCCAGCGCACCGCGCTTAACGCATTGGTGGCGGTGAGATCGGCGTTATACATATACAACAGCGTCTCTGAAGGATGTTCAAGTGTGAGCTTCAAGGCCACGCGACTCCAGTCGTAGGTCTGGTCTATCCCGCCCTTCATACGATGCGCCACCTCGCCGTGATGGTGATCGGGGAACAATATAAACGTCAACGTGCGCGGACGACGCTCCTTCGGCAGCGCTGCATAGTGGCGCGCCAGTTCGAGGCCCGCCGCCATCCCGGAATTATTGTCGGTGGCACCCTGAAAATAATTGTCGGTGTGAATCTGCAGATTGATTTCCTCCTCCGACATTCCGGGCAGCGTGGCAATCGTGTATTCGACCGGCACATTGAGCAGCGGCGGAATAGTCAGATTCAGCGTAAAGGTGATCTTCTCGCCTTTGCCGAGACGGTCGCGCAAGGCGAAACCTTCGTCCTGGCTCACCGTGATGTGCGGGATTTTGGTGAGTCCGTCTTCCGGCTGGAAGACGCCGTTGCCGGGCACCGCCATAACGTTGATCACCATCGCCGCACCCAACGCCTGCGCGCGCGAGTTCGCATTGAACAAACGCGAGCGATCCGAGGCCGAATGACTGCGTCCGCCTGGCACGAAGGTGCTGTAGATGACGACTGCGCGGCCTTTGACCTCGCGGCCGATGAAATCCGCCTCGGCACCTATACCCACCCACACCGCCTCGGCGCTCAAACCCTGGGCCGGTGTCGCCGCCGAACCCGAGATCGGAAACGCTGTCAGCAGATCGATGCGGGCGCCCGCCGACGAGGTGTAGCCTGCGCTCCAGCTCTCCGGCCGCCAGTCTTTCGGCAACACATAGGGAAAACTCTTGATCGTCATGCCCAGACGCCGGAACTCATCGGTCATGTATTGCACGCCCTCGCGGTCGGCGACGGTGCCTGGGAAACGACCCCACATCTGTTTATTCACCGTGTCGCGATGCTTGAGCGAAATTTTTGACAGCGCGATGACGTCTTTCTTCATGCGCGCGCCGTCGATATCCCGATAAGCCTCCTGCCCCGCCTTCAGGCCAAACACCGGATAGTCTTCATCACGAAAGAGCTGCGAGGCATGATCGCGCGGCAAACCGATGCCATAGGTTTTTTCCACCTGCGGACCGCGATCCATCTGCGCCGAGGCCGGCGCAATCGACAGCCATGCGCCAAACGCAAAGAGCGCAAAGAACACAAACCCCGCCGCCATGCCCATCCGATCAAGCCAATGACGCATACCCCCTCCGTTCATATCGATTGAGATTTCACCGCATGCACGGGGCTTGCAGCCCTCTTTGCGGCAGCAAAGACTTTAACAGCCCGCAGCAATTTTTTCGGCGCCGTGACAAACACCGGCGCCGAAAAATAACCATCACAGGCCCGCGCTACGGCGGTTCCACAGGCGCGTCTAGCGCGGCCGGCCGCCGGCACGATAAACGATCTTGCGTGCCGCACCGCCCGCCGGCGCGCCGCTACGCGGTGCCGCTGCGGGCGCCCCTGGCCGTGCCCCCTGCGGATTAGCGCGGCCCGGTTGTGCTTTCGAACCGGAATCGCGCCAATGTTGTGACTTCGCCGGCGCTTCGCCGGGATGGCGTGGACGTGCGGGCGCTGCTGCGTTCGGACGGCCTTGCGACTGGCCCGGCTTGGCGGCGGATCGCTGCCCCGGGCCGGCGCCCTGACCTTGCCTCTGTCCCTGCGCTTGTCCTTGTTTTTGTCCTTGGCCGTGACCACCACCACCGGGCTTGCCACGTCCAGCCGCTGCCGCGCCACTGCGCTGCTGGCCCTGCCCGCCACCACGTGTTTGCTGGCGCGGCTGACCACGGCCCTGCCCCTGGCCCTGACCACGACCCTGGCGTTGCAATATCGGTTCGGCCTTGGCGTGCGGATCGGGGGTAAAGCCTTCAATCACTTCCTGCTCGATCTCGCGTTTGATCAAGCGTTCGATATCAGCAAGAAAAACATGTTCGTCGACACACACCAGCGAGATCGCCTCGCCACTGGCACCGGCGCGACCGGTGCGACCGATGCGATGCACATAATCTTCGGGCACATTGGGCAGCTCGTAATTCACGACGTGCGGCAACTGATCGATATCGATACCGCGCGCCGCGATGTCGGTCGCGCACAACACCTGCAGGCTGCCGCTCTTGAATTCAGCCAGCGCCCGCGTGCGCGCGCCCTGGCTCTTGTTGCCGTGAATGGCCAGCGCAGTGATGCCGTCCTTGTTCAGTTGTTCGGCCAGCCGGTTGGCACCGTGCTTGGTGCGCATAAACACCAGCACCTGATGCCATTGGTTTTTCTTGATCAGATACGCGAGCAGCTCGCGTTTGCGGTCGCGGTCCACCGGGTGCACCTTCTGGCTGATGATCTCGACGGTGGAATTGCGGCGTGCCACCTCGATCATCGCCGGCGCGTTGAGCAGGCCGTCGGCAAGCGCCTTGATCTCCGCGGAAAAAGTTGCCGAGAACAAGAGGTTCTGCCGGCGCTTGGGCAAGAACGCCAGAATGCGCTTGATGTCGCGGATGAAACCCATGTCGAGCATGCGGTCGGCTTCATCAAGTACGAGGATCTCAATATGCGAGAGATCGACCGCGCGCTGTTGCTGCAAATCGAGCAGACGACCCGGTGTTGCGACCAGAATATCAATGCCGCGTTTGAGCAAAATCATTTGCGGATTGATGCTCACACCGCCGAATACCACGGTCGACGAACATTTCGAATATTTACCGTAGACGCGCACGCTCTCTTCAATTTGCGCAGCGAGTTCGCGCGTCGGTGCCAATATCAGCACGCGCACCGGTTTGCGTCCGCTGGAGGTCACCGCGCCGGGGCGCGACGCCAGCAGTTGCAGGATAGGCAGCACGAAGCCGGCGGTCTTGCCGGTGCCGGTCTGCGCACCGGCCATCAAATCGCCGCCGGCGAGTACCGCCGGAATCGCCTGCGTCTGGATCGGCGTGGGGGTGGTGTAACCGTGTTCGGCAACGGCGCGTACAAGATCGGCGGACAAGCCGAGGGTTTCAAATGACATGGAGGTATCCAAAAAAACGAAGGCCTGTCACCGCACAAGGCGCCAGTCACAGGCGGATCAAAATGATGTGTCGGAATCGACAGCGACCCGGGGACTGGTCAACAGAATCGCGTGGCGCGGAGTATACCAGCGCAATCGCTGTTCCAGCGGCC
>CAIWNB010000471.1 GCA_903913965.1 uncultured beta proteobacterium
CTCGGGATGTGGATTGGTTCCGGCAATGCACTTGGCGAGCCGGTGCCGATTGGCCGGAGCGGCGAGCAGCTGGCGGGACTGTGTCTGCTCAACGATTGGTCAGCGCGCGATATTCAGCGTTGGGAGTCGGCCCCGCTGGGACCGTTTCTGGCGAAAAATTTCTGCACCACGGTTTCGCCATGGATCATCACGACCGAGGCCTTGCTGCCGTTCCGTATCGCACAGGCAGCGCGGCCGGAAGGTGATCCGCGCCCGCTCGATTACCTCTGGGATGACGAAGATCAAAAACATGGTGCGTTTGATATCGAGCTCGAGGCGCTGATTTTGACGCCATCAATGCGGACAAAAAAAATGCCTGCGCAGCGCATCTCACTGACCAATACGCGGCATCTGTATTGGACGCTGGCACAATTGGTCGCGCATCACACTTGCGGTGGGTGCAATCTCGAGCCCGGCGATTTGTTCGGTAGCGGCACCATTTCAGCCCCCGATACCAGCGGTTATGGCAGTTTTGCCGAACTCAGTTTTGATGGCAGACAACCACTCACGCTGGCCTCGGGAGAGCAGCGCGCCTTTCTTGAAGACGGTGATGAACTGGTCTTGCGCGCGCAGGCGCGGCGCGAGGGTTTTGCCGCGATCGGCTTTGGCGATTGCCGCGGCACCATCGTCGCCTCGCTCTAGCCGGTCGATGTCCCGATTGCCGAGGGCGTAAGCCCTCCGTAAGGATTGCGCGCGATCATAGGCGGTGTCGGGTCTGCGGTCAGGCTGTTGGGCGCAGGCAATTTTCTTCAATGTATTCGACTTGTGTTCGACGCCAAGCCGGGGAGTTTCATCATGACAAAGCTGATCGCATGCCTGCTGCCTTTTTTCTGGTCCTGTCTGGCATTTGCCGAAGACGTCAAAGATGCGCCGATTCCGACTGAAATGAACTGGGTTGGTATCGCTGTTTTTGCGTTCATATTCTTTGGCGGTTCATTTGGTTTTATCGCTCTGGTCTGGTGGAAAGGCCGTGGCAAGAAAGCTGACAAGGATACGCCGGCAAAATAATCCATCAGGCCGGATGCGCGCGGGCACACAACCCGCCCGCGATCAACACTGATCGCACCGCTGTTGATCATCGTCCGTCTGCCGCCTGGCGGCCGATACGCTATGCTTCGCCTCCCGCGAGGCCGGCAATCACATCCCGTTGTGCTGTTCCGGTTTGCGGCTTTACATTCAAACGGAGACAGTGATGGGTGCAACGGATGTTGTAGCGCAATTTGTAACCTCGGTGAAGACGCAGGATCTGCCGCAGGAGGCGCTGAGGCGTGCGCGTACCGCGCTGCTCGATTGCGTCGGTTGTGCGATCGCCGGTGCCAAATATTCCTCGAGTGGGCTATTGCTCGATTTCATTCGCGACTGCGGCGGCGCGCCGCAGGCCACGGTGGTCGGCACCAACCTTAGAACCTCGGCCCCCGACGCTGCGTTGGCCAACGGTATGTTGTCCTCCGCGCTGTTATACGAAGATACCTGTTTGATCATGCCGGGGCACGCCACCGCCACGCTGCTGCCAGTGCTGCTGGCGCTCGGCGAAACACGACATCTGTCGGGGCAAGCCCTGCTAGAAGCGTATATCGTCGGCTTTGAGCTGGAGGCTGCACTCGGTCCGGCGATCGGCCCCGATCACTACGAACGCGGCTGGCATGCCACGGCCACCGTCGGCACCATGGGTGCCACTGCGGCGGCTTGTCGTTTGCTCGGCCTTGATGCGGAGCGCGTGCGCATGGCGCTCGGTATTGCGACTTCACTGGCCGCCGGTTCGCGGCAGAATTTCGGCGCGATGATGCAGGCCTTTCACTCCGGCGTTGCCGCGCGCAACGGCATCACCGCGGCTTTACTGGCGCAACGCGGTTTTACCGCCGACCCGGCAATCCTTGAGAGTCGCATGGGTTTTTGCAATCTCTATGGCATCGGCACCGCCAAGCTCGATGCGGCGATGGCGACACTGGGTCGCGATTTCGCGCTGCTCGGGCCCAACCTCTATCTCAAGCTCTATCCCTGTGGTTTTCCATTGCAGCGGCCGATCGATTGCGCGCTTGAGCTGGCCACTGCGCATGACCTGAAGGCGGACGACATCGAGGAGATCCGCTGCGGTGTGCATTACCTCATTCCAGAGACGGTGTTTCACGTTAATCCGCAGACCGGGCTGCAGGGGCGTACCAGCATTCCTTATTGTGTGGCGCGGGCGATCATCGACCGGCGCATGGGGTTGGCGCAGTTTACCGATGCGAAAGTGCAGGACCCGGCGGTGCGCGCGCTGATGGCGCGTGTGAAGACCGTGGTGCCCGCGGAGTTGAGTCGAGAGGCGCTGCGCGGCAAGGTTAATGCGATCGCCGCCCCGGCGGTGATGGAGGTCGTCCTGCGCGACGGACGCACTCTGAATACGCGCGTCGAGCAATTTCGCGGCGCTGGCGAGCGTCCGCTCAGCGATCTGGAGGTGGTCACCAAGTTTCGCGAATGCGCCGGCATGGTGCTCGATGCGCCGCGCGTCGAACGCGTCCTCGACATGATCACCCATCTCGACGCGCTCGGCGATGCGGCGGAACTCGCCGTCCTGCTCGCCGCCTAGAAAAACCGGTATCGGCACCGGCGCACAGTCGCCGGTGGATGCGCTATGATGCTCGCCGGCAACACGCGCAGGGGCGTCAGCGCCTCCCGCCGTGTCGGTTAGAGTCCGGATAAACAATACGTGCCAATCAGGCAAATCATCGGAGGGGTTCATGGCAAAACTCAATATCAACGGCAGGACGCATGACGTCAAGGTCGAAGCCGACACGCCACTGTTGTGGGCGATACGCGAGCAGGTTGGTCTGACCGGCACCAAATACGGTTGCGGTGTGGCGCAGTGCGGCGCCTGTTCGGTGCATATTAACGGCGAGGTACGGCGTTCTTGCGCCATCCAGGTCTCGACGATGAAGGCTACCGACAAGATCGTTACCATCGAAGGCCTGTCGCGCAATAGTTCCCACCCGGTACAAAAAGCCTGGCTTGAAGTCGATGTGCCGCAATGCGGTTACTGCCAGTCGGGTCAGCTGATGGCGGCTGCTGCGCTGCTGAAGAAAAATCCGAATCCGAGCGACAAGGATATTGACGAGGCGATGACCAATATCTGTCGCTGCGGGACCTACCAAAGAATTCGTGCGGCTGTGCATGTCGCCGCCGATATGGCCAAAGGCGGTGCCGCCGCTAAAGCCAAAGCCTAGGCCGGGGGAGAATAATCATGACGATACAAAAAAAATCCGCGCTCTCCAACAGCGCACGCCGTAAATTTTTGATCTCGACCGCTGCCGCAGGTGGCGGACTGGCGATCGGTATGCAACTGCCGTTTGCCGCCAACGCAGCGGACGCCAAGGCGGCTGCCGGTGCCGAGGTCAATGCATGGGTGGTGATCAAGCCGAACAACACCTGTGTGATCCGTATCGCCCGTTCTGAAATGGGGCAGGGCACCGAGACCGGTTTGGCGCAGTTGGTCGCAGAGGAACTCGAATGCGGCTGGAAGAACGTCACCACCGAATTCATCACGCCCGGACAGAATCTTGCGCGCAAACGCGTGTGGGGTGAGATGGGCACCGGCGGCAGCCGCGGTATCCGCACATCGGAAGATTATGTGCGTCGCGGTGGTGCCATCGCGCGCGTCATGTTGCTGCAG
>CAIWNB010000472.1 GCA_903913965.1 uncultured beta proteobacterium
CGGTTGGGCGCAATGCCTTTCGCGACCAGATACTGCTTTACCGACTCCGCCCGCTTGAGCGAGAGCTTTTGGTTGTATTGCGCCGAGCCAAGGCGGTCTGTATGCCCGATCGCAAGAATGACTTCATACGTCGCACCGCCCAGCGTATTGGCGAGGTCATCCAGCATTGCCTTGCCCTGAGGCCTGAGTTCCGATTTGTCAAAATCAAACAGGGCGTCCGCCGAGAAATTGATCTTCTGTGGCGCTGGCTTGGTCGCGGCTTTAGGCGGGGCTTGAACCTCTTTCGGGGCGACTGGCGCCGCTTTGGCTGCGGGGGGGGCTTTTGCACCGGGGGCGGCTTCAAGCTTCGCTTCAGGTTTCTTGACAAGATCTGGGTCGCACTGCGCCACGGCCAGTGCGGGGGTCCATGCGCCGGTGCGCCAGCAGAGGCCAGTGTTAGGGCTGGTGACGATATTGGCGTTCTGGTCGGTCAGATAGCCCTGGTTCCTTGACTGCGCGTTGGCTGCAGACGGAATGACAGTCGCTGCAATCAGGGCGAGAGCGAGCGTGGTTTTGATTAGCTTCATGATGGCGATTTATCCTTGTTGCAGAATTGCCCCTGAGGATTTCGGGGCGGAGTTGTTGTTTTCGAACTCAAAAAAGAGGAGGGACGATCGCGGTCTTTTTTCTGGTCTCGCGTCAGTGGCCGCGGGGTTTGTAATGCTTCACGGCGGGCGGCAAAAAAGTTCATTTAAATCATAACATAAGCTTGCATGTAACTCTATACGGATGCGGTCGCCGCATTCATTTGAAGCGGCTCGGTTGAGCGTGCATCTAGCGATGACTCGACAGGCGGCGGCGTGCTAAAATCGAACGCTTTGCAACGCAGCAATTCCCCGGTGCTTTTTGCCGCAATCTCGCCAAAGATTTCATGGACACATTCGCCAAAGAAACCATACCGGTAAGCCTCGAAGAGGAGATGCGGCGTTCGTATCTCGATTACGCCATGAGCGTCATAGTCGGACGGGCGCTCCCTGATGTGCGGGATGGTCTGAAACCGGTGCACCGCCGGGTTCTGTTTGCGATGCACGAGTTGTCCAACGACTGGAATCGCGCCTACAAGAAATCGGCGCGTATCGTCGGCGATGTAATCGGTAAGTATCACCCCCACGGTGACACCGCGGTCTACGACACGATCGTGCGCATGGCGCAGGACTTCTCACTGCGTTACCCGCTGATCGACGGTCAGGGTAACTTCGGCTCGGTTGACGGCGATAACGCGGCGGCGATGCGTTACACCGAAATCCGTATGGCGCGCATTGCGCATGAACTGCTGGAAGATCTCGATAAGGAAACAGTTGATTTTGGGCCGAACTACGACGGTTCGGAGCACGAACCGCTGGTGATGCCCTCGAAGATCCCGAACCTGCTGATTAACGGCTCGTCGGGGATTGCGGTGGGTATGGCGACCAACATTCCGCCGCACAACCTCTGCGAAGTGGTGGATGCCTGCCAGGCGTTGTTGAAAAACCCGGAAATTGATATCGAAGATCTGATCAATCTCGTTCCGGCCCCCGATTTTCCGACCCGCGGCATCATTTACGGTGCTGCCGGTCCGAGGGAGGCGCTACGTACCGGTCGCGGCCGCGTCATCATGCGCGCACGCGCCCACATCGAAGACATGGAGAAGGGCAACCGTCAGGCAATTATCATCGACGAGCTGCCGTATCAGGTCAACAAGGCCAATCTGCTGATTAAGATCGGCGAGCTGGTGCGCGAAAAGCGTCTGGAAGGCATCGCCGAAATCCGTGACGAGTCGGACAAGTCTGGCATGCGTGCGGTCATCGAACTCAAGCGTGGCGAGGTGGCGGAAGTCATCCTCAACAATCTCTACAAAGACACGCAGATGCAGGACAGCTTTGGCGTGAACATGGTGGCGCTGGTTGACGGCCAGCCGCGGGTTCTGAACCTGCGCCAGATGCTCGACGCGTTTTTGCGCCATCGTCGCGAGGTGGTGACGCGGCGTACGGTGTTCGAGCTGAAGAAGGCGCGTGATCGCGGCCATATTCTCGAGGGTCTGGCAGTAGCGCTGTCGAACGTTGATGAAGTCATCGCCCTGATCAAAGCCGCCAAGGCGCCGGCCGAGGCGAAAGAACAGTTGATGGCGCGCTTGTGGCGTTCCACGCTGGTCGAGGGCATGCTCTCGCGGGTTGATCCGATGGCGAGTCGCCCCATCGGGTTGGGCGCAGAGTTTGGCTGGCAGCCGCAGGGCGGCTACCGTCTGTCCGAAGCGCAGGCGCAACGCATTCTTGAGATGCAGTTGCAGCGTCTGACTGGATTAGAGCAGGACAAAATCGTCAACGAGTACAAGGAGGTCATGGAGACCATCCTGGACTTGCTCGATATCCTGGCCCGCCCCGAGCGCGTGACGCACATCATCAGCACCGAGCTCAACGACGTCAAAACCAAATACGGCGACGAACGCCGCAGCGAGATCGTCCAGCATACGCAGGACCTGTCGATGGAAGATTTGATCGCGCCCGAGGACGTGGTGGTGACGCTCTCGCACGGCGGTTATCTGAAGTCGCAGCCGGTGGATGACTACAAGGCGCAAAAGCGCGGTGGCCGCGGCAAGCAGGCAACGACCACCAAGGACGACGATTTTGTCGAGAAACTGTTTATCGCCAACACCCATGACTACGTACTGTGTTTTTCGAACCGCGGACGCGTGTATTGGTTGAAGGTCTATGCAGTGCCGCAGGGCAGTCGCAACAGCCGTGGCAAGCCGATTGTCAATCTGGTGCCGTTGCTTGAGCACGAGAAAATCACCGCGATTCTGCCGGTCAAAGAGTTCGACGACGATCATTTTGTCTTTATGGCGACCGCCAATGGCACGGTGAAGAAAACCGCCTTGTCGGAGTTTTCGCGTCCGCGTCCGAGCGGCATCATTGCGGTCAGTCTTGATGACGGTGATTATTTGATCGGTGTTGCACTCACCGATGGCAAGCAGGACATGATGCTCTTTTCCGATGCCGGCAAGGCGCTGCGGTTCGCTGAAGGCGAGGTACGTGCGATGGGACGTAACGCTGGTGGCGTGCGCGGCATGCGTCTGCCGGAAGGCGGTCACGTGATCTCGCTGCTGACGGCGGATAATGAAAACGTCTCGGTACTGACGGCGACAGAAAACGGCTACGGTAAACGCACGCCAATTGGCGATTACACACGCCATGGTCGCGGCACTCTTGGCATGATTGCAATCGCAACCTCCGAACGCAACGGCAAGCTGGTGGCGGCGCAGATTGTTGGCGACGATGACGAGATCATGCTGATTACGACCGGCGGTGTGCTGATCCGCACACGCATCTCAGAGACCCGCGACATGGGGCGTGCGACCCAGGGCGTGCGTTTGATTAATCTGGGGGAGGGCGAAAAACTCGCCGGACTCGAAAAAACCCTGGAACCTGAGGCGGAAGACGACGTTACACCTGAATGATCGATGGCGGCTCTTCCATTCGAAGAGCTGCCTCAACCCCTATTTTTTAACTTTGGTGCTTAAACATGACACGCGTTTTTAACTTTGCCGCCGGGCCGGCGATCTTGCCCGAACCGGTGTTGCAGCAGGCTGCGGAAGAAATGCTCGACTGGCACGGTAGTGGCATGTCGGTGATGGAAATGAGTCATCGCGGCAAGGAATTCATTTCAATCGCCGATCAGGCCGAGGCCGACTTGCGTGAATTGATGGGCATTCCGGCCAATTACAAGGTGCTGTTTGTGCAGGGCGGGGCGACGTTGCAGTTTGCTGCAATCCCGTTGAACCTGTTGCGCGGTAAAAAGTCGGCCGATTACATCAATACCGGCGAATGGGCGAAGAAGGCGATCAAAGAGGCCAAGCGCTATGGCGGGGTCAATGTGGCGGCGAGCGCCGAAGACCGTCAGTTCACCTATGCGCCAGCGCAAAGCGCCTGGAAACTCGATCCTGAAGCGGCCTATGTGCACTACACGTCGAATGAAACCATTGGCGGCGTGGAGTTCAATTGGGTGCCTGAGACCGGCAACGTGCCGCTGGTTGCCGATATGTCCTCGCATATACTATCGCGTCCGGTCGATGTGTCGCGCTACGGCCTGATTTATGCCGGTGCGCAGAAGAACATCGGACCCGCGGGCCTGACCATTGTGATCGTGCGCGAGGATTTGCTTGGCGCGGCTTCTGCGCAGACCCCCTCCATTCTTGATTACAAAATCCAGGCCGACAACGGCTGGATGTACAACACGCCCGCCACCTATTCCGTTTATATCGCCGGTCTGGTCTTTCAGTGGCTGAAAAAAGCGGGCGGGTTGTCGAAGATGGAAGAGATCAATCGCGCCAAAGCCGCTTTGCTCTATGATTTCCTCGATCAGACCGAGTTTTATTATTCACCGGTCGACGTGCAGGACCGTTCGCGTATGAACGTGCCATTCCGTTTGCGCGACGAAAAGCTCAATGACGAGTTTCTCAAGCAGGCCAAGCAGCGCCAGTTACTCGAGCTGAAGGGGCATCGTTCAGTCGGTGGCATGCGTGCTTCCATCTATAACGCAATGCCCGTCGAGGGTGTCAAGGCGCTGATTTCTTTCATGCGCGAATTTCAAACGAAGAACGGTTGATCAAATGGCTAAAGCGATACGCGTACTGACACTGAATAACATTGCCAAGGTGGGCCTTGAGCGGCTGCCGGCAGCGCATTACGAGGTTGGGGCCAAGGTCACCGACCCGGACGCAATCCTGGTGCGTTCGCAGGATATGCATACGATGGAAATCGCCGCGAATGTGAAGGCGATTGCGCGCGCTGGCGCGGGTACCAACAATATTCCGACCAAACAGATGAGCGCGCGCGGCGTGCCGGTGTTTAACGCACCGGGTGCCAACGCCAACGCGGTGAAGGAGCTGGTGATCGCCGGCATGCTACTGGCTTCACGCAACATCGTGCCGGCGGTCCGTTTCGTTGACGGCATCACCGGTGATGACGAGTCGTTGCATCAGCAGGTTGAGGACGGCAAAAAGCATTTCGCCGGCCTCGAACTGACCAAGCACACCTTGGGTGTCATCGGGTTGGGCAAGATCGGCAGCCTTGTTGCTGACGCGGCGATCAAGCTCGGTATGAACGTCATGGGTTTTGACCCGCACATCACGGTCGATGCCGCCTGGGGTCTGCCGTCGCAAGTGAAGAAGGCCAACTCGGTCGAGGAAGTTCTCAAAGCGTCCGATTTCGTCACCCTGCACGTGCCGCTGGTCGATGCGACGCGTAATTTAATTTCCGCCGAACGTCTCAAGCTGTGTCGTAACGGTGTGGTGCTGTTGAACTTCTCGCGCGACGGCATCGTCGATCTCGACGCCGTCAACGAGAGCGTCGCCGCCAAGAAACTGAAATGGTATATCTGCGATTTCCCGGCGCAGAAACTCACCGGCAAGCCCGGCGTGGTTGCCTTGCCGCACCTTGGCGCGTCAACCCGTGAGGCCGAAGACAACTGCGCAATCATGGTCGCCGACCAGCTGCGTGAGTATCTCGAGCACGGCAATATTCTGAACGCCGTTAATTTTCCCGACACGTCGATGACGCGCGAATCGCCGTTCCGTATTGGCATCTCCAATTCGAACGTTCCGAACATGCTGGGTCAGATTTCAACCGCCATGGCGGACGCCGGTTTGAACATCCATAACATGCTCAACAAGTCGAAGGGCGAAATGGCCTACACGCTGGTCGATGTGGACAGCGCGGTATCCGACGAGGTGGTGGCCCGTATTGCTGCAATCAAGGGCGTGCTGGCGGTGCGTTATCTGCCGCTAGAGCGCGCCTGAGACGGTGCGGGGCCGTGCGCCGGCCCTGCATCTATTTTCAAACCGCGGGTGTTGCGGGCGGCTGCGTTAGCCTGAGCCGCCCGGTTTGTTTTATGATCGACGGGCGCTCGATGAAGCGCTGGAACCAAGCCGGCCGGGGACGATGTGACAGACACGCTCAAAAAAATACGTGACCAGATCGATGCAATCGATGACCGCGTCCTTGAGTTGCTAAACAAGAGGGCGCGTCTGGCGCAGGAAATCGGCGGCGCCAAGCGCGGCACCAACAAATATCGTCCGGAACGCGAGGCCCAGGTGCTGCGCCGGTTGGCTGCGGCTAACGGGGGCCCTTTGCCGCAGCGTGCGGTTGCCCACTTGTATTTGGAAATCATGTCGGCCTGCCGCGCTCTTGAGGACGGCATTACCGTGGCGTATCTCGGTCCGCAGGGCACCTTCAGTGAAGAAGCTGCGCGGCGCCAGTTCGGCGGCCAGGCGCTGCTGCAGCCTTGTGCTTCGATTGACGAGGTGTTTCGCAGCGTAGAGGCGGGGCAGAGCGGTTATGGCGTGGTGCCGGTTGAAAACACGACCGAAGGCAGTATCGGGCGCACGCATGATTTGTTGCTGGCTACCCCATTGAAGGTATGCGGTGAAGTCCTCTTGCCCGTGCACCAATGCATGATGAGCCGCAGCGGCAAAACCGCTTCGGTCAAAAAGATTTATTCGCACAGTCAGAGCCTCGCGCAGTGTCATGAGTGGCTGAACCAGCACTTTCCGACAGCGCGGCGTATGCCGGTGGTGAGCAACGCCGAAGCTGCGCGTATGGCGGCGGGAGATGCCGCTGCCGCGGCGATCGGCAGCAGTGCCGCCGCCACCGTTTACAAGCTCAAGCTGATCGCATCAAACATTGAAGATGAACCGCAAAACACCACGCGTTTTGTCGTCATTGCCGGGCATGATGCCGGGCCCTCGGGGCGCGACAAGACTTCACTCGTGTTGTCGACGCGTAACGAACCCGGCGCTATCCATGCCTTGTTGAGCCCGCTGGCACGTCATGGCGTCAGCATGACCCGTCTGGAATCGCGTCCGGCGCGCACCGCGCGCTGGGAATACGTCTTCTACGTTGATATCGAGGGGCACCAGCAGGATGCCAACGTTGCGCAGGCGCTGAAGAAGATTGCGGCGCAAGCGGCGTTCATCAAGAATCTCGGCTCTTATCCCGTCGCGGCCGCCTGAGAGCGGTTGTTTTTGTGTAACCCTTTGAAGACCTAAGCTCAAACCATGTCCGTCGTGAACCCTATGCCACGCAGCGAAGATGCCTGCGATCTCGCGCCCGGCTACATTCGCGCGATTGCCCCCTACCAACCCGGCAAGCCGATTGCCGAACTCGCGCGGGAACTGCATCTCGAGCCTGACAGCATCATCAAGCTGGCGTCGAATGAAAACCCGCTTGGCGTGAGCCCGCTGGCGATGCAGGCGATGCAGCAGGCGCTGGCCGATATTGCGCGTTATCCCGACGGTAACGGCTTCGAACTAAAGCAGGCGATCGTCAATAAATTCGGCGTTGCGATGCCGCAGATTGTGCTCGGCAACGGTTCCAACGACGTGCTGGACATGGCGGCGCGCGCATTTCTCGCGCCCGGCTTCGAGGCGGTGTATTCGCAGCACGCCTTTGCCGTCTATCCGCTCGCCACGCAGTCGGTTGGCGCCACCGGCATTGAAGTGCCGGCGAAGAACTTTGGTCACGATCTCGAGGCGATGGCCAAGGCGGTTACAGAACGCACCCGCATGGTGTTTCTGGCTAATCCGAACAATCCGACCGGCACCTATTTGCATGCCGCGGAGTTGCAGCGTTTTCTCGAGGCGGTGCCGCCGCGTGTAGTGGTCGTGCTCGACGAGGCCTACAACGAGTATCTGGCCGAAGAACTGAAGACCGATAGTATTTCCTGGCTCGCGCGTTTTCCAAATTTGGTGATCACCCGCACCTTCTCCAAGGCCTACGGGCTGGCGGGTCTGCGCGTCGGCTATGCGCTCGCGCACGAACTTGTGGCTGATCTGATGAACCGCGTGCGACAGCCGTTTAACGTCAACAGCATTTCACTGGCGGCGGCTGCGGCCGGCCTCAGAGATGATGATTTTGTCCGGCGCAGCTGCGAATTGAATGCGATCGGCATGCAGCAAATTACGCAGGGGCTCTCCAAATTGGGACTCTCGTTTATTCCGTCTTTTGGCAATTTCATCAGCGTGAATGTCGGCGACGCGGCGAAGATTTTTCAGCAGTTGCTTCAGCGCGGCGTGATTGTGCGTCCGGTCGCCGGCTACGGCATGCCCGCTTTTCTGCGTGTCAGCACCGGTCTCGAATCCGAGAACGCGCGTTTTCTCGACGCTTTGAAGGCGTCGCTTTCCGCATGAAGCCGCGTGTTGCAGCCAAACGCGTCACGCCTAAAGCAGCGCCGCGCGCGCAGGCGGCGCGCAAGCGCAGCGCCGCCCCGTTGATCGGCAAGCTGGTGATTTTTGGTGTTGGTTTGATCGGCGGCTCGTTTGCGCTGGCGCTCAAGCAAAAGCGCGCGGTGCGTCACGTGGTTGGCGTCGGCCGCAGTCGTGCCAATCTGCTGGCGGCAAAGCGCTTGGGCATCATCGATGAAATCGCCACCGATGTGGCGGCCGCGGTCAGTGATGCTGATCTGGTGTTGCTGGCGGTTCCGCTCGCACAGAACGCCGCGGTGCTGGCGCAGATCGCGCCGCATATCGGCGCCAAAACCGTCGTTACCGATGCGGGCAGTACCAAACGCGACATCATCGCGCTGGCACGCCGCCATCTGGGCGCTCAATTCAGCCGGTTTGTCCCGGCGCATCCGATCGCCGGCACCGAGAAGAGCGGTGCGAAGGCGGCGTTTGCCGAGCTATACCGCGATCACGAATTGATCATTACCGCAGAGCCTGAAACCGATGCACGCGCAGTGGCCAAAGTGGCGGCAGCCTGGCGCATGGCCGGTATGCGCATCAATCGTATGCAGGCGGCGGCACACGACCGCATGTTTGCACTGGTGAGTCATCTCCCGCATGTGGTGGCTTATGCGCTGGTCGGCCAGATCGCCGGTTACAAGGATGCGCAGCACCTGCTCGCGCACACCGGTGGCGGCTTTCGCGATACCTCGCGCATTGCCGGCAGTTCGCCGGAAATGTGGCGTGACGTATGTTTGTCCAATCGCGACGCCCTGTTGCAGGCGCTGGACGACTATATGGCTGAATTCGAACGTCTGCGCGGCCTGTTGGCCGCCAACGATGCGGCCGGGTTGGAGGCGCGTTTTTCAGGCGCGCGCGAGGCGCGGGCCCGCTGGCTCAAACTGAAATGACCGTTAATTGATGCGCGGCGATCGGGCGCGATACCAAGGGTGAATGCGCGTGGAATTTCTTGATCTCGCTCCCGTCAGCGCCATGCGCGGCAGCGTCAGGCTGCCCGGCTCCAAGAGTATTTCCAATCGCATCCTGCTGCTCTCGGCACTCGCCGCCGGTGAAACACACATCCATGACGTGCTTGAGGCCGATGACACACAGCGCATGCTCGACGCGTTGCGCGCACTTGGTGTCAGTATCGAGGCGACGGGCGAACATGCGCTGCGCGTGCGCGGGGCCGGCGGCGCTTTCCCGGTCAAGCGCGCGGATCTTTTTCTCGGCAATGCCGGCACGGCGTTTCGGCCACTGACGGCGGCGCTCGCTTTGTGCGGCGGCGACTACGGTCTCTCTGGCGTGCCGCGCATGCATGAGCGGCCGATCGGTGATCTGGTCGACGCCTTGCGTGGTGTCGGCGCCCGTATTGATTACGCACGGGCGGCTGGTTATCCGCCGCTGCGCATCAGGCCGGCGGCCGTCAGTGACGCGCAGTCGGTTAGCGTGCGCGGTAATGTTTCCAGCCAGTATTTAACCGCTTTGTTGCTGGCGCTGCCGTTGCTGGGCCGCCGCATGGTGGTCAATATCGAAGGCGATTTGATTTCCAAGCCGTATATCGAAATCACGTTGAACACGTTGCAACGCTTCGGGGTTTCAGTCGAACGTGAGGGCTGGTCACGCTTTGTCGTGCCGGCGGCCGCCTACCGTTCGCCGGGCGAGATTTTCGTCGAGGGCGATGCCTCGGCCGCTTCGTATTTTCTGGCGGCGGGCGCGATCAGCGGCCTGCATGCCGGCGGGCCGGTGCGTGTCGAGGGTGTCGGGCGCGCCAGCATACAAGGTGATGTGCGCTTTGCCGACGCGCTACTCGCGATGGGGGCGGCGGTCGAGATGGGCGACAACTGGATCAGCGTAACCGCTGGCGCCGAGGCGCGTCGCGCCGGCAAGCTGAAAGCGATCGATGCTGATTTCAATCATATTCCGGACGCTGCGATGACCATAGCGGTGGCCGCGTTGTTCGCCGACGGCACCAGCACCCTGCGTAACATCGGCAGCTGGCGGGTCAAGGAAACGGATCGCATTGCCGCCATGGCCACTGAACTGCGCAAGCTTGGCGCGCAGGTTGAGACCACCGGCGACAGCCTGCGTGTGACGCCACCGGCGCGTTTGCAGCCGGCCACTATCGACACCTATGACGATCACCGCATGGCCATGTGCTTCTCGCTGGCGGCGTTGGGTGGTGTGGCGGTACGCATTAACGATCCGGCGTGTGTCGCCAAGACCTTTCCTGAGTATTTCGACGTTTTTGCGCGGATTGCCGAACGATGAGCTCGACGAACGCGTTGCCGCCCGTCATCGCCATTGACGGGCCTTCGGCTTCCGGCAAAGGCACGGTGGCGCAGCGCGTCGCCGGTTTGCTGGGCTATCACTATCTGGATAGCGGCGCGCT
Organism: uncultured beta proteobacterium; assembly: GCA_903913965.1. Lineage (GTDB taxonomy): Bacteria > Pseudomonadota > Gammaproteobacteria > Burkholderiales > SG8-41 > PALSA-1004. The sequence continues at coordinate 10,626 of CAIWNB010000472.1, forward strand.
CTACCGTCTGGTTGCGGTGGCAGCCAAGCGCGCCGGGGTGGCATGGGATGATGAGCCGGCACTGGCGCCGATTGCAGCCAGCCTTGAGGCGCGTTTCGATGGCGATGAGATCTATTTGAATGACGCCCTGGTAACGGCTGCTGTGCGCAGTGAAGAGGCCGGGGCGGGGGCGTCGAAGGTGGCGGTCTGGCCGGCGGTTCGCGCCGGGCTGCTGGCGCGCCAAAAGGCTTTCAGGCTGGCGCCGGGTCTGGTCGCCGACGGGCGAGACATGGCGACCGTGGTTTTTCCGGATGCAAACCTTAAAATTTTCCTCACTGCGGACGTTGTGACGCGCGCCGAGCGACGTCATAAACAGTTGATAGCTAAGGGAATGAGTGCTAATATTACGATCCTTTTGCAGGATCTTCAGGTGCGTGATGAGCGTGACAGTCAGCGCTCGGAGGCACCTCTGCGGAAGACCAACGATGCGATACTGCTCGACACCACTCATCTCACGATTGAGGCGGCCGTCGAGTTTGTCATGGCTCGTTACAAAGTAGTTACCAAGGTGCCATAACGCTGCCAGGCGTATGGCGTTTATCAATCAGCCCCGTTGATTTGGCGGGTTATTCGGAATTTCCATCGTAAACCATGACAACCACTGAAGCCGTTGCCGGCGAATCGTTTGCCGCCCTGTTTGAAGAAAGCCTCTCGCGCAAAGAAATGCGTATTGGCGAGGTCATCACCGCCGAAGTTATTCGTATTGACGCGAACCATGTCGTCGTCAATGCCGGTTTGAAATCAGAAAGTTACATTCTCCTCGAAGAATTTCAGAACGATCGCGGCGAGGTTGAAGTCAAACCCGGCGATTTTGTGCAAGTCGCGATCGACGCGCTTGAAGACGGTTTTGGCGAAACGCGCCTCTCGCGCGACAAGGCCAAACGTCTTGCCGCCTGGCTGGATCTTGAGCAAGCGCTCGAAAAAGCCACGCAGGTGCAGGGTCTGGTGACGGGCAAGGTCAAGGGCGGTCTGACGGTTATGGTCAATGGCATTCGTGCCTTCCTGCCGGGTTCGCTGGTCGATATCCGCCCGGTCAAGGACACCACGCCGTATGAAGGCAAGGTTCTTGAATTCAAGGTCATCAAACTTGACCGCAAGCGCAACAACGTTGTCGTTTCACGCCGTGCCGTACTCGAAGCGTCGCAGGGTGCGGAGCGTCAGGCCTTGCTGGCCAGCCTTTCCGAAGGCGCGGTCGTCAAGGGTATCGTCAAGAACATCACCGACTACGGCGCGTTCGTCGACCTCGGTGGTATCGATGGTCTGTTGCACATCACCGATCTGGCCTGGCGTCGTGTCAAACATCCGTCCGAAGTGTTGGCGGTGGGTGACGAAGTCGAAGCCAAGATCCTCAAGTTCGATCAGGAAAAGAATCGCGTTTCCCTTGGCCTGAAGCAGCTTGGCGAAGATCCGTGGGTGGGCCTCTCGCGCCGTTACCCGCAGGGCACGCGTCTGTTCGGCAAAGTCAGCAACCTCACCGACTACGGTTCGTTTGTTGAAATCGAGCAGGGCATTGAAGGTTTGGTGCACGTTTCCGAAATGGACTGGACCAACAAGAACGTGCATCCTTCGCGCGTCGTGCAGCTGGGTGACGAAGTCGAAGTCATGGTGCTCGAGATCGACGAAGAGCGTCGCCGTATTTCGCTTGGCATGAAACAGTGCAAACCGAATCCGTGGGACGAGTTCTCGGCCAATCACCGCAAGGGTGAGAAGGTTTCCGGCCAGATCAAATCGATCACCGATTTCGGCGTGTTCATCGGCCTGCCCGGCAACATCGACGGCCTGGTGCACCTCTCCGACCTCTCTTGGAGCCTGCCCGGCGAAGAAGCCGTGCGCAAGTACAAGAAGGGTGACGAGGTCGAGGCGATTGTTCTCGGTATCGATGTTGAGCGCGAGCGCATTTCGCTTGGCATCAAGCAGCTCGATGGCGATCCGTTCACGAGCTTCATGTCGGTGCATGACAAGAACAGCATCGTCAAAGGCACGGTCAAAACGATCGACGCCAAGGGTGCAATTATCGGCCTTGAGGGCGACGTCGAGGGTTATCTGCGTGCCTCCGAAGTGTCGCGTGACCGCGTTGAAGACATCCGTTCGCACCTGAAAGAGGGCGATGCGGTGACCGCGATGATCATCAACATCGACCGCAAAAACCGCACGATCAACCTGTCGATCAAGGCACGTGACATGGCTGATGAGTCCGCGGCGATGCAGAAGATGGCGGCTGACAAACCGGCGAACGCGGGTACCACGAGCCTGGGCGCATTGCTCAAAGCCAAGCTCGACACCGCTAACTCGGGTCAATAACAGGGGTGAACATGACCAAGTCCGAACTCATCGCAAAGCTGGCCGCGCGCTACCCGCAGCTGGTGGCGAAGGATGCCGAACTTGCGGTCAAGATGGTGCTCGATGCCATGGGGAAGAGTCTGTCACAGGGGCAGCGGATTGAAATCCGCGGCTTCGGCAGCTTCGGACTGAATTACCGTCCGCCCCGCACCGGGCGCAATCCAAAATCCGGCACCAAGGTATCGGTGCCGGCGAAATGGGTCCCTCACTTTAAGGCTGGCAAAGAACTGCGCGAGCGCGTCGATTACAAAATCGATTCCAAGAAATAACCGCAGCGCAATGGGTATGAGGCGGCATAGTCGAAAGATCATGCCGCTTTTTTTTGTCTGTGCGATCGGTGCATGCCGGGAGTATTGAAAAATGCGGATACTGGGCTTGTTGTTGAAATTGGCGGTGTTTTTTCTGCTGCTTGGATTCGCCTTCAAGAACGCCGATACGGTTACAGTGAGATATTTTCTTGATTTTGAGTGGCGGGCACCGCTGGTCTTCATATTGCTGTTGGTTTTCGGGTTGGGGATTTTCGCCGGCATCCTGACCAATGTAATGGTGGTGGCGAGACAGCGGCGTGAGCTGTCGGCGCTCAAACGCGAATTGCATGCGCAAAAGCAGGTGCGGGCTCCGCTGCCGGTTGAAGCGGCTTAAGTTGACCCAAGTTGACCCAATAGGCGGCGACATATGGAAATTGAATACTGGTGGTTGTTGGCGTTGCCGCTGTTCTTCGCGATGGGCTGGCTCGCCGCGCGTATTGACATCAAGCATCTGCTGACCGAATCGCGGGCCTTGCCGCGCTCCTATTTCAAGGGGCTTAATTTTCTGCTCAACGAACAGCCGGACAAGGCAATCGAAGCATTCATCGAGGTGGTGAAGGTTGAGCCGCAGACGATTGAATTGCATTTCGCCCTCGGCTCTTTGTTCCGCCGACGCGGCGAGGTTGAGCGGGCAATCCGCATGCACCAGAACCTGGTCGAGCGCGATGATCTGCCGGAGCAGCAGAAACTCGATGCGCTCTATGAGCTGGCGCAGGATTATCTAAAGGCCGGCCTCCTTGACCGTGCCGAGGAATTGTTCGCGCGACTGAAGGGCACTACGCATTCGGAAGCCGCGCTGCGTTATCTGCTGGAGATCTACGAGCAGGAGAAAGACTGGTTGAAGGCGATTGATATCGCCCAGCAGCTCGAAGGCGTTACCGGCCAGTCACATCAAAAGCAGATCGCCAATTTCTTTTGCGAGCTGGCGTCGCGTGAAATTATGGAGTCCCGCCCCGAGGGCGCGCGTCCGCATCTGGCACAGGCGCTATCGCATCACCGCCTGTGTGTGCGCGCCAATGTCCTGCTTGGCGACCTTGAGGCGGCGCAGCAATGCCCCGAGGCGGCAATCGAGGCGTGGAAGCGCATTGAGTCACAAAATCCGGCCTATCTCTCGCTGGTCGGCGAACGTTTGCTTAAAGCCTACCGCCAGATGGACAAGGCCGCCGAGGGTTTGAACCTGCTGCGCGGGTTGCTCGCGCGCTACCCCTCGATCGATGTGCTCAACGTGGTGTTCTCCTGCGTGCTGGAGAGTGAAGGGGCGGAGCCCGCTTATCAACTGGTGCGCGATGAGATGCGTCGCAGCCCGTCCTTGCTCGGACTCGACAAACTGCTCGAAGCGCAGTTGCTCGAAGCGCCGGTGCAGCGGCGTGCCGATCTTGAGCTGGTGAAAACCCTGGTGCACCAGCACACGCGCACGCTGGCGATGTTCAAGTGCGATAACTGTGGTTTTCGCGCCCATCAGTTTTACTGGCATTGTCCGGCCTGCGGCGAATGGGAAACCTATTCGCCACGCCGGACTGAAGAAAAAGGTCTGCCCGCATGAAAAATTCACGCGTCATCGTTGCGCTCGATTTTCCCGCCGCCGATGCGGCGCTGGCGTTTGCCGCCAGCGTTAGCCCGGCCGATTGCCGTTTGAAAATCGGCAAAGAGCTTTTTACTGCCGCCGGTCCGGCGCTGGTTGAAACATTATCGAAACAAGGATTCGATATATTCCTTGACTTGAAATTTCATGACATTCCCAATACGGTGGCCGGCGCCTGCAAGGCGGCGGCGCAGCTCGGCGTCTGGATGCTCAACGTGCATGCCTCCGGCGGGCGCGCCATGATGGAAGCGGCGCGCAAGGCGCTCGGTGATGCGCCCGACCGTCCGCGTCTGATTGCCGTGACCTTGCTCACCAGCATGGGGGCGCGTGAAATCGGGGAGGTCGGCATATTGGGGGATGCGCCGGAGGCGGTGCGCCGGCTGGCGCGGCTCACGCAAGCGAGCGGCCTCGACGGCGTGGTCTGCTCGGCGCAGGAGGCTGCAATGTTACGCGCAGAATGTGGCAAGGATTTTTGCCTGGTGACGCCCGGCATCCGCCCGGCGTCCGCATCCAAAGACGATCAGCAGCGCGTCATGACGCCGGCGGCGGCGGTTGCCGCGGGTGCGGATTATCTCGTGATCGGGCGGCCGGTCACGCAGGCAAGCGATCCGGTTGCCACGCTCGCCGCCATCAATTCTGAAATCAACAGCGGAAAGACCGTATGAAAATTTCTATTATCGGCACCGGCTACGTCGGTCTTGTGTCTGGTACCTGCCTCGCGGAACTCGGCAATGATGTGATGTGTCTGGATGTCGATCAGGGCAAGATTGATATGCTCAAGCGCGGCGAAATCCCGATCTACGAACCCGGTCTGGAAGCGTTGGTGACGCGCAATGTGGCCGCTGGTCGCCTGCATTTCACGACGGATTTCGCCGAGAGCGCCAAACACGGTGAAGTGCAGTTTATCGCTGTCGGCACGCCGCCTGATGAAGACGGTTCGGCCGATCTGCAATATGTGCTGGCAGCGGCGCGCAACATTGGACGCCATATGGATGGCTATCGCGTGGTGGTCGACAAGTCGACAGTACCGGTGGGCACCGCGGAGAAAGTGCGCGCGGCGGTCGCTGAAGAGCTCGCCGCGCGGGGTGCGAGCTTTGAGTTCAGCGTCGTATCCAACCCGGAGTTTCTGAAAGAAGGGGCGGCGGTTGATGATTTCATGCGTCCCGACCGTATCGTCATCGGCGCCACCGATGAACGCGCGCGCCAGATCATGCGTGCGATTTATGCGCCGATCCAACGCAATCATGAACGCATGATCATGATGGATATCCCGTCGGCGGAGCTGACCAAATACGCTGCTAACGCGATGCTGGCGACGCGTATTTCATTTATGAATGAGCTGGCGAATCTGGCAGAGAAACTCGGCGCCGATATCGAACACGTGCGTCAGGGCATCGGCTCGGATGCGCGCATTGGCTACCACTTTCTCTACGCCGGTTGCGGTTACGGCGGGGCCTGCTTTCCCAAGGACGTCAGCGCGCTGCAGCAAACCGCGAACGACTCGGGCATCCATCTCAAAATCATCGACGCCGTCGAACGCGTCAATCAGGCCCAAAAGTCGCGCCTGCTGGAAAAAGTCGTCGACCGCTTTGGCGAAAACCTCAAAGGCAAACGGTTTGCCGTCTGGGGGCTCGCTTTCAAACCCAACACCGATGACATGCGTGAGGCGACCAGTCAGGTGGTGATTCCGGGCTTGATACAACGCGGGGCGACGATTGTCGCTTATGACCCGGTGGCCACCGAGCAGGCAAAAAAAGTCTTCGCTGGCATGGCCGGTCTGGACTATGTGAGCACACCGCAGGCCGCCCTCGATGGCGCTGACGCGCTCCTGATCGTGACCGAATGGAAAGAGTTCCGCAGCCCCGATTTCGCCAACATCAAGGCGCGTCTGAAGTCGGCGGTCATCATCGACGGCCGCAATCTCTATGAGCCGGCATTTGTGCGCAGCCTCGGTATCGAATACTCGGGGATCGGACGCTGATATGAAAACCGCAGAACCCGTTGTGAGCACCGCGATGACTGCACGCGACTTCAAACGTGCGCGCATCCTGGTCGTTGGCGATGTGATGCTCGACCGCTACTGGTTCGGCGATGTCAGCCGTATTTCACCCGAGGCGCCGGTGCCGGTGGTGAAAGTCGATCGCAGCGAAGACAGGCCCGGTGGCGCCGCCAACGTGGCGCGCAATGCCGCGGCGCTGGGCGCACGGGTCACGCTATTGAGCGTGGTGGGCAAGGATGAGCCCGGACAGCGCCTGCGTGAACTGCTGCGCGCCGACGGCATCACCGCACGATTGCATAATGACCGCACGATAGACACCACGGTCAAGCTGCGGGTGATCGGCCGTCAGCAACAGTTGCTGCGCATTGATTTCGAAACGAGTCCGAGTCATGAAATTCTGCGCACCAAACTCACTGATTACGCGCGCCTGGTGGCGGCCTGCGACGTGGTGGTGCTGTCCGATTACGGCAAAGGCGGACTGGTGCACATCAGCCGCATGATTGCGCTGGCACGCCGCTATCGGAAACCGGTGCTGGTTGATCCAAAGGGTGACGACTTCGCACGTTATTCCGGGGCGACACTGATTACGCCTAATCGCGCCGAATTCCGCGTCGTGGCCGGGGCCTGGAAAAACGAAAACGAATTAACCGCCAGCGCACAGCGTCTGCGCAGCAAGCTCAAGGTTGATGCGATGCTGGTGACGCGTAGCGAAGAAGGCATGACCCTCTACACGCATAAGGCGCGCCTGCATGCGGCGGCGCAGGCGCGTGAGGTGTTTGATGTCAGCGGTGCCGGTGACACGGTGATCGCCACGCTCGCGGTCGCCATGGCGGGGGGGGCCACGCTCGACGCTGCGGTCGGCCTCGCCAATCGTGCGGCCGGTATTGTCGTCGCTAAATTCGGCACGGCGGTCGTGCATCCGCATGAACTCTTCGATGCGCCGGTTGCAACCGCAGCGAAAGCCGCTGTGAAGAACGGCAAAGTGCCGCGCAAGTCGCGCTAAAATCAGCCTTTCCCGGCCGTATTGTTTTCAACCCTCTGACCTGACTGTCGAGTGCCCATTCCATGTATATCGTTGTGACCGGTGCAGCCGGATTCGTCGGCGCCAATATCGTCAAAGCGCTGTCCGATCGCGGTGGCTATGAAATCATTGCCGTGGATGATTTGAAGCAGGGCGACAAATTTAACAATCTGGTCGATTGTGAGATTGCTGATTATTTCGATCGGGAAGACTTCATGGAGGAGCTGGAAAACGGCGCCTTCGACGGTGTGATCGGCGCGGTGTTGCATCAGGGCGCTTGCTCTGACACCACCGAGAGCGATGGCCGCTTCATGATGCAGAACAACTATCGCTACACGCGCAACTTGTTCGATTACTGCATGGAAGAGGAAATCCAGTTCATCTACGCCTCCTCGGCGGCGGTGTATGGCGCTGGCTCGGTGTTTCGCGAGCAGCCCGAGCATGAGTCGCCGTTGAACGTCTACGGCTATTCAAAGTTTCTGTTCGATCAGTATCTGCGCCGCAACTGGAGTGAATGCACCGCACAGGTGGTTGGTTTGCGTTACTTCAACGTCTATGGCGAACGTGAACAGCACAAGGGTCGCATGGCCTCGGTGGCGTATCATTTTTTCAATCAATATCGTGCCAACGGCAAGGTGCGCCTGTTTGAGGGTACCGCCGGCTATGCCAATGGCGAACAGCGGCGCGATTTCGTGTCGGTCGAAGATGCCGTCAAGGTCAATCTTTATTTCCTCGATAACCCCTCGCATTCCGGCATCTTTAATGTCGGCAGCGGCGCGGCACAGAGCTTTAATGATGTGGCGGTGGCGACTGTGAACGCTTGTCGCCAACATGCCGGTGAGACGGTTTTGTCGTTGGCGGACATGCAGACGGCCGGCATCATCGAATACATCCCGTTCCCGGTCGATCTCAAGGGCAAGTATCAGAGTTTTACGCAGGCCGACATCGGCGCGTTGCGCGCCGCAGGTTATAAGGCGCCGATGCTGACGGTGGAGCAGGGTGTGACGAGTTATGTCGGCGGATTGTGCAAACGGGCGGAAGGCTGAGCCATGTACAAGACGCTGGAAGATTTTGTCGGCAATACGCCGTTGGTGCGCCTGAAAAAGCTGCCAGGCGAAACGGCTGTTGCAAACGGCAACGTGATCCTGACGAAACTTGAAGGCAACAACCCGGCCGGATCGGTCAAAGACAGACCCGCTCTGTCGATGATCAAGCGGGCGCAGGAACGCGGCCAGATCAAACCCGGCGACACGCTGATCGAGCCGACCAGCGGCAACACCGGCATTGCCCTGGCGATGGCGGCGGCGATGATGGGTTATCGCATGGTGCTGGTGATGCCCGAACACCTGTCGATTGAACGCAGGCAGTCGATGGCAGCCTTCGGTGCGCAGATCGTTCTCACGCCGAAGAGCGTTGGGATGGAAGGTTGCCGCGACGTCGCTGAAAAAATGCGCGATGAAGGCAAGGGCATCATCCTCGACCAATTTGGCAATCCGGATAATCCGCTCGCGCACTACGAAGGCACCGGCCCTGAGATCTGGCGCGACACTGGGGGCAAGGTTACGCACTTTGTCTCGTGCATGGGCACCACTGGCACCATCATGGGGGTGTCACGCTATCTCAAGGAACAAAACCCGTTGGTGCAGATTGTTGGCTGCCAGCCGACCGAGGGCTCGCAGATCCCGGGCATCCGCAAATGGCCGGCGGCCTATCTGCCGAAGATTTGCAACTGGGATCGCATTGATCGCGTGGTCGATGTGAGTCAGGCCGACGCCGAGGATACAACCCGCCGCCTGGCGCGCGAGGAGGGTATCTTTGCCGGCGTGTCTTCCGGCGGTTCGGCCTGGGCGGCGCTGCGTCTCTCTGAGGAAGTCAAAAACGCGGTTATCGTTTGCATCATTTGCGATCGCGGTGATCGTTATCTCTCGACCGGCATTTTTCCGGCTTGATTCCATTCTGTGGCAACCAATTGGCCGCAACGGCCGGGTGAATACATGAACCCTGTACTGGTATTTGATATTGAAACGGTGCCCGATATTGCGGGCCTGCGTACGCTCTATGAACTGGGCGCCGAGATTAGCGACACGGATGTCGCTTCGGCGGCGTTTCAGCGGCGGCGCCAGAGCGTCGGCAACGATTTTTTGCAACTGCATCTGCATCGTGTGGTGGCCATCGCCTGCGTCTTGCGCGAGCGTGACAGCGTGCGCGTGTGGTCTCTTGGTGAGGCGGATGACGGCGAGGGCGCGTTGATTCAGCGCTTTTTCGACGGCATCGAAAAATATACGCCGCAGATCGTTTCGTGGAACGGCGGCGGCTTTGATCTGCCGGTGCTCAATTACCGCGGCCTTATTCACGGCGTGCGCGCACCGCGCTTCTGGGATCAGGGCGAAGATGACCGTGAATTCAAATGGAACAACTACATCAGCCGTTATCACGCGCGCCATCTGGATTTGATGGACCTGATGGCGATGTTTCAGCCACGCGCCGCAGCGCCGCTCGATGACATCGCGCAATTGATGGGTTTCCCCGGCAAGATCGGTATTGGCGGTGCCTTTGTCTGGCAGGCCTGGCAGGACGGTGGCATCGAACAGATCCGTAATTACTGCGAGGCGGATGTTGCCAACACCTATCTGGTTTATCTGCGTTTTCAGCTGATGCGCGGCATGCTGACGGCCGATCAATACAAACAGGAACTGGCCTTGCTGCGTTCAACCCTCGATAAATCGGCGCTCGAGCATTGGCGCGAATTTCTGCAACGGTGGCCGGCTTGAATACGCAGACCCCCGTACAAGCAGAGGTCGAGTCCCTTGATCACGAAGGGCGTGGCATCGCCCACGCCGAGGGCAAGGTGGTGTTCATCGACGGCGCCCTCACCGGCGAAACCGTCACCTATGTGCCGTATCAAAGAAAGCCCAGTTACGATCTCGCGCGCCTTGAGAGCATCATCAAGCCATCGTCTTCACGCGTGGTGCCGCGCTGCCCGCACTTTGGTGTGTGCGGTGGTTGCAGCATGCAGCACCTAGACGAACGTGCGCAGGTTGCAGCGAAGCAGCGCGTGCTCGAAGACAATCTCGCCCGCATCGGCAAGGTCGAGCCGGGCATCATATTGCCGGCGATTTATGGCAACGCCTGGGGTTACCGCCATCGCGCCCGGATGTCGGTGCGTTATGTGTTGAAAAAAGGCGGTGCCCTGATCGGGTTTCGCGAGAAACGCAGCAGCTATGTGACTGATATGAACAGTTGCGAGGTGCTGCCGCGGCGGATCTCCGACTTGCTGGTGCCGCTGCGTGATTTGATCGGCAGTTTTGCAAAACCAGAGCGGATGCCGCAGATTGAGCTGGCGGTGGGCGAGGGTGTAGACGCAATGGTGTTGCGCATACTCGAGCCGCTGGAAGCGGCCGACGAAGTGGCGATCAGAGGCTTCGCCGACCGTCATCACGTGCATTTTTTCCTGCAGCCGCGCGGCCCCGACACGGTAACCTCTTTTTACCCGCCGCATGACGGCGTGTTGTATTACACGCTGCCGGAATTCGATCTGAAGCTGGGTTTTTCCGCTACTGAATTCACGCAGGTGAATACCGCGGTGAACCGCGTGATGGTGCGGCGTGCGGTGACCCTGCTCGATCCTCAGCCCGGCGAACGCATTGCGGATATGTTTTGCGGGCTGGGCAACTTCACGCTCGCCATTGCGCGCAGCGGTGCCAACGTAGTCGGGTTCGAGGGGGCGGCCAGTTTGGTCGAACGCGGCGAAAAAAATGCGGCCTATAACGGTATGAGCGGCACCGTTAGCTTTCGCCAGGCCGATCTCTTCAAGGTCGATCAGGACAGCTTCGCCAAGCTCGGCCGTTTTGACCGCATGCTGATCGACCCGCCGCGCGACGGTGCTGTGGCGTTGATCAATGCGTTAACTGACGAATATGCACCGCAACGCATTGTGTATGTCTCGTGCAACCCGGCGACGCTAGCGCGCGATGCCGGTGTGCTGGTGCATGTCAAAGGCTATACGCTGGCCGCGGCAGGCGTGGTGAACATGTTTCCGCACACCTCGCACGTGGAATCCATCGCGGTGTTCAACCGGGCATAAACGCTGGAACATAAAAAAAGGCGCCCGCGGGCGCCTTTTTTTATGAGCGATGAACCGCCTAGTCGTTCGAACCCAGGCCGGTCAACAGCTGCAGCAGGCTGGTGAACAGGTTGTAGACGCTCATATAGAGCGTCAGGGTTGCCGACACATAATTGTCTTCACCGCCATGGATGATCTGGCTGACCTGCCAGAGGATCATCAGCGAGCTGAACAACACAAACGCCGCGCAGATCGTCAGATGCAGGACGGGGCTGGCGAAGAATATGTTCGCTACCACCGCCAGCATGATCACTATCCCGCCGATCATCAGGAAGTTGTTCATGAAACTGAAGTCTTTGCGTGTGACCGTGGCGATCGCGGACATGGCAAAGAACACCGTTGCGGTGCCGCCGGCCGCGAGTGCGACGAGTTCACCACCGTTACGCAAGCCCAGCGTCATCTGCAGGATGGGCCCGAGCATGACGCCGAGGAACAACGTCAGCGCGAGCAGCAGGGCGACGCCCAGGCCGCTGTTACGGTTTTTCTCGATGGCGAAGAACATCCCATAGACCACCGCCAGCATGACAATGGCGGACATGATCGGGCTGGCGCGCATGAAGCTGAAATTGAGATTGACGCCGATCATGGCGCCGATGCCCGTTGGGATCATCGAAATGGCGAGCAAAAGATAGGTGTTGCGCAATACGCGTTGCTCAGCGCCGACGCCCTGATTAATGGAAATCGGTGCGCTGTAGTTGTTTTCGACCGGTTGCATGGTTTTGTTCTCCTCAAAGCGCCGAAGGTACGGCACAGCAGTGAGACTACCCAAACGGGGCGAAAGTTTCAATCAAGATTAAAAATCATTTTGGTGCCCGGGTGACGCTCAAGCTTTTGATAACGCGTGTTATTATTCGACCCTATTGCAGCCATTGCAATATCGGAAGGTTGGCAGAGCGGTTGAATGCACCAGTCTTGAAAACTGGCAGGGTCGCAAGACCCTCGTGAGTTCGAATCTCACACCTTCCGCCAGTTTGGCAAGGGTATTCAGACACTCTGTTACGCTTGACCAGGACCCCAATACCTCGCTGGCCTCTTCGGCTCGCTCTAGCGCTCCAATTTTGGCCAATTTTATTACCCAGGATGTCGATCGCATCATCGGGCAATATTTCACTTGGCCTGGCCGATCCTTGAAATCGCAGCAATAAAAAACTTGTTGTTTTCCCGGAAATCAGCGCCGATCGATCTTTTGATCAAACGAGCGCCCTACCTGTAAAAAGAGCAATCATTTCGAATAGACGACCGCTGCGGAGGCGTTTGGATGTCTCCTTCGGGGCGTGAGTGACGAATCGCGTTTTAGAAAAGTAGACTTCGGTCTGAAGTTCATTTAGGCGGCGGGCTTCAGAGTAAGCAATCAGCCAAATCCTGATGCCCGCTGTTACATCTAAATTTTGAAACGAATGGCCATCGCGCGAGGAGATTTTTCACCAATCGCTACGCGATTGACCGTCTGTCGGGGCGACGATATAGTCGTTCGACGGGGAGATTTTTTTGAATTTCCTGTTCGCGAAGGAAGCGAAGATCAGGGCGCAATAAACGTAAATCCGGCGAACCGCCGGACACCAATATGGTCCACCTGGCCCAGGCGGGAATAATGTAAGTCACATGAGGCGATATCAATGAATTCCATCGTTTGTCCGATCCAATTTAGTATCCGCGCGCTGCGCATCTCTCTCGTGTTATGCGTTGCCGCTGCATGGCTAGTCGCGGCCCATAAGCCGGCGCTCGCGCAATCGACGGCGTCCGCCGTATTGCCGCTCGTCGTGGTGCTTTCCACGGGCGGCACCATCGCCGGCCGTGGCGGCTCGACGACCAGCCTCACCGAATACAAGTCGGGGTCAATACTCGGCTCGGAACTCGTCGATGCGGTGCCGGAAATCAAGAGCTACGCCCGCGTGCGCGTCGAGCAGATCGCCAACATCGGCAGCACCAACATGAACCCCGCCGTCTGGCTGAAGCTCGCGGCACGCATCAACGCAATTTTCAA
>CAIWNB010000473.1 GCA_903913965.1 uncultured beta proteobacterium
CCGGCCTCTAGCGGCGTGCCGTCGGCGCATGACCATTCGATTTTCATTGAGGCGTCGAGACGCCGGAAGCAGGCGTCCGCCCAGGCGGTGCCGCAGACCGTGATGTCGGCGCGTGTGATGATGCGCGCGGTGGCGATTTCTGCCGCCGGGATCAAACCCGCGGTCAAGTCGCCGGTGCTGACATCTTCTTCCAGCGCCGCGCTGACGTTGCGTTCAATTGCCAGTGTCAAGCCATGCATTTTCATCTATATTGGTTGTGGCAGTGGGCGTGAAGTTTACCCGATGGGAGAAACCATGACTGGCGTAACAGGCGTTATTTCCCCGGGTCTGACTGCGATCATAGGATTTGTTGTGATCGACTTCCTGGCCTCTGGGGACGCGAAGGATGCCACGCAGAAAAACAACGGTCCGAGGCAATTTTCCTTTAATCGGCCGCCTGCTTTTTTGCATCCCTGTATGGTCGATGCAGTGCCTGTGGTCGAAGGCTATCCGGAACCGTTATTCCAGGTGTGGTCATTGAAATAACGCCGAATCACCCCATTTGCAGAGTATGACATTGAGAGGGAGCCGGTCGTATCATGCGATTTGACAAGTTCACCACCAAGTTTCAACAGGCGTTCTCTGACGCGCAGAGCCTTGCGGTCGGGCAGGATAACCCCTACATCGAGCCGCAGCATTTGCTGCAGGCCTTGTTGCAACAGGACGACGGCGGCACCGTTTCCTTGTTGTCGCGAGCTGGCGTTAATGTGCCTGCGCTGAAAACCGCGCTGGCGTCGGCCGTCAAGCGTTTGCCCAAGGTCGAGGGCCAAGGCGGCGAGGTCAATGTTTCGCGCGAATTGACGGGCTTGCTGAATCTCACCGACAAGGAGGCGCAGAAGCACGATGACCAGTTCATCGCCTCCGAGATGTTCCTGTTGGCCCTGACCGGCGACAAGGGTGAAACCGGGCGTTTGTTCAAACAGCATGGTGGCACGCGAGCCGCCCTCGAACAGGCGGTCAACGCGGTGCGCGGCGGCGAGAATGTCAGTAATCCGGATGCCGAGGGCGCGCGTGAAGCGCTGAAGAAATACACAGTGGATGTCACCGAGCAGGCGCGCGTCGGCAAGCTTGACCCGGTGATCGGCCGCGACGACGAAATCCGCCGGGTCATACAGATCCTGCAGCGTCGCACCAAGAACAACCCGGTGCTGATCGGCGAACCCGGCGTCGGCAAGACGGCGATTGTCGAGGGGCTCGCGCAGCGCATCGTCAACGGCGAGGTGCCGGAGACTCTGAAGAACAAGCGCGTGCTATCACTCGATATGGCTTCCATGCTGGCGGGGGCGAAATATCGTGGTGAGTTCGAAGAGCGTTTGAAATCAGTACTCAAGGAAATCGCCCAGGATGCCGGCCGCACCATAGTCTTTATTGATGAATTGCACACCATGGTCGGTGCGGGTAAGGCGGAAGGTGCGATTGATGCCGGCAATATGCTGAAGCCGGCGCTGGCGCGCGGCGAATTGCATTGTGTCGGCGCCACCACGCTCAACGAATATCGCAAATATGTGGAGAAGGATGCTGCGCTC
>CAIWNB010000474.1 GCA_903913965.1 uncultured beta proteobacterium
GCGCGCGGTAAACGTCGGGTAAATGGGCGGCCTGCGAGACCAGCGTCGTAAACCATAAACATTGGGTGGCAAAACGCCGGCTTTCCGCAACCATGCGTTCAATAAACGCAACTTCGCCGCCATCACAATAGAGTTCATGGGCGTGTCCGCCAAAATTATGGGTTGCGGTTTGCCATTCATCATAGCGGAGCTCTTTGCCGGTATTCTTGCTCAAGCCCTTCAATTTACGCTGCGTCGCCGCTTGCGCTTCGCGAAAGGATTGATGGAAGGGCGGATTGCACATGGTCAGATCAAAGCTTTCATGGGCCCTCACGACTCCGTTGAAAACGGCGCTAGCCGAGTTTTGCAAACGCAGTTCTATGCATGAGGTAAGCCCCCTGTTGGCGTTGAGGATCCGCTGCGCGTTAGCGAGGGCGGTTTCATCGATGTCGCTGCCGACAAAATGCCAGCCATATTCTCGAAAGCCAATCAGTGGATAAATCGCATTGGCGCCGACGCCAATGTCGAGCACCCGCACCGGTTTGCGCGTCGGCTTGCCCGCGATATGACGTATGCCCGGTAGATCAGACAGGTAATGAATGTGATCGGCGCGACCTGGAATCGGCGGGCACAGATACTCCGGTGGAATGTCCCAGCCCGAGATCGCATAAAAATGTTGCAGCAAGGCCTGATTAAGCGCTTTGACAGCACGCGGATCGGCAAAATCGATGGAGGCGTCCTGGTAGGCATTCAAACGCACGAACTTTTTCAACGCCGGGCTGGTGGCGATCAGCTCGTCGAAACGATAGCGCTCACGGTGTTTGTTGCGTGGATGCAGGCCGCTCTTGATGGTTGCGCTGCGGGGGCTGCTCGCCACCGGCATGGCGTCGACATTCGGCTCTGCAACGGGGTTGATTGGGGTTTTGCTGATCTTGTGCGGCATACAGGCCCTGTGTGGAACGAATGAGGTGGCGGCATGGTCGCCGTGACCGCGAACGGCACGCGTGCTGATTGTGGCGGTCGCGGGGGCTGTATGGTAACGGAGATGTCTATGGTAGCGGTGGTGCAGTGCTGATAAACCCCCTGAAGGCGTCTTTCTTATCGCTCACAGGCTGGCGGTGGCAAGTCCGGTGGCAAGTCCGGTGGCAAGTCCATTACGCAGGCCGATCGCCGTGCGGCCCGTCGGCTGGATACGCTGTTAGCGTAGGGTGCCGATTTGCTTGGCCGCACGCAGCCACAGCATGAATCCGCCCAGCGTGAGCGCCGTGCAGAGCGCAAAATAAACGCGCAGTCCCAAGAGCGGACCGATTAATCCGGCCCCAAACGGCACCAGCCCCATGCCGATGCACTGAAACGAGGAGGAATAAGAGATCGCCCGCGCATCCATGCCGGTCGGGGTGTGGGCTCTGAGCAGTTGTATGATCGCCGGCAGCATCGCCGCTGAGGTGAGGCCGAAGGCAAGCCGCACCAGCACTAGTTGCAATGGCGTTTGCAGAAATGGCAGCGGAGCGTGGGTGAGTGCGGCCGCTGCAGTGGCAAACAGCAACACGCGCGAGGGCCCATAGCGATCCATCACGTGGCCCCATAACGGCACCGCGATAATGCTGGTGATGGCGAGACCAATTGCCGCGGCACCCACCCAGAATGTCTCGCTGCCGGCGCCGGCAGGCTGCGCATCGAGTAGTTGCAGCATATAGATGCTGACGATGGTCACATTGCCGTACCACAATGCGGCAAACAGGAAGCTCAGAAAATACAGGGGCGCCATGTGCGGCACGGCAAGGATTTCACGCAGGCTGCCTATCCAGTCGGGGCGCCAGGGTCCGCTCACGGTTTGTTTTTTCTCGCGCACGAACAGCGTCACCAATACGCCGCCGGAGATCATCATGCCACCGCTCATCCAGAACAACCAATGCTGGCGATCGATCACCGCAGCCAGCAAGGCGCCGATAGCGGGGCCGATGGTCTGGCCGACCAGTCCGCCGGTCTGTGCATAGGCCAGTGCGCTGCCGATACGCCGCGGCGGCGTATTGGCCACCAGTAGCGCCATGCTGGCGTTCATATAGCCGTAGAAGAAGCCGACCGTTACTACCAGCAAGGCGAACCATAGCGGGCTTTGCGCAAACGGCACCAGTATCATCACGCCGCCCATGCCGAGCATGGCGCGCAGCACCATGATCTTGCGGCCGTAGTGATCGGCGATGTCGCCCCAGATCGGACTGATGGCAAAGCCGATGACGTTGAAGCCGAGCATGATGTAACCCACCCAGGTCTCGAGGTTTTCGCGCACTCCCAAGTCCCGCAGCATCAGCGGCAGGAAGGGCCAGGACAGGGCGAAACCCAGGCTACACAAAAAGGTCGCAAACGGCAGGACCTTGAGGTTGTGCTGCCAATAAGGAAATTGTCGCGACTCTTCGGTCTCGTCGACGGTGGGGCGCGTGCTCATCTCAACCGACAGCCGGATAAGGCGCTGAGGCAGCGATGGGGTGGGAGCGATTTACTTGGCGCACGCGCATAAGAAGGATGCCTGCTGTTTCTGTAGATGGCCGAATGCTGACGTTTGCGCATCATGCAGCACGGACTCTTGGCGTTGTTGTGGTCGACGTGCAAACGCATGGCGTGACAGCTTGCGTCATTGCATTTTAACGACTACCGGCGGCGTATAGAAATTTTCTCCAGGGCGGCTAACTGGCCGCCTGATCCAAATGCGCCGATCAGCTTGCGCTTTAGCCAGCGTCTCTCTGCCGATAACCGCATCACTCGTCCCGGCAGGCGTATGGCCGGATGCAGTTCTGCCGACTGCCCGAAAAGAATGCGGTCCACAGGGGAGTAAATCGCCGTTTGAAAAAAGGTGTATGCCGATTCTGTTGATTTTCATCATGCGGAAAAAATCTAAAAGCATAAAAATTTTTTAAACCACAACGCGTTTAAAAATTCAGGATGGAAGGTCGTTTCGACAAAAAAATTGCAAAAATTTTCCACGATTCTGGAAAAGATGGGATTGATCAATCCGCCATTTTGGAAAAACACGCTAGTTAATTCGGTATTGACGATGATCAAACAAATCTCTGGGCCACGTTACTAATCTGCGTGTCGCAGCATTCATAAAATATGTTGCGGGCATGAAGTGAATTTAAAACTTTGCGAAGGCCTTGGAGAAAAAATGAAACGCTTCCATAAATTAATGCCACTGTTTGCGTTCATATTCGCATGCGCTGCAGGTGCGTCTGCGGTGAGCGCTGCGGAACCCAATGCACAGGCTAAAGCAGCGCTGGAAAAGGATTCGGTTTGCACGGCATGCCATAACGAATCATGGCGCACGCCCGTCCTGGCTATTTATCAGACCAAGCACGGCACCAGGTCAGACGCCCGTAGCCCGGGTTGCACGACCTGTCACGGCGAGAGCGCCGGACATTTGAGTGAAGGATCCTCGACCAAACCTGATCGGACTTTTGGCAAGAACTCCAAAGTCTCGGTGGAAGACCGCAACGGGGTTTGTCAGAGCTGTCACCAGAAGGACGCCAAGCGCATGTTCTGGATGGGCAGCCAACATCAGGGCGGTGGGGTGGCTTGCGCATCCTGCCACCAGGTCCATGCGGCACAGGATCGCGTACGCGACAAGCGCACACAACCCGAGGTGTGTTTCGGTTGTCACAAAGAGCAGCGTGCACTGTCCAACAAGCCGTCGCACCATCCGATCCCGGAAGGCAAGATGACCTGTTCGGATTGCCATAGCCCGCATGGTTCGGCCGGACCGAAGCAGCTGATCAAGGATAGCACCAATGCCACCTGCTACACCTGCCACGCCGAAAAACGCGGACCGTTCATACACAATCACCAGCCGGTGACCGACGACTGCGCGAATTGTCATAACCCGCATGGCACCACCGCGGACTATCTGCTGAAGACGCGGGCACCGTTTCTCTGCCTCGCTTGCCACGACCCCAGCAGTCATCCGGGCAATGTGCCGGGTGTGGCTTCCAGTGTGGATATGCGCACCAACAAATCCGGTGCGGTGTTGAGTGGAACTACGCCGAGCGACAACATTAATTCGAGCGGGGTGGTGGGCAAGACCCAGGGACTCTCCTGCATGAATTGCCACACCAACATTCACGGCAGCAACAACCCTATGAACTCAACAAGAGCCTTGCGCTTCTGGCGCTAGGAATCGGGAGATGAACATGAGCCATGACAAAGTGTTTTTCAGCCGTTCCCTTATCGCAGTAGCCGTCGCCCTCGCGTTTCCCGCGGGAAACGCGATTGCCGACGAAGCGGAGGCGCTGACCAGTCCGGACCGCAGCGAGGTGTCGCTGAAGGTAATGGATCTAAACAAAGTGAATCCGCTCTACCGGCTTTATTCAGGGATGGACCGTTCTGGATTGTTGGGTAGTGTCGAGCTTGATTTGGTCAGGCGCAGTGAGGATGGGGTGTGGGCCCGGGTCAACGGCCGCGATCTCGGTCTCTCCGGGATACAGCAATTCGGTGCTTCGTATGAAAAGCAGGGCGACTGGCGGATCGGCATTGGTTATAACGAGATCACCAAGTATGCCCCGTATACGATCAATACCAAGGTCGGCGGTGTTGGAACGGACGCCCTTACGCTAAACCAGGACTGGCGGTCATCTTCGGGGCTGGGCGCGGAAACCAGTCTCAAGCTTGAACGAACCGAGACCTCGATCACCGGCAGCAAGCTGCTGTCGGAGGCCTTCAAGTTTAATTTCTCGGCGAAGATGGAAGACAAGAAGGGCGCGATCATGTCGAGCATGATCGGCTCGACCCTGAATGGGCAGGTTGCTGGCAGAAACTACAGCACGATGTATTTCACGCCGCAACCGGAAAATTTCAAACACAACCAGTTTGAGGCGACACTCGATTATTTCACCCAGAAGATGCAGTTTACTGGCGGCTACTACGGCAGCTTTTTCAATAACGCCAACTCCGCGCTAAACATCACGCCGGGCAATAACTCGATACCAACGCTACCTTGCGCCTCTCCGGGTACCTGCGTGACGGCTCTGCCTTTGGGGGCGCAGGGTATTCCCTGGATTGCCCTGCCGCCGGATAACCGCGCCCAGCAACTGTTTTTTTCGGGTGCCTATAACTTTACCGATAAAACGCGCGTGAGCTTCAAATGGGCGAAGGAGCGCCTGACGCAGGAAGACAGCTTTATTCAAAACTATGGCGATACGACTGCCGCATCGGCCACCTACACGCGTCAGAATCCGCCAGGGGTTCCGTATGCTCCGGGTATTACGAATAACAATTTGGGTGGCCTGGTCGACACTACCTCGTATTTCGGCATGCTGACCTCCAAGCTGACCAAGGATCTTGATTTTGCGGCGTCGTGGCGCTTTGAGGATCGTGCCGACAAGACCCCGCAACGCTTATATCTTGACTCCACGGCAAACGCCATCGAATACCCGAACGGTGTCACCAATTCTCGCGAGTCGCACCAGATCAATCGCGGGAAATTCGATTTGAGCTACCGTCTGCCGGACGGGTATCGCGTGGTCGGTGGTTTCGACTATGACGAAAAGAAGACCCCCAGCGCTTATCGTGAATCGGTTGCAGAGAAAACGGTGCGCTTGGAACTCCGCAAATCGATGAGTGAAACCGTCAACGGCTCGGTGAAGATTTCACATGGTGATCGCACCGGTGGTACCTGGCATCTGTTGAACGGCACGCCGGAACCGGGCGCGACCACCTTCTCGACCACCACCGGGGTGGCCGCCCCGCTGCAATTCGCAGACCGCACGCGTGACAAGGCCAGGGCTATGGTCGATTGGGCGCCGGCCGAACAGCTCTCAATGCAGTTCTTCTACGAACAGGGCAAGGACAGCTATAACTTCACGCCGCCATCGGGCAATGCGCAGATGGGCATGACCGAGGGCAAGACCCAGTTGTATGGTTTTGACCTGGCTTATCGGATCAATGATGACTGGAAGGCACAGGGCTACTATTCGTATAACGAAAACAAAACGCACCAAAATGCGGTCTACACACCGCGTATTAACGCCGCTGACCAGCCTTGCGTAGGCGTAACCGTGACGACCACCTGCGTGCCGTGGACGGCGGATCTCAGCCTCAAGGGCAGTGTGTTGGGGGTGGGGGTCAAGGGCAGGGTGACACGCTGGGAACTGGGTGCGGATTACCTGTTGTCTGAAGACACCACGAGTTACAACATCCTGTTTAATCCATTGCTTAACGGCGCCGGCAACTCAGTACCGTCGGGTGCTGGTCTGTTGCCAGACACCAAATACACGCTCAACCGGCTCAAACTCTTTGGCACTTACACCTATACCAAGCAAACCCGCGTGCGCCTCGATTACATCTACGACGTGCGGAAAATGGATGATTACACCTGGGCGAACTGGACTTACTCGGATGGTACCCGTGTCAATGTCGACCCGAAGCAGACCACGCAATTTGCCGGTATTACGTTTATTCATTCGTTCTAATCAACCCCGGCGCTGCTGGGTGGACGGGTAGAAGGCTGCTGCTACTGCAGGGCGGCCATTCTGCAGGGCTTTGTGGTGAATGCCGCGAGGCCTTTTTTATTGGCGCGATCTCTGTGCGGTGGGCGGCGCGTGAAATACCCTTTTCACGCCGGCAACGGCGTGCGGTAAGCCTGTGCAGGCACGCCGGAACTAGGGTTTCTGCGCGATGCTTAATTTGCCATACAGGCTCGACAGGCTGATGCCGAGGCGTTGAGCCGCAAGTTTGCGGTCTCCGTCGGCATCATCGATTGCGCGCTGGATCTGTTCGGCTTCAAATTGCCTCACACGATCGCGCAGCGAATGGCTGCGCGTCATGGCATTGTTTGAATCGAGCGTGGGCAGGGTGGCGTTGACGATATCGGCTGAGATTTCATCGATCGATATCGTATTGCCCTCCGCCAGCACACAGGCGCGCTTGATGACGTTTTCGAGTTCACGCACGTTGCCCGGCCAGTTGTAGGCAAGCAGGATGCGCTCCGCGTCAGCGTCGAGTTCGAAGCTTTGTGTGGCGCCGCGTATCGTCGCATTATGGTGCAGGTTGAATACAATCAAACCGCGGATATCGTCGGCCGCACTGCGTAACGGTGGGATCTGGATACGGAATTCGCTGAGCCGAAAATGCAGGTCTTCGCGAAACCGGCCCGAACGAACGAGGTGGGCGAGGTCGCGTGTGGTGGCCACCACCATGCGCGCGTCGGTGCGACGCATAGAGCCGCCTCCCAGCGGCTTTACTTCCCTTTCCTCGAGAACCTCCAGCAACCTGGTTTGCATGTGCGGCGGGAGTTCGCCGATTTCATCGATGAATAACGTGCCCTTGTTCGCCTCGAGAAAAAAGCCGCTGCGTGCGCTCTCGGCACCAGGGAAGGCGTCCTTGGTGTAACCGAAAAAATCCCTCTCGATCACCTCGCCCGGGATCGCTGCACAGTTCACCGCGACGAACGGGCCGCTTCGGTGTGCGCTGAGTTCATGGATAGTGCGCGCAAAAACACCTTTGCCGGCGCCGCTTTCACCGACGATGGTCACGGTGCTGTCGGTGGCGGCAACGCGGGCGATGAGTCGTTCCACTTCGCGCAATTCGGGCGAGGTATAGGTGTAGCGCGGTTTGCTCTCGCTGACGGCCTGGCGCAGATTGCGGTTTTCCGCTTTCAAGTTACGCAGGTCCGCGATTTGCCCCAGGCGGTGAAGGATTTCCGGGTGCCGTACCGGTTTGATGATGTAATCAAACGCCCCCATGCGTAGTGCTTCTACCGCGGTTTCAATCGATGCAAAAGCCGTCACCATCATGAAATGAATATCCATGCAGTTGGTGCGGCTCTCGCGCACAAGATCCATGCCGTTGCCGTCGGGCAGCCGGATGTCGCAGAGCACGATGTCGATTTCGCCGCCTGCAATTTTAGCCCTCGCTGCGCTGAGAGTGCCGGCGCTGTCCACGGTATAGCCTGCGGTGCCGATGACTTCGGTCAGTATCTCCCGTGTCGCCACCTCATCATCGACCACCAATACTCGTTGCAATGTCATGTCTGGGTTACTCCGTTGGGTGGCGCCTTGTTTAGTGGGATATGCACACGCACCATGGTGCCGCTACCGGCGGCAGACTCTAATTCAATCGTGCCGCCGCCTTCCTCGACAAGGGTTTTGCACAGGTAGAGTCCGATGCCCCGTCCTTTGCCGGCTGCCTTGGTGGTGAAGGATCGCTCAAAGGCGCGCGCCTGAACCGCCGCATCCATACCGTGCCCGTTATCCGTTACGGATAATACGACCTCGCCGTCGAGGCGCTGTGTGAGCACGCGGATCAAACCCCGGCGCCCCGTCAGGCCATTCATGGCGTCCGAGGCGTTGATTAAAAGATTCATCAGGGTCTGGGTCAAATGGTCGGAAACGGCGCGTACCGAAGAAATGCCGTGGTCGAGTTCGAGTGTCAGCTCAATGTCCCGGAAGCGTCGGTCGTAGCGGATAAAGCTACAGGTGGCCTTCGTTAATTCATTGATGTCGAGTAACTCAGCTGCCGGCGAACGCGGGGCGCCAAAGTCAGCGAGCTGGCGCATGATGGCGCCGATGCGTTCCGCCTGCGTGATGGTGATGCGTGCCAGCCGGCACAGCTTCTGCTCGTCCGGAGGACGTCCAGCTTCGATGTCATTAACCGTGTGCTGGGCGATACCCGAGATCGCGTTGATGGGATTGTTGACTTCGTGTGCAACCGCGGCGGCGAGCGCGCCGACGGCTGCCATTTTTTCACGATGAAAGAGCTGCTGACGCGAGATTTCCTGCTGTTGCTCACGTTCAAGGAGCTCGGCCTGCATTTGGTTGACTGATCGCATTAAACCGCCGACTTCATCCTGACGGGTGACCGGAAGTGGCGCGCCTCGATAGCCGTTAACGACGGCAGTGGAGCGGGACTCAAGCATTTTGATGTCAGCTGACAGCCGCGTAAAAAAAGAAGCGACGCTCGCGCCAAAAATTCCGAGGCCCAGCAGGAACAGTAACAGGGAGTGCAGGGTAATGCGGCTATACAAGTCACGATATTGTGTCAACAAATAAAGGCTTTGCTGATGGCGCGTCCGTTGGATTTCGTCGACTGTCATGAATAACACCACCTCGCTGTCGCGCAACGCGATGCGTTTTTCCGGCGTGCGTTCCGACTTGAGTGCGGTGAGATCCGCATCGAAGCGCACGAAGCGCGGCGCGAACTCGGCAGACAGTTCCTTTAGCTCGGTGAGCCCTGCTTCAACCGATTCGATGTCACTGCTGACGTCGTCGTATGCGGCGCTGTAGCCAGACGCGTTGAGCAGATCGCCAAGGGTTGCGATCGAGTGGGTGACCGCGGTCATGACCTTGGCGATAGACTGCAGTTCAGTGTGAACCCGCTCCATATTCTGCACGATATCGAGCAACTTCTGCCGCTCGTGGGTGATGTAAGCGCCGGACAACACCAGATAGAGAGTTAGCAGCGCAAAAGCCACGATGGCTTTCGCCCGCAGCGTTATTTTGCGGGGGCCGACGAGCGTGACCGTTTCACTAGCGGCGGTGATCATTTTGTATGGCATCGCGGATTTTCCGGAAGACGATCAGAGCTGCTTGCATTGCGCCATGGTGCCGGATGCGTGTGCGCCAACCGATGCCTGACAACGGCGTATGACGATGTTTTATTCGTGGTTGAGAATATTCTGCGGTATACATTTTTTCAGTCACGCAAAAAATTGATTAATACCATGTATGTATCTGATTGGCGGTGTTGTCAGGTGTGTTTTGGCCGGTTCGGTTGATACAGATCAATACCGCGGGGCAGGTTTGGTCTGAGCATGACATTTGGGTTTCGCGGCCTGTGGGCTCTCGCTACTTCCCGCGATGCCGGTTGCAACATTGGTATTTCCGTTATGCATAAACCATGGCACCCATGAGCGCGTTGAACGCTGTCAATAGAGGCGGTGAGCGGAAAGCGTGGCGTTTCGCGCGGACGGCAAGTCGAACATGGATCAGTCTCCGCTCGGGGTTCGCCGGCGGTGCCAGTCGAATAGTCAGGATTCCTCGACTTGATGCCGCCAGCGTCATTGGATCGCGTATTCGAGGCGTGCCCTAGTCGTGTTGCCGCAAACACTCAAGTTCAGGGTGGGTTTCTATATGGCGCTGGCTCTTGCACTCGCCATGGCGCTGTTTACGCTGTTGGTCATCAAGCATCAGCGTGACCAGTTGTTTGCCAACGCAGCCGACCATGTAGAACAGATTTCACAGCTGATTACGCGTAGCACGCGTTACGCCATGCTGCAAAACCAGCCTGATTATGTGCTGCGGATTATTCAGGACGTCGGGCGCCAGGAGAATATCGCCAAGGTCAGGGTTCTGAGCAAGGACGGGCGGATCATACATTCGACGTTTGAGCCGGAAATCGGCCATATCGTCGATCGCAAGGCCGATGCCTGTGTGTTGTGTCATCAAAACGAGCAGCCATTGGAGAACCTGCCCAATGGCGAACGCTCGCGTATTTACAAGGGGGCCGACGGCAAATCCCTGCTCGGCAGCATGGAGGTGATCCGCAACGAGCCGACCTGCTCGAGCGCATCCTGTCACTATCATCCGGCCACGCAGTCGGTGCTGGGCGTGCTCGATATTGTTTATTCGCTTGATCCGATCGAACGCATGATCCGCATGAGTACTATCACGATTGCCTTGGCTTCACTGGCCTTTGTGTTTCTGGCGGGTGCGTTGGTGACGCTGTTTGTGCACCGGCTGGTCTACCTGCCCTTAAGCGACCTCGAGGCGGGAGCCGAACGTCTCGGGGCGGGCAATCTGACGCAGCCGATACCGGTGCGCAGTGCCGATGAATTGGGCAAGCTGGCCGGTTCGTTCAATACGATGACCGAGGCCTTGCGCACTTCGCACGCAGAATTGCAGCGCTGGGCGCAGACGCTGCAGGAAAAGGTCGAGGCGCGCACTTCGGAGTTGCGGGTTTCGCAGGCCGAGACGGCGCGTTCTGAAAAACTCGCCTCGGTGGGGCTACTGGCTGCCGGTATCGCACATGAATTGAACAATCCGCTCACCGGTGTGCTGACTTTTACGACACTGCTGCGCAGGAAGTTGCCGGAGGGCAGCGAAGACGCAGAGGACATGGATCTGGTTATCAAGGAGACCAAACGCTGCGCTGCGATCATCCGCCGCTTGCTGGACTTCGCGCGGGATAAAAAACCAGAGAAAAAATATGCCGATCTCAACCGCCTGATCGAGGAGACGGTGCGCATCGTCGAGCGACCGGCGTCGCTGAGCAATGTTGAGATGTCGATGGCCCTCGATCCGGAGTTGCCACCAGTGTGGCTGGATGCCGACCTCATCAAGCAGGTGGTGATGAATATGGTGGTGAACGCCCAACACGCCATTGAAAACGGCGGCAGCATACGCATAGGCACTGCCGTCTGCGCGGAGCCGCGCAGCGGCGTTCTCGGGGAACCGGCGGTGGCGATGGTGCAGATCTCGATTGCTGACAGCGGTTGCGGCATACCGCCAGAGAATCTATCGCGTATTTTCGATCCGTTTTTTACCTCGAAAGAAGTCGGCAAAGGCACCGGTCTGGGGCTGGCCGTGAGCCACGGCATCGTAAGGTCGCACGGCGGCGAGATCGAGGTGCGCAGCACCGTTGGCGAGGGCACGACCTTCAAAATATTTTTGCCCAAAGATCCGCCCGCCGCCGAGGCGGCGGGCCCGGGCGTCAAGGTTGAAACATGAGTGCAAGAATTCTTCTGGTCGACGATGAACCGATCGTTATTCGCAGCTGCCAGCGCATCTTCAGTGATGCCCGTTTTCAAGTCTCTGCAGTGTCTGATGGTCGTGAGGCGCTGCGGCTCGTCGAAGACGGCAGCTTTGACGTCATGGTGCTCGACATCATGATGCCGGGAATCGATGGGCTGGAGGTGCTGCGGCGGGTCAAGGAAACCCACCCCGATGTTGAGGTGATCATGGTGACGGGACTCTCGCAGATCGACACCGCTGTGCGGGCGATGAAGCTGGGCGCCTTCGATTATCTGGCCAAGCCATTCGATCCGGATGAACTGATGCGGGTGGTGGAGCGTGCGTTGGAACGCCGCCGTCTGCTGCAGGAGAATTTGCAACTCAAGGGCGAGCTCAACTCGAAGTATCGTTTTGAGAACATCATCGGTGCCAGCTCGGCGATGCAGCAGGTCTACCGCCTGATCGCACAGTGCGCGCCGACCAATAGCACGGTGTTGATCACCGGTGAAAGCGGCACCGGCAAGGAGCAGATTGCCCGCGCCATCCATTACAACAGTCTGCGCAAGGACAAGCCTTTCGTCGCGGTCGACTGCAATGCACTGACCGAAACCCTTTTGGAGAGTGAACTGTTCGGTCACGTCAAGGGCGCGTTTACGGGCGCGGTGACAGGCAAGAAGGGCATGTTTGAGGCGGCGCGCGGCGGCACCCTGTTCCTGGATGAAATCGGCAATATTTCATTGTCGATACAGGCCAAGCTGTTACGGGTGCTGCAGGAGCGCGAATTCCGTGCCGTTGGCGATACGCAAACACAGAGCGCCGACATCAGGCTGGTCACGGCCACCAACAAGGATCTCAAGGCGATGATCGCCGCCGGCAGCTTCCGTGAGGATTTGTTTTATCGCATCAATATTTTTCCGATCCCAATGCCGTCGCTGCGCGAGCGGCGCGACGACATTCCGGCCCTGGCCTTTCATTTTCTCAAGGTATTCAGTGACGAGCTGGGCAAAGAGATCAGCGAGATTTCAGAGGATGCCATGAGCGGCCTCATGCACTACGACTGGCCTGGCAATGTGCGGGAACTGGAGAACGTCATGCAGCGGGCGATGATCCTGTCGACCGATGCGGTCGTGCGGCGTGCCCACCTCGGTGCGGTGGCCGACGGCCTGTGGGAAATGGAAACCGAGGCGCCACGCAATGCCGACGAACTCAAACGTATCAAGAAGGTGGCGCGGGAAAAATCGGTCGAGAGCATTGAGCGAGCCTTCGTGCTCGAGGCGTTGAAGCGCAATGACTGGAATGTCACGCGCAGTGCGGGGGAAACGGGCATGCAACGTGCCAATTTTCAGGCGTTAATGAAAAAGTACGATATCCGCACGCGTGGTAATGCGTCTGACCCCGATTCGGGGGAATCGCAGTAACCGGTGTTTTTTCCGCCCTGCGTTAGCGCTGCAGTCGCTCAGGAGTCCGTCGCGTAAAGGCGCTTTAGGGCGCCCTCAAGGCGCAGCGTGAGGTGTTTCATCCTCTTCGACTTCTTCGTAGCCAGTGATCATCGCCTTGAAATGGGCGATGCGGGTGTGGCCGAGGCTGGCCAGATACGGGTGGATGCAGATAAAGGCGGTGAAAAAGATAAACGCCAGCACGTGCACTGTGTCGACAACCCGCACACCGCCGGCCATTTCGATCATCGATGAAAAGCGCTGCACATTCCAGAGCAGTATGCCGGTGATAAATTGCACCGGCACCACGATCATCATGATCACCTGATAGGCCATGCTTTGCATCGCATTAAATTTCTCATAGACGCTGACATGGTGCGGGTTGGGTTCGCCCTTGAAGATGCCGTAGCCGTAGAACCGCGCCTGGCGCAGGCTTTTGCGGAAGTGTTTAAGCGGGCTGAGCTCCGGGTGATAGACACGGATCTTGTCGGTGAATAGATAAAATGTCAGCCAGAGGAAGAAGTTGGCGATCAGCACCATGCCGATTGCGTTATGGACGAGCACCGCGGTGCGGAACGATACAACGTCGATCAAACCGATGTAGCGTAGCTGGATGCCCGACAGGATCATGGTCACAAAGCCGAGTGCATTGGTCCAATGCCAGATGCGGACGGGCAGCGGGTGGACGTAGAGTTTTTTGATCATCGTCATCACCTATGGTTGGTCGTTTTTTGTGGTGCCGGTGGCGCCGGCGCCGGGTTGTTCGGTAGCTTCGGCCTGAGCGATGGCAGCGGCCTGTGTTGCAGCGTTACGGGCATAGCGGCGAAACAGCCAGTTGAGACTCAGATGGCCGATCGGCACGCCGATGCCGGCGAGCAGGGCGAGTACGAACAGCACGTCGAGGATTTTGATGCGGGTGCCGCCAATCGCATAGAAGCCGCCCACCGATTCAACCGATATGACGGAGTTCAGCACTTCTTTCTGTGCATCGTGCCGCACCGGCCGACCGTCGGGGCCGACGATCGATACCGTCACGCTCTGGAAGGGGGCGGCACCTTCGCGATGGCAGGCTGCGCAGTCTTTGAGCGCTGCAGATTTCGGCGCCAGGCGGTGTGCGTCTTCACCGTTGCGTACCTCGAGGCGGCCGCGCACCGTGGTTCTGGCGCTGGCCTCGTTGTCGCGGCTGAATTCGCGCAGCAGGCTTTGCAGCGCGAGGGCATCAAGACCGCTGCCTACGGCATCGGCTGAGTTGGCACGCAGTTCGAACTGCGGCACGCCCTGCTTTTCGCTCATGCGCTGTCCGGTGGCGTTGTTGTAGAGGCGCAGATCGACCCGGCGCTGGGCGCTGGGTGAATGACATGCCGGACAGGAGATGGCTTCGAGGTGGCGTTCGGTATTCGGCAGCCAGCTCTGATGCGCTTCGAGCACATTGCCATGGCAGCCTAGACAGGCGTTTTTCAGCCGGTCACCGCTGCCGGCGGCCAGTACGTCGTGGGCACGGTGGCAATCCGCGCAAATGGGGGCGGCCGACTCGCTGGAGCCGCTGCGGGATTTGCCGTGCACGCTGCCGATATAAGCATCGAAGATCGAGCCATGACATTTGCGGCAGGGCACCTCGGCCACCGGCGCGCGAGCGGTTTTGGCGGCGACGGCATGCGGGTTGTGGCAGTCGCTACAGACCGGTGCAATTGGATTGCCCTCGCGCAGCAGCGAGGCGTGTATGCTTCCTTCATACAGTTTGAGCTTGTCTTCGTGACACCCTCGGCAGGTTTCTACCAGCGCGATTGAGTTTTCCCGCACGCTGGTGATTTTTTTCTTCAGAGGCGGGTGGTTGGCAAGGGTCATGTCGCTGTGACAGCCGGCACAGCCGATCACGTTGTGCACCGAGGCGGCGAAGGCACGGCCGGGTATATGCAGGGCTAGTGTTTCGCCGTTCTTGAGTTTTTTCTCGAGTCCGGTTGTGCCATGGCAGGCCATACATTGTTGATCTGCAGCCGATAGCGGCGGGGTGGCGGCCTGCACCGGTGGTGTGGTGGAAGCCCACAACACCATCAACATCAAACTTGCCGCCAGAAAAATCCCGGCATGCAGGGCTAGAAAATGACCGCCCCATTTTCTTTCGTGCCGCAGGCTTGCCATGAGCATTCCTTTGTTTGCGCGCCCGATGTTTTCACACCGAAGCCGGAGGCTGATGCCTCCGGCGATGGGTGAATCTTGCACCAACTGTGTCAAACTGATTTGCGCGACATCAACGATGCTCAATGCAGCCGATGTCTTTAGGCTACTTCTTTGCGGCCCGGGCCCCGGTCCAGGCCAGCAGCACCAGACCAGCGATCGGGAAGGTGAGGACGAAAAAGAGTCCGATGAAGGGGGCTGCAACGAATTTCGCCGTGGTTGTGAGACCCGCCCCCAGTTTCCGCATTGCCGGGTACTTCGTCATCATCGCCTGTGCCCCCATCCAGGCCAGCATGCCCACACCGACCAGCGGAAAGGCGAGCAGGTAGGCGAGTCCGATGAAGGGCGCGGCAAGAAACAGGGCGATGTTTTTGATACGACCTTGAGCCTCTGCTGCCACCGGTGCTTCAATCGTCGCCGTCGCTTCCGTAGCGCTTACTGCATCCCTTTCGAGCAGTGCCTTGCGTGCGCACCCCTCAATCATTTCGGGTGAAAGGGGTTTGTGCAGAAAGCTGGAGACGCCCGCTGCCTCGGCCCGTGCTTCGTAGTCCTGGGTACCAAAGCCGGTGACGATCACCACCGGCAGCCACGGCTGGCTGGCTTTGACCCGTTCGGCTACTTCCAGTCCGCTCATGCCAGGCATCCTGATGTCGGTGAAGACCACGTCGTATTTCTCATTGTGGAGTTTGGCCAGCGCCTCTTCGCCATTGCAGGCTGTGATCACCGCATAACCTTTGCCTGTGAGCACACGGTCGATGCTTTTGCCCACAACCGGGTCGTCGTCCACTACCAAGATTTTTCTGAGTGCGTCCATGATGTTTCTCCTTGAAAGATAAGTTACGAAATGTGAGTCAAATTTTTCAGGCAGCGGCAAACCGGTTTTCGCGGCTTGAGCGTTCTGTATGCAGAGTCCATTCTTTTTGCCGCATCGCGTTGTTTGCGACATTGATGACATCGTCCGGCCCGACCGGCTTGGCGAGGTAGTCGTATGCGCCCAGTCTCACGGCTTCTTTTGCGGATTCGATGCTGGGGTAACCGGTGATGATGACGACTTCGATTTCTGGCCAGCGGGCCTTGATCGCTTTGAGGACATCCAGGCCGTCCATCTCCGGCATGCGCAGGTCGAGCAGCACCACATCAAATGCTTCCTGTTCCATCGCATCCAGTGCTTGCCTGCCATTCCATACCGCCTCGGCAGTGCAGCGGGTGCTGCGCAGTGAACGCAGATGACTGAGGCGAACCACTTCGTTGTCATCGACGATTAGGATTTTTGCGGTATTGCACATTTGGGCACCTGTGATTAGTGGGTTGGTTTCTGTTAATTAGGTATGAGCAAGTGGCGTGCCATCACTGCGCTTTATTTTTAATTTCTAATAATCATATGGTTAGGCATGAGCGCCGTGACGGTAGTGCGTGCGCGCAGTGGGGCGTAGTACATTTTTTTTATGCGTCACGCCGTGTGTGTTTCGATGGCCCTGTTGATTTCAATAGGTTTTTTCGATTTCACCGGAATTATTTTTTATGTGCAGTGAGTGTCTTATCGGCAGGCCTCCGTGCGCAGTGATGGGCGTGCGATTGATCGATCGGCTGGGCTGGTCGTTGCAACTCTGTGGGGTGGCGGCACAGTGGCAGTGTCGTTTGCACTTGCACTTGCACTTGCGCCTGCCCGTCGCCTGCATCGCTTGCCATCTGATCACGTGCGTGCGTTTTTAGTCGGGTCTGTGTCGCGCGTGGGTGATAACACTGTCGCAGCGTGCCGCCTCGCATCGGAAGTCGCCGGGTGTTTCTCTCCAGGCACGCTGTTCAGGCAAAATCACCGCTTCAATTAACCGGGAGTTTGAGTCATGGCATCTCTGAGTCGGCAGTTGGCACGCTGGGTGGTGGGTTTGCGCTATGAGGACCTGCCGCCCGAGGTAGTGGACCGCGCCAAAGGCGTCACATTGCAATGTCTGGCGTCGATCTTGATCGGCTCGCAAACATCACCGGGCCGCGAGGCGGTGGAGTTGATCCGGCAGGAGGAGGCTGGTGTGAGTCGCGGTGCGACCATCATGGCGTTGGGCGGCACGGTAACGAAAGGTGGCGCCGCCTTTGCCAATTCTGAAATGGCTTTTGCCGGCGGCAAGTGGGATACCTTCCGCATGCTGATGCATCCGGGCACCAGTGTGATTCCGGCGGCGTTTGCAGCAGCCGAGGAGTGTGGTGCGTCCGGCAAGGATTACATCACGGCGCTGGCCGCCGGCTACGAGGTGATGGAACGGTTGGCCGCGGATTTCATTCCGACGCTGATGTCGCGCGGTTTTCATGCCAGCCCGGTGTTCGGGATTTTCGGCGCCGCAGTGGCCGCCGGGAAAATGTTTGGTCTGAATGAAGATCAGATGAACAGCGCGATTGCGCTCTGCGCGAGCATGGCCGGTGGAAATCTGGAGGGCCCGCGCAGCGGCGGCCGCGCGCTGCGTGAAGGTGTCGCCACGCGCAATGCCTTGTTCGCTGTGGCGCTGGCGCGGCAGGGGCATGTCGGTGGTGAAACCGTGCTCGAAGGTGAAGCCGGTTTCTATCACGCCTATATCGGTAACAATCAGGGGCGGTTGACCTATAGCTTCACCGGTGACACGCGTGCCAATCTGGATAACATCACGGCGGGTCTTGGCGAGTCATGGATATTTCTCGAAACGCTCTATCGTATCTACTCCACCTCGGGTTACAACATCGGGCACATCGCGGTCACCGCGCAGCTGTGCACCGAGCATTCGATAAAGCCTGATCAGATCGAGCGCATCGAGGCGGTGGTGAATTGGCTGGAGACGCAGTATCCAAGCCCGGCGTTTCCCAATCGGCGTGAAGACAAAATCCATAAGCCCGGCAGCACGGCGTATCACCTCGCCTTCGCGGCGATCCAGCGCGGCTTTCCGATGTTGAGGGATTGGGTTCCGCAAAGCATCAGTGCCGACGATCCCCCCGAAGTGTTGGAGTTGATGAAGCGGGTGACCATCATTCCGTCTCACACTACCGGACTCTTCGCGCCGCGCATCACTATTTTTACCCGCGACGGAAAGTCTTATACGCGGCAGGGCACTGGACAGGAATTTATCTGGAACTACGAGGAGCAGGCGCGGCGGGTGCGTGACCTGGTGCCGGGGCTGCCGCTGAGCGCCGAGCGCTTTGAGACGATCATACAAACCTGTCGCGCGCTCGACGGGCAAGCACGGGCCGACGCCTTGATCGGTCTAACGCTGTCAGCGTGATGCTGATGCAACTGTGAGCCGTCAGAATGTCCGTCGTCACAGCGGCATCATTGCCTGCTTGATCTGCGCACCCGCTTCAGGCGGGGGCGCAGGCGCGGCCGTCTTGCGTTATTCGCGCTCGAGGATATGCAAGCCGTGCAGGCGGTCGTAGAGGTAAATAAGACCGCGATCATCCATGGTCACATCATTGCTTTGCACGCGCGTCGAACCCAGCGGCACATCCGGCATGTAGTACGCCACTTCTTTTGGGGCGTGCGGTTTGGCGATGTCGACCACCCGCAGTCCCATGGCGAACCACGCCACCGGTACTTCGGTGCCGATGAATTTTTCCGAGGGCTGGTGGCAGCCGGTGAAATTGGGTTGCGGTGAGCCGTCGAAACAATCGAGCTGAAAGCTGGCGAAGGGCACAGGATTAGTTTCGACACTGATGTCGACGATCCACATAAAGGCGGGGGGGGAGGGCTCGAGTTTTTGCGCGTCTTCATCGGCGACGATGGCGAGTGTGCGGCCCTCGATTTGAAACGGCACGCGCAGCATGGTGTGTGTCGGACTGCTGAAGGGCGGACTCCAGTCGGCGCCGGAGACGAACTTTGGTTTGCTCATGTCTTCGATGTCGAGGATCACCCAGCCGCCGTGCCAGTAGCTGGTGTAGAGGCGATTGCCGTAACGCAGCGGATGATGACAGCGATGTGCGCTGCCTTTCCAGGTCGGCACCTCGCCGCCGGCGGTCCATTGGCCGGGCATCCACCAGCGTCCGACTTCCTCCGGTTTGGCCGGATCCTTGAGATCGAGAATCATCACGATATTGCCCAGGTAACCGTCGACCGTCGGCGAAATGTAGGCATAGCGACCGTCGAAATCGAAACGGTGTACGCCGGACATCCCGGTGCCACCGGTCTCCCAGTTGGTGATGTGCCGCGGCTTGCCCGGTGTGGAGACATCGTAAATCGAGAGGCCGCCTTTAAAGCCCTCGGGGGCTGAAGTCTCATAAACCGCGTTGCCGCCCTTGAAGCCGTCGGGCGACTGTGCGCCCTTAAACGGCATGACTTCGCGATTGGTGACCATGATGTTGTTGGCGACGCGCACTTTGTGCGAGTGCGTACCCGGTGGCATCTCGATGGAACCGATGATGCGCGGGTGTTTCGGATCGCTGACGTCGACCATGGTGGTGCCGGCGGGGCTTTTGACGTGCCCGAGGTAGGCGATGTTGCGATCGATCGTGACCTGACCGCCGCCGATTACATCAAGATAGCCGACTTCACGGATGCCTTTGGACTGTGCCATATTCGTTTTCCAGGTTGGATGGTTTTTGAGGTTGAAACGTTAATCGAGCTTTTCGCCCGCGGCTTTTGCAACCTGCGCCCATTTCACAATTTCCTGGCGCAGGGTGAGTTCGAATTGTTGCGGGCTGTCGCCGACTGGTTCGGCACCCGCCTTGAGCAAGGCCTCACGCACGTTCGGCGTGCGCAGGCTTTCGCTTACGGTGAGGTTGAGGCGATCGATGATGGCGCGGGGCGTTGCGGCTGGTGCCAGCATGCCCACCCAGGAGGCGGCTTCGTAACCGGGCAAACCGGCTTCAGCGATGGTCGGTACTTCGCTGATGACGGATGAACGGCGCGCGGTCGTCACGCCGAGGGCGCGCAGCCGGTTCGCTTTCAACAGGGGTAACGCTGCAGGTATGGGCACAAAGGTCATGTCGACATGACCGCCGACCACGTCCGCCACCGCGGGTGCCGCGCCCTTGTAGGGAATGTGCGCGATATTCAGGCCGCCGGTCATGTTGAAGAGAACCAGCGCCAGATGGTTCGAACTGCCGGTTCCCGCGGAGGCCGAGCGCAAACGACCCGGTGCGCTTTTTGCCAACGCGAGGATCGCTTTCACATCTTTTGCCGGCAGCGAGGGATGCACGACGAGCACGTTCGGTGTCACCACCATCTGACTAATTGCGGCGAGGTCTTTGCCGGCCTCGTAGGTGAGTTTGGGATAGATGGCCGGGCTGATGGCGAGTGCCGTTGAACCAATGAGCAGCGTGTAACCATCGGCCGTTGCCCGCACCACGGCTTCGGCGCCGATATTGCCGCCGGCACCGGGACGGTTAAGGATTACCACGGGTTGCTGCCATAGCTCACCCATGCGCTGGGCTATGATGCGTGCGACCGGATCCACCGATCCGCCGGCTGCGAACGGCACCACCATGGTCACCGGTTTTTCGGGAAAGACGGCACTGTCTGCGGCCAACGCCGAGTAGGTCACACTGATGCCAAGCAAGACTGCGGTCAATGATTTCATGATGCGGGTATTCCTTCGCATGAAAGGAAGCAACTCACCAACGGGTGTAGCCGTTCAAGCCGGTCGGCGAAAAGTGTAGCCTGAATCTGTGGGCGGTGTGATGGCATTGAAGAAAACGCACGTCAGTGGCTGCATGGTTATGGCGCAAAGCGGTATTTGTGTTGAGTGACACTAGCGCTGCTTTTCTTCAAGCGCGGCGTAAGGGCCGACGGCGTAGACGATGCGTCCGCCCACCATGGTTAGCACCGAGGCGATGCCACTGATCTGGTTCAGTGGCACGCCGAGGTAGTCGCGGTTCAATACGGCCAGATCGGCGAGTTGTCCGACGGCGAGGGCGCCGCGGCTGTTTTCTTCGAAGCTGAACCAGGCGCTGCCCTGCGTGTAGAGGCGCAGGGCTTCGAGGCGGCTTGGTGTTTCCGCCGCGCTGCGCATGGCGATACCTGAGACGGTTTTGCCATCGAGCATCCATTGCAGTGCGACAAAGGGGTTGGGCGTCATGACGCGATGGGCGTCAGTGCCGCCACCGACCGGCAGCGGCAGGCGCAGCGCGCTGACGAGTGGCGGTGCGCTGCGTGCGGCTTCAGCGCCGCGTTGGCCGAGGAAGGCCTCGCCACGAAAGTAAAACGCGTTCTGTACCAGCCAGCCCATGCCCAGGGTGCGCAGGCGTTGCAAGCTCTCTGGTGAGGCATCGTTGAGATGCGCGACCGACCAGCGTAGTGGTGCGACCGGCGTATCGGCATTCACTCGCGCCACCACATCGAGCAGGTGGTGCACGGGGCGGTCGTTGTGCCAATGAAAGGTCGCGGTCATGTTTTTGCTGACCGCCCAGCGCAGCACGGTTTCGAGCCGCGCTGTTTGCGCATCGTCCGGTTGATCGTTGTTGTAATGGCCCCAGGTCACGTTCTCACCGATACCGTTGAAGCGCAGCCAGGCATCGTCGCCGCCCATCGGCCGCTGTTGTGTCAGGCGTTTGAAGTCTTCGAGTTCATGGTCGCGACGCGGTGCGCTGAGGCTGTAGCGCACGCGTAGTGTGAGTGCGTTGTCGCGCCAGAGCTGGAACAGCGGTTGGTAATCGTCTTCTTCGAGGTTGTAGCCGCCGGGGTCAAGGACGCCGGTCACGCCCATGCTATTGAGTGTGCGAAAAAACGCGCGCGTGCCGGTGAGCTTTTGCGCGTAGGTCGGTTTTGGCAGCAGGTTGAAGAGATCGCTGATGGCGCGGTTATCACCGGCCAGCCATCCGCTTGGCCAGCCATTCGTATCGCGTTCCATCGTCAGGCGTTTGGACCACGCGGGGTTATCCGCAATGCCAAGCGCTGCCGCGCCTGCCGGGTCGAGTAACACGCTGTTGTAGAACTTCTGAATGTAGACGTGATGATCCGGTGCGGCGGCGCTGACCTCGGCCTGCGTCGGGCGGCGGTCTTCGCGGAATTGCCGTTCGCTCCAACCGCCCGCCACTACCAGCCATGAGCCCTTGGGGGTGGTTTTTGCGGCGGCTTGTAAACGCTCGAGGGCCTGCTTTAAGGTTCTGACGTCCGACCAGTGCACCTCACTGGTATAGCTGATGCCGGCACGGATGGCGTGGATGTGCGAATCAATCAGGCCGGGGATGACGGTGCGGCCGCCAAGCTCAATGATGCGTGTGGAGGCACCGGCCAGCGCGCGTATGGTGGCGGTGTTGCCGATGGCGCTGATTTTGCCTTCGCGTAAGGCTAGCGCTTGTGCAGGCGGTGCGCCGAAAACGACGACTTTGCCATTGATGAGTATGGCGTCTGGCGGGGTGACGGATTGCGCCTGCGCGCTTGTGATGCCGGTCAGTGCAAGGAGGAAAAGCGCAAGGATGCGGGCAAAGCGGTAGCGAGCGGCGGGCCTTACTGGCGCTGCATGGTGCATTCGGTCTCGACAAACATCGCGTTGTTGCCTGGCGGCGTGCGGCGGTTGATTTTGGTCTGCTTGTAACCGGTCTTGACGCAGGAGACCTGCACCTCATCCGACAGAACGGCTTTGCTGATGTGTCCGCGGTAGAGGCCCAATACATTGGTCTTCAAGGTGACCGCCTTGCCTTTTTTCGGTTGCAGAATAACTTGCGCATCGACCACCGCCGAACCGCGCGCATCACGGACAAAGCCGAAATAGGCCGGACCTTCCCCTTTGACATCGTTGGCGGCGTCGTAGTCGTCGCCGCCAGCGATAGCTTGTGTCGCGGCAGTCACGCTCAGTGCCAACGCCAATAAACGGATCAGCATCTTCATAGGGACATTCCAGAAATCAGCAGATTGATGGTGTTGGAAATCGCTCGCTGCTGCGCAGATGAACGGCTATTCCCAACGC
>CAIWNB010000475.1 GCA_903913965.1 uncultured beta proteobacterium
GAGCGCACTGCGAACGCCGATGAAATCAAAAAGGCGTACCGCAAACTCGCGCACAAATTTCATCCCGATGTGTCGAAGGAAAAAGACGCCAAAGAAAAATTCCAGGAAATCGGCGAAGCCTACGAAACACTGAAGAACACAGAGAAACGCGCCGCCTATGACCAGCTGGGCAGCGGCTTTGCGCCCGGTCAGGATTTCCGTCCGCCCCCGGATTGGGAACGCCAGTTCCGCGACGGCACCACACGCGGCGCGCACGGCCCTGAGCATGCCGCCTTCGACGAGGCTGATCTGGCCGATCTGTTCGCCGGCCTGTCGGGACGCCGCGCCGGCGGTCGCTTCCCGATGCCGGGGCAGGATTTTGAAGTCGAGGCGGGGATCACGCTCGAAGAGTCCGCCAGCGGCACCGAGGTTGAATTAAAACTCGAAGCCGTCGAACACGACGCGCAGGGCGTGCCGCACCGGGTGCCGCGCACACTGCGCGTGCGCGTGCCCAAAGGTGCGGTCACCGGCCAGCGCCTGCGCATTGCGGGCAAGGGTGGCAAGGGCTTTGACGGCGGACGCGACGGCGATCTATATCTGAACATCCGCCTCGCACCACACCGCCTGTTTCGCGCCGATGG
Organism: uncultured beta proteobacterium; assembly: GCA_903913965.1. Classification (GTDB taxonomy): domain Bacteria; phylum Pseudomonadota; class Gammaproteobacteria; order Burkholderiales; family SG8-41; genus PALSA-1004. The sequence continues at coordinate 621 of CAIWNB010000475.1, forward strand.
CCACGATTTGTATGTCGATCTGCCGCTGGCCCCCTGGGAAGCGGTACTCGGTGCCAGTGTCAAAGTGCCCACGCTAGACGGCACGGTGCGTTTAAAAGTACCCGCAGGTAGCAAGGCCGGCCAACATTTGCGCCTGTCGCAACGCGGGCTACCCAAACGTGAAGGCGCGGGCGACCTCTATGCGGTATTGCAAATTACGGTGCCGCCCGCCCCCACGGCGCGAGAGAAGGAATTGTTTCAAACACTCGCCGGCGAGTCGCAGTTCGATCCGCGCAGCCATTTCGGCACCACCACGGAGGCAGCGTGATGAACATCGAAATCAGCGAGGCACTGTGGTTGGATATCTCAAAAATTTACACGTTGACGGAAATCACCGAACTGTCGGGTCTGCCGCTGACACTGCTCAATCAATTAATCGAACTCGATGCCATCCCCGCGTGCGATGACATCGGCAGCGCCTTTGACACGAAGGCACTGGAACGCGCGTGTGCGGCGCGGCGCCTGCACCACGACCTCGAACTCGACGCCGGTGCGCTCGCGCTCGTGTTGCAACTACTCTCCCGCGTGCGCGAACTGGAGGGGGAGATACACAGTCTGCAGGCACGCCTGCCGCAACATCTGCTTTAATACCGGTATGAATACATCACTACATGTCGTCTGTCCGCACTGCCACGCCACCAACCGCGTTTTACGCGAACGGCTTGAAGCCGCGCCGCGCTGCGGCGGTTGCCGTGAATCCTTGCTGCCCACCTATCCGATCGAACTCAACAGCGCGGGCTTCGATCGCCATCTTGCCGCCGATGAACTGCCACTGGTGGTGGATTTCTGGGCGCAGTGGTGCGCGCCCTGCCGCATGATGGCGCCGGCCTATACGCAGGTCGCAGCGCAACTCAAACTCAAGGCGCGTCTGGCCAAGCTCGACACCGAGGCCGAACCGGCGATCGCCACGCGCTACGCCATTCGTAGCATTCCGACACTGATCGCCTTCAGCAATGGACGCGAGATCGCAAGACAATCAGGCGCGCTTGATGCGAC
>CAIWNB010000476.1 GCA_903913965.1 uncultured beta proteobacterium
CATTGCCGTAACATCGGCACCCGTCAGCGTATAGCTCCAGGCGCCCGCGGCATTCGCGGTCGCCGTGCGGGTATTGCCGCCGAGACTCAGGTTGACGGTTGCGTTGGCCTCTGCCGTGCCACTGATCGCCGCTGTTTGCTCCGACCCGTTGACGATGTCGTCCGTCGCCACCGTACTAATGACCGGCGCTGCCGGTGCAACCGTATCGACACTAATGGCGCGCGTGCCCGCCGTGCCAGTATTACCCACCGTGTCTGTCGCCGTCGCTGAAAGCGTCTCTGCGCCTTGGCCCATTGCCGTGATGTCAGCGCCCGTCAGCGTATAGGTCCACGCACCCGAACCGTTCGCCGTCACCGTGCGCGTGTTACCACCCAGACTCAGATTGATTGTTGCATTCGCCTCAGTCGTACCGCTGATCGCCGCCGTTTGCTCCGCCCCGCTGATGATGTCGTCGGTCGCCACCAAACCGATGACCGGTGCGGCCGGTGCCGCCGTGTCAATACTGATGCTGCGGGTACCCGCTGTGCCGGTATTCCCCGATGCGTCGGTTGCGGTTGCTGAGAGCGTCTCGGCACCCTGACCCATTGCAGTGATATCAGCGCCCGTCAGCGTATAGCTCCACGCACCCGAACCGTTCGCCGTCACCGTGCGCGTATTGCCGCCCAGGCTCAGGTTGATTATTGCGTTCGCCTCCGCCGTGCCGCTAATCGCCGCTGTTTGCTCCGACCCGCTGACGATGTCGTCCGTCGCCACCGTACTAATGACTGGCGCCGCCGGAGCAGTCAGGTCGAGCGTTAACGCATAAGCGCTACTCACCGTACCCTGATTGCCGACCGTACTCTCCACCACCGCAGTAAAGCTGTGCGCGCCGCCGCTCAAAGCCGTCGGCGTGTAACTCCAGGCCGCAGCACTGACCCTGGCGTTACCCAGCTTGGTCGCGCCGTCGTAAATCGCCACCACTTCACCACTGGCCAGCGTGCCGACCACGGCACCGCTCAAGGTCGGCGTGGAATCGTTGCTGGTGCCGCCAGTGGCGACGTTGCCGGTAATTCCCACCACATCATCGGCGGCGCCGGTGATCGTTGCGGTGGCGGTCGGTACGCTCGCGTTGACCGTCACTACATACGGCGTACCGGCGCTGCCCTGGTTGCCCGCTGCGTCTTCCACGCGTGCAGTGAAATTATGTGCGGCGTTACCCAAGGTTGCGGTGTTATAAGTCCACGCACTGCCATTGACTGCGAGCGACGCCAGGCCGAGGCGTGTTGCGCCGTCATAGACGGAGACCACATCACCCGTAGCCAAGGTTCCGGCAATGCTGCCGCTTAGACCCAGCGTGGTGTCGTTGGTCGTATCGCCGGAATTCAGATTGCCTGTGGTCGGATCCACATTGTCATCAGCCCCAGTGACGGCAGCCGTTGCAGTCGGTGCAGTTTGATCAACCACGAGGTCAGCCGTGTTCCCGATGACCGCACCGGTATTGCCGGCGACATCGATCTGTCTGACCTTGATCGCGGCGGGTGCGTAGGTCGCTGCTGTCAGCGTAAAGCTGGTGCCCGTGCCGTTGCTAAAATTGGTTCCCCCATCAGTGCTGTACTGCCAGCTCGCCCCGGGCTCCAGAGCCGTCACGTTAACTGTGCCGACATTGGTGATGCCATCGCTCGCACTCGTGCCGCTATCCGTGGCGAGAGCAAACGCTGGTGCCACGGGTGCGGTGGTATCGATCTTAAGCGCAGCAGCATTGACACCGACCACCCCCGCATTTCCGGCGATGTCGGTTTGTTTGACCTGCACCGCATTGGCCGCGTAGGTGCCAGCATCCAGCGTAAAGCTGGTGCCTGTGCCAAGGTTAAAACTCGTACCGCCGTTAGTGCTGTATTGCCAGCTCGCGCCGGACTCAAGGCCGGTGACGTTGACGGTGCCGACATTGGTGATGCCGTCACCCGCGCTCGATCCGCTGTCGGTTGCCAGAGCCACTGCAGGCGCAACCGGTGGCGTGGTGTCGATGGTCACTGTAGAGGTGACACTCGCCGCGCCCTGGTTACCCGCGGCGTCGGTTGCCTTGGCTGAAAATACATAAGCCGTCGCGTTGGTTAGTGTGGGTGTGGTGTAGGTCCAGTTGCCACTGGCGTTGGCCGCTGCGGTACCCAGCGCTGCAACACCGTTATAAACCGTCACTGTCGAATAGGCTTCGGCGGTACCGGAAATCACCAGTTGCGTGTCGTCAGTACGCGCGTTGTTGGCAAGGTTGCCCTGTATGCTGCCAACGTTATCGGCGATACCGGAGATCGTTGGTGCCGACGGCGCGCTGTTGTCGTAGTTGTAACTTGCCGTACGTACGGTGATGTTGCCAGCCCCATCAGTGGCCTTGAGGTTGATGACATAGGTGCCATCGGTTACGAATGGCGAAGGCTTGGTCAGCGTCTGTGCGCTACCTGTCCCAGCAACACCGGCGTCAACGTAGACCCCACTGCCGGAATCGATGGCCAAGGTGGCCCCCGCCTCGGCAGTAAACGAAATAGTCGGTGCGCCAACATTCGAGCGGCCATCGCCCTTGATGCCACTGTCGCTGGCATCGGCGATAGAAAACGCGGTCAACACCGGCGCCGTGGTATCAATCGTGATCCCCTGCGTCGCCGCCGTGCCGCTGTTACCCGCTGCATCGGTCGCCGTGACACTGAGGGTTTCGCTGCCCTGCCCCATGGCCTTGATGTCGGTGGCGGACAACTGATAACTCCATGCCCCGCTGCCATCGGCGGTCAGACTGCGGATATTGCCGGCACCTACACTAAGAGCCACTTTTGCGTTGGCCTCCGTCGTGCCGGTTACTGTCACGCCGGTCGTTGCTTCAGCCGCATTGATGGCGTTATCACCAGCCACCGTTGTAATGGTCGCCGACGGTCCCGTGCTATCAATCAAAACAGTACGTGTTGCGGCAACCCCGGCATTACCCGCCGTATCGGTAACCGTTGCACTGATCGTGCTCGCCACGTTATCGGCCGGCACCTCGCCACTCGCAAAGGTGACCGACCAAACACCGCCGGTGGCAGTCGCTGGCTTCGAAGCCGCACCCCACGTCACCGCTACCGCGCTGCCGGCCTCGGCTGTTCCAGTGACGACAATGCCGGCGCCTTTTTCGCTGGCGTTGATCACGTTATCGATCGCCACAGGGTTGATGACCGCGGCATTCGGCGCCGTGAAATCCAGCGTCAATCCATATGCCGTGCTCATCGCCCCCTGATTGCCTGCATTGGTTTCGACCACCGCAGTAAAGCTATGCGCGCCGGCGGACAACGCAGACGGCGTATAGCTCCAGCTCGTGCCGGTCACCGTCGCCGTACCCAGACGGGTCGCGCCGTCGTAAATCACCACCGAGTCGGCACCCAAAGTGCCAACCACGGCACCACCCAATACGGGAATCGAGTCGTTGCTAATGCCGCCGGAAGCGATGGTGCCGGTATTTTCTGCAACATCATCGGTCATCGTGGTGATCGTCGCTGTCGCTGTCGGCACAGTGGCGTTGACCGTCACTACATAGGCAGTGCCGGCGCTGCCACTGTTACCGGCTGCGTCCTCGACCTTGGCCGTGAAGGTATGTACGGCATTGCCAAGGCTGGGGGTGTTGAAAGTCCAGGCGCTGCCGCTAACGGTTGCCAGTCCGAGTCGGGTCGCGCCGTCATAGACCGCCACCACCTCACCGGCGCCAAGCGTGCCGGTAATCGTGCCGGCCAGCGCCGGCGTGTTGTCGCTGATGATTGCCGCACCACTGGTGACCGGTGCCGTCGCAGTCGGGGCGGCCGTATCAACCGAAATTGCCCGCGGGCCCGCTGCGCTGGCGTTACCCGCCGCATCGGTCGCCGTGGCGCTCAGCGTTTCCGCGCCCTGTCCCATGGCGGTGATATCAGCCGCCTGCAAGGTGTAGCTCCAACTGCCGCTGCCATTCGCAGTTGCCGTACGGGTGTTGCCACCGATCGACAGACTGACCGTCGCATTTGCCTCGGCAAGACCGCTGACCACTGCAGTTTGTTCACTACTGTTAATCACATCATCGGTCGCCACGGCATTGATTACCGGCGCCCCAGGCGCTTGCGTATCAATGTTGACGACGACTCCGGTTGCTGCCGCACTGATGTTGCCGGCCTGGTCGGTCAGCACCGCGCTGAGCGTATGACTGCCTTCGGACAATGTCGACGCATCGACGAGTTTGAATCCTGCGGCGATATCCGCAGCGGTGAGCGTCACAGGCGATCCCGCCTGCGCACCGTTCTCACGCAAGGTGATGGTGTCACCAGCTACAGCCGCGGTGCCGTTGGTGGCGGTAGTGTTGAGGTTGACTCTGACCGCAGGTGTGATGTCATTAGTCGTTGCCGCCACACTCAGCAAAGTCGGGGCGTTCGGCGCGATCGTGTCCAGCGCCTGACTCTGTGCCGTGCTGATCGCCGAAATCGAGACTGCATTACCGATTGAAGTTGAAGCATCAGAAATCGCGCTTGTCGCCGTCGCGTTCGCCTGCACGGCCGCCGGCAAGATGGCACTGATGGTGCTGGCATCCGCCAGCACGACAGGTGCGGCGCCTGCATTGTTCACGACCGTGGCAAGATTTGCGATCACCTGCGAACCGGCGCCTGCGGACGAACTCTCTGCCAGGGCAACGATGGTCGCAACCTGCGCAGCAGCTTTCTGCGCGCCCACGTTACCGGCTGAAATCGGATCGTAGTTGAGCAAACTCTGCCCACCCAGACCGGTCAGACCCAGGCTGGTGGCGACCGAAGTTGCTGCGGCCGCTGCAGTGGTCGTGCCGAGTGAAGCATCAACCACCGCCTGCACCAAGGTGGTCAAGGGGTTGATCGTGGTCGAACCCGCCGGCGCCTTCAATGCCGTGGTATTCGCCACACCGGTATCAATGTTGACGCCGCCAACGGCAATGATGGTGCCAGTGGGCGCGCCGGACTTTATAAAAAAGTTACCGCTCGCGTCAGTGGTCCCGACCAGATAATCGACTGCCGGGTCCGCAACCCCATCTCCATTGGTATCAATATAAACCGTGGCGCCACGCAAATAGCCGTCGGCAATCACCCCGCTGGCAAAACCAGAGGCGTCATTGCCAGCAGCATCCTGTATCGCGTTGACGTCATTGCCGGCCGTCGGGTCCGTATAGCTCACAGTTACCGCACCGGCGACAAAAGCGTTAGTCAAAGTCAGCGTCATCACCGAGCCGGTCACTGCGACCGAAGCCACGGGGTTTGCAACCCCGCCCGTCGTAACGGCAAAACTGGCCGCAAGTGGAATATTCGTTGCATCCAAGGCCTCGGTATAGGTGAGGTCTATGGTTTTCGTCGCGCTGTGCGCGGCAAGCCCAGTATCCGTATCAATTAGCGGTGCTGTCGTGTCGCCAATCACTGTAAAGTTAGTGGTCGCTGCACTCGTGTTGCCGGCCGCATCGGTGGCCTTCGCATTAAACTGATACGTCGTGCCGTCAGCAACGACCGCGCTATAGCTCCAGTTCGTTCCAGTCACCGTCGCGTTGCCGAGTAGGGTTGCGCCGTTGTAGACCTTGACCGTGGCACCCGCCTCGGTCGTGCCGCTTAATACCAGCGCCGTATCGTCGGTCGTTGCTCCGCTCGTCAGAGCACCGGTCACCGAACCCACATCGTCAGTCGCTGCGGTAAAGGTGATCACCGGCGCGGTGGTGTCGGTTGAAACCACCGGCGGAAGTGTTGAACTGCCACCTCCACCAGCAGCAGCAGCGGCCACACCAACCGCAGCCACACCCGCCACAATCGCCGTAGTTGAAAGCGCGGCCCCCGTCGCCACTGCTGCGGTTGTCGCCGCCGCTGTAGTTGCGGCGGCACCAGCCGCGGTAGAAGCCCCCGCACCAGCGGCCGCACCAGCGCCTGCGCCAGCATCAACAGCAGCCGCTGCGGCTCCAGCCTGCGCCCACAGCGACAAGGAAAGATCGAGCGGCGCCGACGCAACGCTCTGTGCGGCGGCGTCCAGGGCGGCATCCACCATCGTCGAAACGGCTGGCTGCACCGCCTCTTCTTTCAGCGCCTGCTCAGGCAGGCTCGCTACTACCGATTGCGCGGGAAGGGCATCATCCGGCGTCTGCGCGACGGCCGGCTGCACGACCTCGTGATTGATGGCCTGCTCTTGCTTGATGCGTTTGATCAGTTTGCGCGATGCCTTAACCGGTTTGGTTGCTTTCTTCACGTGATGCCCCCCAAAGAATGAATAACTAAATAAACTTGTATCGATCGTTACAGTCATTCACAGGCCGCCCCCCGGAGACGCCGCGAATACCGCCGTTTACAAAATACTAAACCGCCAATATTTCAAATCATCAAACTTCGTTCGTTAATTCTGTTTGCCTTAGCCCTTAGCCCTTAGCCCTTAGCCCTTAACCATCAGCCATCAACACTCACCCGTCCCACGATCGCCGCGCTCATCGCTCGCGCATCGCCTCCGACAGCGTCTTGATCACCGGCTTGGTCAAATACTTGAGTACGGTATTGGTGCCGGTACGGATTTCCGCGGTGGCGGTCATGCCCGGCTGCAACTCGATCTTCTCGTTCGGACGGCTGCTGAAATGCCGCCCGCTGATGCGCACCTGCGCGCGGTAATACGGTTGCTCGTTGGGCTTGATGTCTTCGTTGAGCGTGTCGGGGCTGAGATAACTTAGCGTGCCGTCGAGCGTGCCGTAGATGGTGTAATCATAGGCATCGATCTTCACCGTGGCCGGCAGGCCGGGACGCAGATAACCAACATCCTGCGGGCGGATTCTCACCTCAACGATGAGGTCATCCTCCGCCGGCACCAGCTCGAGCAACTCTTCACCCGGCTTCAATGAAGCGCCTACCGTGGTGACCCGCACGTTTTTGACCGTGCCGGCCATGGGCGCGCGCAACTCGGTGTGATCCAGCGCATCCTTGCGCCCGCTCATCGTTTGCGTGACGCTCCCGAGTTCCCCCTCGGCCTGCGCCAGCTCGGTCTGCGCATCCTGGAAATACTTGTTACCGCGGCTGATCACTTGCGACTCAACCTCCGCAACCTGGCGTTGCAAACGCAGAATGTCGGTTGCACTGATATCCCCCGCCGCCAGCAGGGGCTCGTTCATCGCCAGTTCTTTTTTGACCAGCCCGAGCGTCTTTTGCAGCGCCTGCAGATCCTCGTGCAAAGCAGTACGGCGCTTCGAATACAACGCTTCCTGCACCGTCATCAAATCGGGGTATTCCGCAATCTCGGGCGGAAACTTCAGCGGCTTGTCGGTGATTTCAGCGCGCAACCGCGCCACCTGCGCCTTCAAGGCAAAAGCCTTGGCGCGTGTTTCCAGATACGCCGACTGTGACCGCGTGCGCTCGAGTACCGCCAGCAACTGGCCCTTGCTGACCGTGTCGCCCTGCTTGACCATCAACTTCTCGACCACGCCACCGTCGTAGGTTTGCACCACCTGGCTGCGACTGCTCGAGATGACCTGACCACTGCCGCGGGTGATGCGATCGAGTTCGGCCTGCCACGCCCAGCCAATAAAAATCAGCACCGACAACACACTGACCCACAGAATGCGGCGGTGACCGCTAACCTCAACGTGTTCGCTCATGCCGCCCCCGCCTGTGCGCGCGGCACGGTCGGCATCGACTGCACGGCCTGCTGGTTTTGCATCAATTTGGCCAGCACCGCGTCCCGCGGGCCATCCATCGCGATCTTGCCGCGGTCCATCAATATGATGCGATTCACCTGACGCAGCAGGTTGTTCTTGTGCGTCACCATCACCAGCACATCGCCCGGTGCGACCGCGCCGATTACGGAGGCCGTCACCTGCTCTTCCAACGGGCCGTCGATCGACGACGTCGGTTCATCGAGCAGCAAAATACCGCGCTTGGACATCAACAAACGCGTCAGCGTCACCAGTTGCCGCTGCCCGCCAGACAAACCGAGGCCGCCTTCGCTGATATAAAGATTGAGCCCCTTGGGGTGGGCTGCGATGACGCGGTCAAGCCCGGTGGCGCGCGCCGCCGTCAGGATCGCCTCATCACCGGGGTCTTGCATGCCGATGATCAGGTTCTCGCGCAAGCTGCCATTGAACAACCGCGCGTCCTGCGGCAGGTAATGAATGTTGCGCCGCAGATAATCAGGGCTGAGGTGGGCGCAATCCACGCCGTCGAGAAAGACGCGCCCCTGCGACGGGCGATAGAGACCAGAGAGTAATTTCAGCAGCGTGGATTTGCCCGAACCAATGGCGCCAATCACCGCAATACGGTCGCCGGGCCGCACCAGGAGGGCCGGGATCTCGATCGCCTCGTGTTGCTGCTCATAGGCGAAATGCACCTCCTGCAAGCGC
>CAIWNB010000477.1 GCA_903913965.1 uncultured beta proteobacterium
AACATCGTCAGCGCCACAGAACAAACAACAGCGATCACTGGCACGGCGGAAGCGAACGCAACGGTCAACCTGAGTCTGGGCGGTAACGCCCGCACGGTGATCGCGAACGGTGCGGGCGCCTGGAGTTATACCCTGACGGTTGCCGATATTACGGCGATGGGCCAGGGGGCCGAGACCTTGTCGGCGACAGCGACGGACGTGGCCGGTAATACGGGCGTGGCGGGCACGCGCGCAATTACTATCGATACCTTCGCCCCCACATTAAGCAGTGCGACGGTCAATGCGGGTACGCTGACGCTCACATTCAGCGAGGACATCGATGGCAGTCAGCTGCCTTTGTCTTATCCAACAGTACTGGTTAACGGTGTGCCGGATGTGGTTGCGAGTGTTTCGGTCGCGGGTAATACGCTGACCATGAGCCTCACGGCAGCGGTGCTTTCATCGGACGTGGTGACGTTCAGTTACACCGACCCGACCGGTGGTGATGACCTTAATGCGCTGCAGGATCTAACTGGTAATGACAGTGGTAGTGTCACTGCATTTTCCGTGTCGAATTTGACGCTGGCCGCACCAACTCTGAATGCGAGCGCGTTAAACAACGTGACCAATCTGGAAGTGGGCTCGAATCTGGTGCTCAATTACAGCGAGGGTGTGACGGCGGTGGCCGGCAAGTACATCCACATCGTGAATGACGCCAACAGTGTCACTGGTGCTACGGGCTTTCATGGCGAAAGCACGGTCAGCACGCTAAATATCCTCGTCACCGATACTTCGCAGGTCACGATTTCGGGCGGTCGCGTGACCTTGAATCCGACAGCCGATCTGGATTTGTCGAACAACTATCACCTCACGATCGATGCGGGCGCATTCAGCGGGGTGAGCAGTCATCAAGCATCGGCGGCGTATGACGGCACGAGCACACTGCGTTTCAGCACGGTGACACCGGGTACGTCGGTACTGGCCAATGCGGCAGCCTCGCAGGTGATGAACGCCGATGGCACGCTGGGTAATGGGCATCTGTGGCTGGATATTGAGGGCATCGGTAGTCCGTCGGCCAGTGCGGGCACGGCTTTGGATTTGTCCGCCAACAGTTATGCGCTGGTGGCGAAGGATTACGACGCGGCGGGTGGTTCGACTCTCACGGGTTATGACGGCGTGAAGACGGCCGACTTTTATGTGGCAGCGAATAATTTTGGTAATACCGACCTGCTCTATATCGACAATCAAAGTGCCACGTCAAATGACCTGACGCAGACAGGTATCGTGAATTACGGTACGCCGCCTACGCTCGTGCAGTTTGCGGGTACAGGCTTGGGGGGGCTGATAGCTATCTCGCTGGCAGGTTCTGCAGCCACGTTTGATACGGTGACCCAGCTCAAATCGTTGCTCGGAGTCACTGCCGATCCGGTCTTCAGTGACGGCATAAATTTACACGTTGCGCCGGTGATCAATGCGGTGGCGACAGATAACATCATCAATGCCGCCGAGCAAACAGCGGCGATCAGTGGCGTGGCGGAGGCGAATGCGTCGGTCAACCTGACGCTGGGTGGTAACACGCGCACGGTGACGACGAATAGTTCGGGCGTCTGGAGTTACACGCTGACCGCAGCAGATATCACGGCAATGGGCCAAGGCGCAGAGACGCTTTCAGCGACGGCGACAGACACGGTGGGTAATACTGGCACGGCGGGCACGCGCGCCATTAGTGTCGATACGGTTGCACCGGCGGCGCCGGTCATTAGTACGGTGGCGACGGACGACATCGTCAACGGGTCTGAGCAAACAGCGGCGATCAGTGGCACGGCAGAGGCCAACGCAACCGTCAACCTGAGTCTCGGCGGCAATACCCGCACGGCGACCGCGAATGCCGCGGGCGCCTGGAGCTATACGCTGACGGGTGCCGATGTTACGGCAATG
>CAIWNB010000478.1 GCA_903913965.1 uncultured beta proteobacterium
CCCGGGCCAAAGTACGCCGAATGGGGCACCACATTGACGCCGAATGCTTCGGCCATCGCCATTACCTTGCGCATCTGCGTCACGCCGCCAACCTTGGTTACGCTGGGTTGTGCGTAGGTAATCGCCCCCTGCTCAAACAGGCTCTTGAATTCCGGCAACATGGCGTTCTCACCCGCCGCCGTAGGTATCCCGCCTTCACTTTGTACGCGCGCGAGGCCGCGATGATCTTCCGGCGGCCATACCGGTTCTTCAAGCCACTTGAGGCTCAGAGGCGCCAGCTTTTTCGCCATCCCAACCGCCTCATCGATCGTCCAGGGACAGTTGCAATCGACCATCAGCGGAATGTCCTCACCAGCGACATCACGCGCCGCCTTGATCGGTGCTTCGGAAATTTCATGCAGCTTGAGCTGGCGGTAACCGCGTTTGAGCGCACGCTCCGTGTAGTGGCTAACAGCGCGCACCTCTCCATAACGCAAGAGACTTGCGTAGGCGGGAAGATCTCTGCGCGGCGAACCCCCAAGCAGGCGATACAACGGCAGTCCGGCCAATTTGCCCGCGATGTCCCACAGCGCAATATCAATCGCCGAGAGCGCGTACATGGCAGGGCCGTTGCGGCCGACACCACCGAGATTTCGCTGCAACTGATCAACCAGCACATTGATTTCAGTCGGGTCACGGCCGATACACATCGGACCGATGAAGGAATCAATCGCTGCTTTAGTGGCTGTATAGATGCGGTGCCCAAAGCCCTCCCCCCATCCAGTGACACCTTCGTCGGTATCGATCCGCACCAGCAGGGTTTCCATGCTGGTGCGCGTTACGCCGCTCGTCTTGGGCAACACATCGCCCTCGATTAGCATGGGGGCGCTGATAACGATCGTTTCAACCGCGGTAATTTTCATTCTCGAACCTCCTTGGTAACCGCATGAATTCCAGGCGCCTACAACCCAAAACCAAGTTGCACCCCACTGTCATAGACGATACTTACATTGCCATTCGTTCGCGCTTCTGGACGCATCACATGCTGGCGCACATCACCAGTGCCATGCAAGTGGAGAACCCGCACACCGCGCAATAACAGAGCGTCTGCAATAAATGATCTGTGACAGTGTAACGGCTCCTTTTCCGCACACGTGAACGCCAAAGTCTCGCTACGGGCGGCTAGTGCGAGTCGTTCGATACCGCCGTTGAATCTGGCGCCCTCCATATAGTCTGCATAGCCACGTAAGGTAGGATCAGTCAAGGCAACGTGTGGCGATTTGGGATCAGGCCGCCGCATACCGCCAAGCGCCTCCCCCTCCCAAAGGTAACGGATGTGCTCCGCCTTGAGCGCAGGCTCCAGCGCAATCCGCGTAAATTGGGGATACCGTTTTGACGATGGATAAGAGCGAACGTCGACCAAACAGACAACACCGACCGCCACCAACAGCGATACGAACTCGCTACAGATGCGACTACCGTGACCGATTGAATAGACGGTGGGTTGCTCTGAACTCGATGAATTCATCTGGCACCAAGAAAAAAGCCGGCGTTAAGCCGGCTTTTGTCAAATCAACGTGCAACTACTCTACGCTAACCGCTGCACTCGCGTCATCGGACTGATCAGGCCTATCCATCAACTCTACAAGTGCCATAGGGGCGTTATCGCCCTTGCGAAAACCAAACTTCAAAATCCGCAGGTAGCCACCATTGCGCTTGGAATAACGCGGGCCGAGCTCGCCAAACAACTTAACGACCATCTCACGGTCGCGCAGCCGGTTAAAAGCGATACGACGGTTGGCCAGCGATGGCTTCTTGCCGAGGGTAAGGATGGGCTCTGCGACCCGGCGTAACTCCTTGGCCTTTGGCAGAGTTGTTTTAATGACTTCGTGCCGCAAAAGCGATACGGTCATATTACGCAGCATCGCCAAGCGATGGCTGCTGGTGCGGTTGAGTTTCCGTAAACCGAGACGATGACGCATATTGTCCTCTTAAGCTTTCTCGAGACCGGCAGGCGGCCAGTTCTCAAGGCGCATACCCAGCGTCAACCCGCGCGACGCCAGAACTTCCTTGATTTCGTTAAGCGACTTGCGACCGAGATTGGGCGTTTTGAGCAGCTCATTCTCGGTACGCTGTATCAGGTCGCCGATGTAATAGATGTTTTCAGCTTTCAGGCAGTTTGCCGAGCGCACCGTCAATTCAAGATCATCGACCGGACGCAGAAGTATCGGATCAATCTGCTGTGCTTTAGGCGTTTCCGCAAGCGCCGGAGTGCCCTTCAAATCAGCGAATACCACCAGCTGATCAACCAAGATACGCGCCGCATAACGGATCGCCTCTTCCGGTTCAATCGCGCCGTTAGTCTCAATATCCACGATCAACTTATCAAGATCGGTACGCTGTTCGACACGAGCAGAATCAACCTGATAGCTGACACGACGCACCGGACTAAACGACGCGTCCAGAACAATATTGCCAACCGCGCGTGAAGTCGCCGCCTCTAGCAAAGGATCGCCACGATTAGTACGCACGGTGCCCGGAACATATCCACGGCCATGCTCAACCTTAATCTGCATGTCAAGTTTCCCACCGACACTCAGGTGAGCAATAACGTGATCCGGATTGACGATCTCAACGTCGTGCATCGCCTCGATATCCTTGGCGGTCACGATGCCTTCACCGTCCTTCTTCAACGTCAGCGTAACCTCCTCGCGGTTGTGCAACTTAAGCACAATACCCTTGAGATTCAGCAGCAAATCGACAACGTCTTCCTGAACGCCATCAATGGTGGAGTACTCGTGCAAAACCCCACTGATCTTCACCTCGGTCGGCGCATAGCCGGGCATCGAGGAAAGTAATACACGACGCAACGCGTTGCCAAGCGTATGCCCGTAGCCACGCTCGAATGGCTCCATCGTCACCTTCGCGTGGAACGGCGAAATGTTCTGCACGTCGATAATGCGAGGTTTGAGAAATGAACTGCTTTGCATGGCCTGATCCTCTGACAATTAAGCATTGCCCGGCACAATCACCGGACAACGCAGCCGCCGATGGGGAACGCGGGGGAATTACGTACCCGCGTGTCCTATCGTTTATTTCGAGTAAAGCTCGATCACCAGCGATTCGTTGATTGTTGAAGGCAGATCGCTGCGCTGCGGCATGTTCTTGAACTTACCCTTAAGCGCGGCACTATCCACCTCAAGCCATTCAGGGAAGCCCCGACCCGCACCGGCTTCCGCCGCTGCTTTGATTCGAAGATGCTCCTTGGCCTTAGGCGCCACTTCAACCAAATCACCTGGACGCAACTGGTAGGACGGAATGTTGACCCGTTTGCCATTCACCAGGATGCCGTTATGGCGAACGATCTGTCGAGCTTCCGAACGAGAGGCGCCAAAACCCATCTTGTAGGTGATGTTGTCAAGGCGAGACTCCAATGCGAACAACAAGTTCTCACCAGTGATACCTTTTTGCTGATCCGCTTTTTTGTAGACCGTACGGAACTGACGCTCAAGCAACCCGTAAATCCGGCGAACCTTCTGTTTTTCACGAAGCTGGACACCATAGCCGGACAGGCGACTATTTTTTTGTCCGTGTTGACCGGGCGGGTAGTTCCGGCGCTCAACAGCACATTTATCAGTAAAGCATTTGTCACCCTTGAGGAACAGTTTCTCCCCCTCGCGGCGGCATTGCCTGCATTTTGCGTCTAGATTTCTGGCCACAGCCGATTCTCCTTAGATGCGACGCCGCTTCGGCGGGCGGCAACCATTATGCGGCACCGGCGTCACGTCGGCGATGCTTGTAATTTTGAAACCAAGAGCGTTAAGAGCACGCATCGCCGACTCGCGACCCGGCCCCGGGCCCTTGATACGAACCTCCAGGTTCTTCACCCCACACTCCTGCGCAACCTTGCCAGCATGTTCGCCCGCAACCTGAGCCGCGAACGGGGTGGACTTCCGCGAACCTTTAAAACCAGCAGAACCAGACGTCGCCCAAGACAACGCATTGCCTTGACGATCGGTTATGGTAATCACGGTGTTGTTGAAGGAAGCGTGAATGTGGGCGATACCTTCCGCCACATTCTTCTTGACCTTTTTCCGCACCCTCGTATTTGCTTTTGCCATATTTTTAACTTTCCATTCTCAGCGTTGCATTACGCCGAAACTGCCTTCATGAGTTTAACTGCGGCCTTGCGCGGTCCCTTACGGGTACGAGCATTAGTGCGAGTACGCTGCCCACGAACGGGCAACCCGCGCCGATGCCGCAAACCCCTCCAAGTTCCCAAGTCCATCAGGCGCTTGATGTTCATCGACACCTCGCGACGCAGATCACCCTCGGTCGCGAATTTAGCCACCTGCTCGCGCAACTTCTCCATCTCCGAGTCGGAGAGATCTTTGATCTTGGTAATCGTGTTAATACCTGCAGCAACACAGATCAAGCGCGCACGACTGCGCCCGACGCCATAAATTGCCGTCAAAGCAATTTCTGCATGCTGATGATTTGGAATGTTTACCCCACCGATACGGGCCATATTCGTCTACCTTATTGCGGTCAATGCGCCAAAAAACAGAAAGCCTAAGATTATAACTGGTTAATTCGCTTCAGCATACGCTGAAACAGTGCCTAACCCTGACGTTGCTTATGACGAGGATCTTTGCAAATTATCCGAACCACACCCTTGCGGAGGATTATTTTGCAATTGCGGCAAACCTTCTTTACCGATGCGCGTACTTTCATGATTACTCCTTACTATCCCGTCAGTATCATTTCGCGCGGAACGTAATGCGACAGCGCGTTAAATCGTATGGTGACACTTCCACCGTCACCTTATCACCAGGCAGTATGCGTATATAGTGCATACGCATTTTTCCAGAGATATGGCCAAGCACGGTATGGCCATTTTCCAGTTTTACCCGAAATGTTGCGTTTGGCAGGGTCTCAACAATCTCGCCCGCCATTTGTATCGTTTCTTCTTTAGACATCTAGCGCGCCGGGAAAATGCCGCCGGCCTTGAAATTCGCTTTTTTAAGCAGGCTCTCGTATTGATGACTCATGATGTAATTCATAACCTGCGAACGAAAATCCATGGTGACGACAACTATAATTAAAAGACTAGTGCCGCCAAAATAAAATGGAACCTGTTTCCAAACAATCAAGAACTCAGGTAACAGGCAAACCAACGTGACATATACAGACCCAACCAATGTCAACCGCAACATAATCTTTTCAATATAACGAGCAGTCTGCTCTCCAGGCCGGATACCCGGAACAAATGCACCGCTTTTCTTCAAGTTATCAGCAGTTTCCTTAGGGCTAAACATCAGCGCCGCATAGAAGTAACAGAAGAACACTATTGCAGCGGAGTAGAGCAATACGTAAATCGGCTCACCAGGGCGCAGGGTATTCGCAATGTCAGCCAGCCAACGCATATCCTGCCCCGACCCAAACCAACTTCCCAGCGTAGCAGGGAACAAAATAATGCTTGAAGCGAAGATCGGAGGGATCACGCCCGACATATTCAACTTCAATGGTAAATGTGACGCCTGGCCGCCGTATATCTTACGGCCCACCTGCCGCTTGGCGTAGTTGATCAAAATGCGCCGCTGCCCACTCTCCACAAAACAGACCAAAGCGGTTACGCCGATAACCAAAAATGCAACAATGAAAATAAACAAAATCGAAAATGCGCCGGTTCGCTGGAGCTCTAGAGTCCCCGCGACCGCCTGCGGCAGGCCTGCAGCGATCCCGCTAAATATGATTAACGAAATACCATTCCCAAGGCCACGCTCCGTAATCTGCTCACCGAGCCACATCAAAAACATTGTGCCCGTCACCAAAGTCAACATAGTAATCAAGCGAAACGTTAACCCCGGCTCCAAGACGAGCCCGCGCTGTGACTCAAGCGCAATAGCGATTCCCAGTCCCTGGAAGCAAGCGAGAACCGCCGTCCCGTAGCGCGTGTACTGTGTGATCTTGCGTCGACCGGACTCCCCCTCTTTCTTCAAAGCTTCCAGAGTGGGAGAAACCACGGTCATCAACTGCATGATAATCGACGCAGAGATATAGGGCATGATGCCCAACGCCAAGATCGTAAATCGCGAAAGAGCGCCGCCAGAGAACATGTTAAACATGTCCAATATGCCGCCCTTCTGAGATTTAAAAAGGTCCGCTAACGCTACGGGATCTATGCCAGGAACAGGTATATGCGCGCCGACGCGATACACGATCAGCGCGCCAAGCAGAAACATCAAGCGACGTTTCAAGTCGCCCATCTTGCCCTGCATGCTGAACATAGAATCCTGAGTTGCCAACTTAATCAGCCCTATTTCGCTTTCTTGCCGCCAGCACCATCTTTGGCACCTTTGGATTTGGACGCAGGCTGAGCATCAGCTACAACCTTTACCTTCTTGACCTTGGGCTTCGCTTCTGCCGTAGCCTCTGCCGCAGCCGCGATCCTGGCATTCTCCTCAGCAATGGTAGCCGAGTTCGTCGCAGCACGCTCTTCGGCTTTGGCTATTGCCGCGACGCGCGCGGCAACTTTTTTACCCTTACCCTTAGGTGCCTCGACAGCAGCAGCAACCTCGATGGAACCTCCAGCAGCCTCAACGGCTGCGCGCGCCCCCTTCGATGCCAGAAGACCAGAAAGAATAACCTTACGTTTCAGTTCGCCACACAAAATGACTTTGGCCGTTAACGCATGTATCGAAACGATACCAGCAGCCTTCAACACAGAAATATCAATTACATCATCCTTGAGGCGGTTAAGGTCACCGCTACGTACCTCGGCGGTATCGTTCCGCATCTGCGAGACAAATCCACGCTTAGGCAAACGGCGCTGCAACGGCATCTGACCGCCCTCAAAGCCCACTTTGTGAAAACCGCCTGCACGCGAGCTCTGACCCTTGTGGCCACGGCCAGCTGTCTTGCCAAGTCCGCTACCAATTCCGCGCCCCACGCGCCTTTTTGCGTGCTTTGCGCCTACTGCCGGCTTAATTGTATTGAGTAACATTTATCCCTCACATTTCACGAGATAATTAACCCGCTTGATCATGCCGCGTGTCTCAGGAGTATCGATCACTTCTACCGTGTGATTGATCCGACGCAAACCCAACCCCAACATGGTCGCCCGATGTGACCGCACTGTCCCGATAATGCTCTTGATCTGCGTAACCTTGACGGTTTTAACCGCCGATTTTTCTTTTGCCATGATTACCCCGTGACCTCTTCAACCGTCTTGCCGCGTTTAGCAGCCACATCAGCCGGCGAGTTCATTGCCTGCAAACCATTAAGCGTTGCCCGAACCACGTTATAGGGGTTCGTTGACCCAATGATTTTCGCCAAGACGTTGGTAACCCCCAACACCTCAAACACCGCCCTCATCGGTCCGCCTGCGATAATTCCAGTTCCATCCGAAGCTGGCTGCATGTAGACACGCGCGGCGCCGTGACGGCCGACCACAGCATGCTGCAACGTTCCACCCTTGAGACTGATTTTGACCAGCTTACGCCGCGCCTCGTCCATGGCCTTCTGCACAGAAACAGGCACCTCTCGCGCCTTACCCTTACCCATGCCAACACGACCGTCACCGTCACCGACTACGACCAACGCCGCAAAACCCATTACCCGGCCGCCTTTAACGACCTTAGTAACGCGATTGATCGCAACCATTTTTTCGCGCAGTCCATCCGTGCGTTGCTCGCCGGTAGACATCTTATTTGCCTGGAGTTTGCCCATATCCCGCCCTGACTAAAACTTAAGTCCGTTTTCACGCGCTGCGTCGGCAAGTGCCTTGACGCGCCCATGATAACGATAGCCGCTACGGTCAAATGCAACCGCCTCGACACCCGCTTGCTTGGCCTTCTCAGCAATACGCTTACCGATCAAAACCGCAGCTGCCACGTTACCGCCGTTCTTCAAACTAGCGCGCACCTCTGGCTCAACGGTAGACGCACAAGCGAGAACCTTAGACCCCGTTGCGTCTATGACTTGCGCATAGATGTGACCATTCGAGCGGTGAACAGTCAAACGGACAGCGTGCACATTTTTTATGACGTGACGCGTGCGCTTGGAGCGACGTACGCGTGCTTGATTCTTGTCTTTCATGACAACCTCTATTTCTTCTTGGTCTCTTTAAGCACGACAGTCTCGTCCGAGTACCGCACACCCTTACCCTTGTAAGGTTCCGGACTGCGATAGGCACGCACTTCCGCAGCAATCTGACCGACAACCTGCTTGTCGATTCCTTTGATCAAAATTTCCGTCTGAGTCGGAGTCTCAACCTTAATGCCGACAGGCATCGGATGCACTACCGGGTGCGAAAACCCCAGCGTAAGATTTAACTTATCACCCTGCGCCTGAGCACGGTACCCAACGCCGACCAGCAGGAGTTTCCGTTCAAACCCTTTGGTCACGCCGGTTACCATATTCGCAAGCAACGCTCTCGTTGTACCAGACATCGCGTCCGCCGCATGTGAATTACCAACCGGCGAAATGCGCAACTCTTTCTCTACCATATCCACAGTCACATGCGGAGACAAGATGCGCTTGAGAACACCCAGCGGACCCTTAATCGTAATCTCACCGTTGCCGATATTGACCTCCACATTACCAGGGAGCTCAACAGGCGCTTTACCTATTCTAGACATCGCAATTCCTCGTTTGCCGCTTCAACTATGCAACGATGCACAGCACTTCGCCACCGATACCAAGACCGCGCGCTTTGCGATCGGTCATCACACCCTTTGAGGTGGACACGATGGCGACACCGAGACCGTTCATGACCTTCGGGATACTGTCACTCTGCTTATAGATACGCAGCCCCGGACGACTCACACGTTCAATCTTTTCTATGACAGGGCGCCCGGCGTAATACTTGAGACCAACCTCAAGCGTCGGCTTGCCCTCGGCTGCGGTCAACGCGAAGTCATCGATATACCCTTCGTCCTTTAGGACTTTGGCAATCGCCGCTTTCACCTTGCTAGCAGGCATCGATACAGAAATTTTTTCCGACATCTGCGCATTACGAATGCGCGTCAACATATCGGCAATAGGATCACTCATACTCATGTTATTGGCCTTTCTTGCGACTTACCAGCTCGCCTTGATCACGCCTGGGATTTCCCCACGCATGGCAGTTTCGCGCAGCTTCGTGCGACCGAGGCCGAACTTTCGATAAACACCACGGGGACGACCCGTTATTGCGCAGCGGTTGCGCAAACGCACCGGGCTTGCATTACGCGGCAACTTTTGTAACTTAAGCCGCGCCTCGTATCGCTCTTCCGGGCTCAACTTCTGATCATTGATCAGAGCCATCAACTCCGCACGCTTGCCGGCGAATTTCTTCACCGTCTCACGCCGATTCTGATCGCGCAGCTTCAAAACGAGTTTTGACATGGTTCAGTTCCTGAACGGAAATTTGAATGCCGCCAACAACGCTTTTCCTTCGTCGTCGCTTTTGGCGCTGGTGGTGATCGTGATGTTCATGCCGCGTATAGCGTCAATCTTGTCGTATTCAATCTCAGGAAAAATAATCTGTTCCTTAATTCCAAAATTGAAGTTGCCACGACCATCGAAGGACTTGGATGATATCCCCCGAAAATCGCGTATACGAGGAATCGCAACCGTAACCAACCGGTCAAGGAACTCATACATCCGAACTCCGCGAAGAGTAACCTTGCAACCGATCGGATAATTATCACGGATCTTAAAGGTTGCAATCGATTTGCGAGACTTCGTCACCAGCGGTTTTTGCCCGGCGATCTTGTTCATATCGGAGACAGCGTTATCGAGGATTTTCTTGTCCGCAACCGCCTCGCCGACCCCCATATTAAGGGTAATTTTCTCGATACGCGGCACCTGCATCACGGACTTGTAACCAAATTGCGAAGTCAGCGCCGCTACTACCGTATCACGATAATGTGTATGCAGCCGGGCACCGCCCGCAGGACCTATAGATTTTGTCGCGGATGTCATACGTCGATCACTTCGCCGTTTGATTTAAAGAAACGCACGCGGTGTCCATCCTCTAAAACCCTTATACCAACACGATCAGCTTTCTTAGTAGCGGGGTTAAAGATGGCAACGTTGGACACGTGCAATGGCATGTCTTTCTCGACAATGCCGCCCTGTTGGTTTTTCTGAGGATTTGGGCGCTGGTGCTTCTTAACGCGGTTTATTCCGTCAACCAACACGTGGCCAGCATCCACAACCCGCGCAACTGCCCCGCGCTTGCCCTTGTCTTTACCGGTAATGACGATTACATCGTCACCTTTTTTAATCTTACGCATTCGAATAACCTCGTTAGTTCTTCGCGCTTACAACACTTCCGGCGCGAGCGACACGATCTTCATGAAACGTTCAGTTCTCAACTCACGAGTCACCGGCCCGAATATACGCGTCCCGATTGGCTCGAGTTTTTGCGTCAACAACACTGCCGCATTACCATCAAACTTAATCACCGAGCCGTCTGCACGACGAATGCCTTTTGCTGTCCGCACGACAACAGCGTTATAAACCTCACCTTTTTTGACACGACCACGCGGGGCCGCGTCTTTGATGCTGACCTTAATGACGTCGCCTATGCCTGCGTAGCGACGCTTTGACCCACCAAGCACTTTTATGCACATCACTGCGCGCGCGCCGGTGTTGTCAGCAACATCCAAAACGGATTGCATCTGTATCATTTTGCTCTCGCTTTAAAGCTGCACTTACTTCCAACTTGATCCGCTTCTTTACGGTCAGTCTTGGAACCCGTGGTTGGGTCTAGGTTGTTCCTTGGTGGCGGTCTGCGCCTAGCCAAGGAAGCGCGCGATTATAAACTGATTCGCGGCCTTGTCCAGAACTTTTTAGTACTTAATTTAAACACACCAAATTCGGACCCGAAAAAAAACTAACCGGGCCCGAATTTAATTAAATCACTCTCGCTTTTTCAACCAAAGCGGCGACTCTCCAGGCCTTCGTCTTCGATATCGGACGACACTCCTCGATCGTCACCACATCTCCCATCTTGCATTCGCCATTCTCGTCGTGAGCGTGGTATTTCTGTGACCGAGTCATGATCTTTCCATAAAGCGGATGCTTTACACGGCGCTCGACCAGAACAGTCACTGTCTTGTTCATCTTGTCGCTCACAATACGACCCGTCAGCGTACGCTTGTTGGCGGTAGTTTCAGTCATGACTGGCGCACCTTTTCGTTTAACAGCGTGCGCACACGAGCTATGTCACGGCGCACTTTCCTGATCTGACTGGTGTTGGTCAATTGCTGGGTAGCAACCTGCATACGCAGGCTAAATTGAGCCTTCAGAAGTTCATTCAATTCCTGCTGCAATTCAGCAGGGTTCTTTTCTCTCAGTTCGCTCGCTTTCACAGCTTAGCCCCCTACCAAACGGTGAACAAAAGTCGTACGCAAAGGCAATTTAGCCGACGCCAACCGGAACGCCTCACGTGCATCGGCTTCCGCTACGCCATCCATCTCATAGAGGACTTTGCCTGGAACAATTTCCGCAACCCAGTACTCGGGGTTACCTTTGCCGTTGCCCATACGAACTTCAGCAGGTTTTTGAGAAATCGGCTTGTCAGGGAATATCCTGATCCAGATGCGACCACCCCGCTTAATGTGCCGAGTCATTGCGCGGCGGGCCGCCTCGATTTGACGTGCGGTCAGTCTGCCGCGTGTGATCGCCTTGAGGCCGAATTCGCCAAAACTCACTTTATTACCGCGAGTGGCGACGCCTTTATTGCGCCCTTTTTGTTCCTTACGATACTTTCTTCTAGCTGGCTGCAGCATTTTTCGCTCCTGACGTCCTTCTCTTGCGCGGCGCGGCCTTCGGCGGCAGCTTCGGCGCATCTGGTGACGGCATAGAATCGGCGGCTGCCGACGGTGCTGCCACCATTTGTTCATGCTTGGTCAATATTTCACCCTTGAAAACCCAAACCTTGATACCGATAATGCCGTAGGTCGTTTTAGCTTCTGATGTGCCATAGTCGATATCGGCACGCAGGGTGTGCAATGGCACACGTCCCTCGCGATACCATTCAGTACGGGCAATCTCAATCCCGTTCAAACGACCCGCACTCATGATTTTGATACCCTGCGCTCCCAAGCGCATCGCGTTAGTTATTGCGCGCTTCATTGCCCGACGGAACATGATCCGTTTTTGAAGCTGCTGGGCGATTGAATCAGCAATCAGTTGCGCGTCAAGCTCCGGCTTGCGAACTTCTTCGATATTAATGTGCACGGGCACATGAAGGAGCTTTTGCAACTGCGCCTTAAGCGACTCGATATCTTCGCCTTTTTTACCGATAACGATACCTGGGCGGGCGCTGAAAATGGTGATCTTGGCGTTCTTGGCAGGCCGCTCAATGATGATACGACTTACCGCGGCATGCGCAAGCTTTTGCTTGAGGAACTCGCGAACCTTGATGTCTTCCTGCAACATACCAGGGAACGCCTTGCTATTCGCATACCACTTCGAAGACCAATTCCGTAGCACGGAAAGTCGGAAACCGATTGGATGTATTTTTTGACCCATATTTATTTCCTTCCGTCGCCGACGGCGAGGTAAATGTGGCAACTATGCTTGAGCACGCGCACACCACGCCCTTTGGCTCGAGCGTGGAAGCGTTTTAGCACAGGGCCCTTTTCCACGTAAATGCTCACCACTTTGAGTTCGTCGATATCAGCACCGTCATTATGTTCGGCGTTAGCAATTGCCGACTCAAGAACCTTACGTATGATGGTTGCACCTTTTTTCGGGCTGAACGCTAAAATATTCAGCGCCTTGTCGACCGCCAAGCCGCGAATCTGGTCTGCGACCAAACGCCCTTTTTGTGCAGAAAGACGAACGCCGCTCAATTTTGCAGATGTTTCCATATTGGCTTCCGTTATTTCTTAGGACCGGCAGCCGCCGAACCTGTGCTTGATTTCTTATCACCACCGGCCTTCGAATGCCCCTTGAACGTGCGGGTATGCGAAAACTCACCGAGTTTGTGACCGACCATATTTTCGGAGACATAAACGGGGATATGCTGCCGCCCGTTATGCACTGCGATGGTCAAGCCGACAAAGTCCGGCAGGACGGTTGAACGGCGCGACCACGTTTTAATCGGGCGCTTGTCATTGGATGCGCGAGCCGTCTCCACTTTTGCGATCAAGTGATAGTCGACGAACGGA
This sequence comes from uncultured beta proteobacterium, assembly GCA_903913965.1. Lineage (GTDB taxonomy): Bacteria > Pseudomonadota > Gammaproteobacteria > Burkholderiales > SG8-41 > PALSA-1004. The sequence continues at coordinate 13,149 of CAIWNB010000478.1, forward strand.
CCTTTTTTAACTGAACGTGCCATATTTATATACCTCGCTATGCGCTGGTCTTGGCGTGACGGCGGCGCACGATCATGCCATTGGTGCGCTTGTTATTGCGCGTGCGGTAGCCCTTGGTCAAAGTGCCCCAAGGACTGACTGGGTGACGACCCGCGGCGGTCTTGCCCTCACCACCACCATGCGGGTGGTCGATCGGGTTCATTGCAACACCACGGACAGTCGGACGAATGCCGCGCCAACGTTGGGCCCCCGCCTTGCCGATTGAACGCAGACTGTTCTCTTCGTTACCCACTTCCCCTATGGTTGCACGGCAATTAACGTGCACCTTGCGAATTTCACCTGAACGCAAGCGAAGCTGCGCGTAATCACCTTCCCGGGCCAATAACTGTGCGGAAGAGCCGGCCGCGCGCGCCAGCTGAGCACCTTTGCCCGGCATCATTTCGATGCAATGAATAGTGGTACCAACCGGTATATTGCGAAGCGGAAGCGTGTTACCTGACTTGATAGGTGACTCAGCCCCATTCTGCAATTGCATACCGACGACCAAGCCTTTAGGCGACACAATATAACGGCGTTCACCATCGGCATAACACAACAGCGCGATATTGGCACTCCGATTAGGGTCATGCTCAATGCGCTCGACCTTGGCGACGATTCCATCCTTGTTGCGACGAAAGTCGATTACACGATAGTTCTTCTTATGCCCGCCGCCTTGATGCCGCGTGGTTATACGCCCAAGGTTGTTGCGACCCGCCTTGCGATTCTTGCTCTCGACAAGCGCGGCGTGTGGGCGCCCCTTATAGAGATCAGGGTTAACGACCTTGACCACCGCGCGGCGGCCAGGAGAAGTCGGTTTGACTTTAATAAGTGCCATTACTTAGCCTCCCCTGCCAAGAAATTAATCTCTTGCCCAGTCTTCAGACGGACGTACGCTTTTTTCCAGTCCTTGCGGCGCCCCATGAAACGACCAAAGCGTTTTTCCTTACCAAGAACATTGGAAACCTGGACGGAAACGACTTCAATCTTTTTCTCTTTAGTACTGAACATCAGCTCAACGGCGGCTTTGATTTCAGGCTTGGTGGCATCGGTGACTACACGGAACAGATACTGGTTGTTCTTTTCGCCAACGAAAGTGCCCTTCTCGGACACTACCGGCGCGAGCAGAACTTTCATCAACCGCTCAGTATTGCGGATCACGATTGCGGCGGTCATTTAAGGAGCTCCTCGAATTTCGCCACAGCCTTCTTGGTCAGCAGAACATTCGCATGGCGAATCAGACTGATCGGATCAGCATGCGAGGCAGTAACGACATTGACATTTGGCAGGTTACGCGACGACAGCTCGAGATTTTCATCTACGGCATCCGTTACGATCAAAACCTGTTCAAAACCCATGCTCTTGATTTTTTGCGCAAGCAACTTGGTTTTCGGCGCGTCGATGCTCAGCTGATCAACAACCGTAAGCCGCCCTTCGCGCGCGAGCTGGGAGAGAATTGAACAGACACCAGCACGATACATTTTCTTGTTCAGCTTATGCGAAAAATTTTCGTCAGGCCGGTTAGGAAATATCTTACCGCCTCCACGCCACAACGGGCTAGAAGTCATACCAGCGCGTGCACGGCCGGTACCCTTTTGTTTAAAAGGTTTTTTCGTGGAGTGTTTTACTTCACCACGGTCTTTCTGTGCGCGCGTACCGCGGCGGCCGTTTGCCATATACGCAGTCACAACCTGGTGAATCAGTGCTTCGTTGTACTCACGACCGAACACTTCGTCAGTCGCCGCGACATTAGCGCCCGACTGGCCAGCCTGATCTATTAGTTTGAGTTCCATTATTTACCTGCCTTGGCCGGGGCCGGTTTCGCAGCGGGTTTGCCGGCTCTAGTTGCCTTGACCGCGGGATAAACGGTGACGTCCCCGTTTTTCGATCCCGGAATAGCACCACGCACCAACAGTAGTTGCCGCTCGGCATCGATACGAACAATCACCAGATTTTGCGTGGTGCGTTTTACATCGCCGAGATGGCCCGTCATTTTTTTTCCGGGAAACACGCGCCCGGGATCCTGCGCCATACCGATCGAACCCGGCGTATTATGTGAACGCGAGTTACCGTGCGTAGCGCGATTGGATTTAAAGTGGTGACGTTTGATTACGCCAGCGTAACCCTTACCGATGGTGGTACCGGCAACGTCAACCTTCTGACCGACCTCAAAAACGTCGACTCCGATCACTGCGCCAACCTTGAGGCTCGCGACTTGTTCCGCGGTAATGCGAAATTCCTTCAGTATGGAACCCGCTTCAATTGCCGCTTTGGCAAAATGACCAGCTGCGGCCTTGGTCACGCGCGTAGCGCGACGAACACCATATGCAACCTGCACCGCGCAATAGCCGTCGGTTTCGGCTGTTTTTATCTGCGCAACGCGGTTATTCGACACGTCCAGCACTGTAACCGGGATGGAGTCACCATCATCGGTAAACACGCGGGTCATGCCGATCTTACGACCGACTAGTCCTAGACTCATCTTAATCACCCTTTCTTTAACCCGCCACCTGCTCGAGGCCGGAAACGGGTGTCGACTGCAATTGGTCGACCATTCACTTTAGGATAAGCTCTGGTCAGGAATTTTTTTAAAATTCCCTGACCTCATCCCTGCTTCTACAACTTGATTTCTACATCCACACCAGCCGGCAAGTCGAGCTTCATCAGCGCGTCAACCGTCTTGTCCGTTGGATCAATAATATCCATCAGACGCAAATGAGTGCGAATTTCGAACTGGTCACGCGAGGTTTTGTTCACGTGCGGCGAACGCAACACATCGAAACGCTCTTTTCGCGTGGGCAATGGCACTGGCCCCTTAACGACAGCCCCGGTGCGTTTAGCGGTGTCCACAATCTCAAGCGCCGACTGGTCGATCAATCGATAGTCAAACGCCTTGAGGCGGATTCGAATTTTCTGACTCTTTAAAATTGCCATGGCTTTACTCAATCACTTTGGCAACAACGCCGGCGCCGACGGTCCGGCCACCCTCGCGTATCGCAAAACGCAATCCCTCTTCCATCGCGATCGGCTGTATCAGCGTCACCGTGATCGAAATATTATCCCCAGGCATCACCATCTCCGTTCCCGCCGGCAACTCAATACTACCCGTCACGTCCGTCGTCCGGAAGTAAAACTGCGGCCGATATCCCTGGAAGAACGGGGTATGACGACCACCCTCGTCCTTGCTCAACACGTATATCTCTGCCGTGAACTTCGTATGCGGCGTGATCGACGCCG
>CAIWNB010000479.1 GCA_903913965.1 uncultured beta proteobacterium
ACGACCAGCAGACCGGGGCCGGTCACCAGCATCGCCACTGGCGCGAAATCGCGCACACTGTCGAACGGTAGCTTCTTGTAGAGCGCCGGATTGATCGTGTGGCTACCGCTGACCACCACGATCGTATAACCATCGGGCGCGGCTTTCGCCGCCAGATCGGTACCGATGGTGCCGCCCGCACCGCCGCGGTTATCGATGACGAAGGTTGCGCCGCTGCGCTCGGCAACTTTTTGAAACACCATGCGCGCAACGATGTCGGTGCCGCCCCCGGCTGGAAAGGTCACGATCACACGCACCGCACGCTCGGGATATTCCGCAGCCGGCGCTGCGACCACCGGCAACACCAAAGCCAGCGCACAGAGCAGGCGCGTCATCATGAGCCGATGCGACGCGATACCGCGCGCGTCTGTCCAAAGGTCGGCACATAGACCGAGTGTGTGCCGGGGCCGCCAGCGACGATGATGCCGATGTCACGCGGGCTCGGAGAAATCGGCACCAGCGTGTCCTGGGCAAAGCCACCAAGTTCGCTGCTGCGCGCGTGTTCGGCACGATCGTAATCCTTGCGCGCAAAAGACGATGCGGGCATCTTCGACTGCGCCCAGATCGCCTCCTTGAGGGTGACCTTGTCGTAGCCGCCACGTGCGAAGACGTCGGCGTGTTCGGGCGACAGAATCAGCCAGGGTTCGCCGGCAAAGTGCACATCATTGCTGGTCGGATAGCTCATGCTGGCGGCAATCACGCGCAGCAAATCGGCGGCGTCTTTTGAATGGGAGTTGAGATTCAACGTGCCCGCGGCCCCCACCACGGTGACGACGTTTTCATCATTGGCAAAACCGCGCTCGGCATGTAGCGGTGTCCACGGACTGGCCGCTTCATTCTCGGCGCAGCAGAAGCTGTACTTGCCGGGCTGGCCGTGCGTGGCCCTGTCCATTTCACCGGGCAAGGCACCGCCGATGTTTTGTAGAACAAGCCGCAGCGCGCGCCCCAGCGTGGCGTTGGCGCGCGTGCCCTGCCCGAGGCAATTGAGCCCTGCGTTAAAACCGAGCTGCGTCGCCAACGGTCCGTTGACGATGATCCACGGCGCTGCTGAATTGGTGGTCGCCTGTATGCCCTGAATATTGAACTGCGGATCGGCTACCGCCTCGACTGCAGCCATCAACACCGGCAGATATTCCGCGCGGCAGCCGGCCATCACGGCGTTAATGGCGATGCGTTCCACAGTCGCCTCGCCGAAACCCGGTGCCACACGCGCCACTACCGCGTGCCGCGCGCGCTGTGTGCCAGTCAGCATTTGTTCGACCCGCGATTCCGTCGGTGGGATCAGCGGCAAGCCATCGCTCCAACGGCGGCGTTCAGATTCTTCATTGAAGGCGATCAAATCATTCGGCATCGCGAGTACCGAGGCAGTAGTGATCTTGGCACTGCCGGCGTTGACCGCCTGCGCGGTCTTGTCGATGCCGCCGGTGGCCAGACGCACGATCTCAGCGACCAGCGTTTCTGCCAGTTCGCGGACCTGCACGCGCGTGCGTACACCAAAGGGATGCGGCATCACGGCGATCGGCAAAGTACCGGCGCCGAGCGCGCGCAATTGCGAACGGCCGAGCGTAATGAAGGCGGTCGAACACACCACCAGCGCGGTCAGGCCCTGCCTGGCCGCCTCTACACTGTCGTGGACACTCCACGACGTGCAGCCCCCTCAGTCGCCGGAGCCGGTGATAACCAGATCACATTGCTGCTTGATATCGGCGAACACCTGCGGCGAGGCCGATACCGAAGCGGTCGGCTTGCGGTGCCTGACAATTTTCGCCACCCCGTATTTCGCCATCAGCAATTCGCCGAGATCGTCGGCAAGCAGGCTGAAATTCGGTTTCGAGTTATCGATGAAACCGACGACCTTGCCAGCCAGTGTTGCCAGCGGACGAAAAGCCGCGCTGTCACCGGCCACGCCAGCGGGCGCCACCGGATCGAGAACCATTTGCGTGTCACTCATAGTCATTCTCCTTTGCGTCACGGCATCCCAGCTTCACCGCTTTGATTGCCGCGGTCTATCTCACATCGTTGCGGCTGCAATGCGCGCCACCACGGCGCGCCAGCGTTCACCTTCAGCCTGCATAAAATCGGTCAGTTCGCCTGGCGTGCTACCGCGCGGGGTGACGCCCTGCGCATTCAACCATGCACTGACAAGCGGCGCGCGCAATGCGGTGGCAAACGCCTTGCTCAACGCCGCGGTGACCGCCGGTGGCGTAGCGGGTGGTGCGACGATGCCGGTCCAGTTGCTCATCGCATAGCCCGATACGCCGGCCTCGGCGAGCGTCGGTAACGCAGCCGCAGCGGCACTGCGCGCGGCAGTCGACACCCCCAGGGCAATCAAGCCGCCGTCTTTGCAGCGTGGCAACATGGAGGCAATATTGTTGAAGCTCAGATCCACCCGACCGGCTTCGAGATCGCGATAGAGTCGTGCGGTCTCGTCATAGCGCACATGACGCATACGCACCCCGGTGATGGACTCGAACAACCCGGCGGCCAGATGCGGCGCACCGCCAGTCGCGGATGTGGCGTAAGTCAACGGCGGCCCGGATTGCGCCCGCGCAATCAAATCAGCGACCGAGCGCACACCCAGCGCCGCATGACAGGCCAGCAGCATCGGCGATTGGGTGAGCAGCGAGACTGCTGCGAAATCGCGCAGCGGATCATAGGGTGCCGGCGTATTGAGCAACGGTGCGATGGCATGCGTGCCAAGGGTCGCCATGAACAGCGTCGCGCCGTCAGCAGCACATGTCGCAACGTGACGCGCGGCGCTGACGCCGTTGGCCCCGGGCCAGCGGCTGACCGTGAGCGCGATTCCGCATTCAGAACGCATCGCGTCGATCAAACATTTCGCGATGTCATCCGACATGCTGCCCGGCGAAAAACCGATCACCAGTTCGATTTCGCGCGGCGTGCCGGCCATCACTGCGCTGCAATCCCCGCCTGCTTCACCACCGCCGCCCACTTGGCAGTTTCGGTTTTGATGTAGGCGGCGAAATTTTCGGGGGTATTGGTCATCGGCTCGGCGCCCTGCGCAATCATTTTTTCGCGCATGTCGGCGGCCTGCATGATCTCGACGAGCTCTTTGTTAAGACGCGTAACGATCGCTGAGGGCGTACCGGCCGGGGCCACCGCACCGATCCAGGTCACCGCTTCGAAACCGGGAAAGCCCGACTCAGCAATCGTTGGCACATCAGGCGCAGCGATGGCGCGCACGAGTCCGGTGACACCCAGTGCGCGCAGCCGATTGCTGCGTACCATCGGCAACGCCGCCGGCAGACTGCTGAAATAAAGCGTGACCTGCCCCGCCACCAAATCAATAAGCGCAGCGCCGCCGCCCTTGTAGGGCACATGGATCAAATCAACGCCGGCGCGGCTCTTAAAAAACTCCGCCGCCAGATGTGTGGTGCTGCCGGCTCCGGCCGAGGCGTAAGTCAGCTGCCCCGGTTTCGCCCGCGCCAACGCAATCAACCGCGGCAGCGTTTGCGCCGGCACCGACGGATGCAAAACCAGGATGTTGGGGAAGGACGCCAGCGTCGTCACTGGCGCGAAATCCTTCAGCGGATCGTAGTTGAGTTTTTTATACACGCTGACATTGATCGCCATCGGCGCCACGTTGGCCATCAGCAAGGTATAACCATCGGGCGCGGCACGCGCGACGATTTCCGTGCCGAGACTGCCGCCGGCACCGGCGCGGTTGTCAACAATCACCGTCTGGCCGAGGCGCGCCGTCAGGCGCTGCGCCACTTCGCGGATGATGATGTCGCCGCCACCGCCGGCGGTGAAGGGCACGACATAACGGATGGGGCGCGTCGGATAGTCTTGTGCGCTGCTGGCCACCGCCAGCACCGCACACGCGATGCCGATCAGGGGTCTTGAAATCAAACCAGACACGCCGGCGGTCACTCCCGTAAAAAAGCGCAACAGCATGTCGACGCGCTGCTTACCATGCAACCGCCCGCCGCTCTCCCCGCTGTCGCAGGGCGCGAGAGATTTTTTATCTGGGCTTTCAATCAACGGTCGCACGCGATTCCTTCACGACTTTGCTCCAGCGTTGCATTTCAGCACGCACGAAGGCGTCGAATTCCTGCGGCGTGCTGCCGACAATATCGAAGCCCTGCGCCAGCAGGCGTTCGCGCACTTCAGGCACTTTCAAGGTCTGCGCAAACGCGCCATGCAAACGCTGGACGGCAGCGGCCGGCGAACCCTTGGGCAGCATCACACCGAACCACGTCGTCGCCTCAAAGCCGGGATAACCGGACTCCGCCACAGTCAGCAGATCGGGCAACTGCGTAAAACGCCGCGCACCGGCAATCGCCAGCATCTTCACTCGTCCGCCACTGACCAACGGCAGCGCCGCCGAAACGGTGAAAAAACTCAGTTGCACCTGGCCTGCAATCAGATCGGTTGCCGCCGGCACCGCCCCCTTGTACGGCACATGACGGATGCTGACCTCGGCCATCGACTTGAACATTTCCATCGCCAAATGACTGGGGCCGCCGTTGCCGGACGAGGCATAAGCCAGTTGCGCCGGCTTCGCTTTCGCCAACGCCACCAGCTCGCGCACGGAATTAACACCAACCGAAGGATGCGCGGCCAGCACAAATGGAATCGAACCGAATTGCGTCACTGGCACGAAATCGTTAACAAGGTCATAACCGAGCTTGCGATACAGCGAAGCGCTGATGGCATGCGAAACATTCGCCTGTAGCAAGGTATAACCATCAGGCGCCGCTTTCGCCACCGTCTCGGCGGCGATATTGCCGCCCGCCCCCGCCCGGTTGTCGATGATGATCTGTTGGCCCAACGATTCAGCCGCACTCACCGCGACGATGCGCGCGAGATTATCGGCGCCGCCGCCAGGCGGGAAGGGGATCAGGAATCTTAGGGGGCGTTCGGGATAAGGAGCTGCTTGTGCAGACGTCACAGAAAAACCAAACAACATCAAGACGAGTGTCCCGAATAGAAACCCGTTTACCCACAAACTGGACTGTGCTTCAAGATCAACTTCGCCGGGGGCAGCCCGGCGGCTGGTTACTTTTCTTGAACCGCCAAGAAAAGTAACCAAAAGAAGCGGCCCCTGGTTCGCCGGTCCTGCGGACTCCCCTGCGCTGCTCGCCGCGCCGGGCGGCTGCGCAACTCGCCCTCGCAAAACACGCGAGGGCTCAGACAGTGCTCGCCGACTTCCCCCGGCACCGCTGTGCTGCTCGGCGGCTCTCAAGGGGAAACCCGTATAGCCGGCGCTCACGAAGTTGAAATAATCTGTCGACATCGCCACACTCATTCAATCCGCCCTGATCCCTGCGTCCGCAACCACCTTTGTCCACTTCGCGATATCACCGCGTATCACCGCCGCAAACTCCGCCGAACTTCCACCGCGTGGCTCCAGCCCCTGCGCCAGCAATTTTTCGCGCAGATCAGTGCTGGCAAGTGCGCGGTTGATTTCCGCGGCGAGCTTTTCGACGCGCACACGTGGCGATGCAGCAGGCAATAGCGCGCCGTACCAGGAATCGACTTCGTAGCCGGGCACACCGGCTTCGGCGATGGTTGGCAGTTGCGGTGCAATAGCTGCACGCTTCGATGATGTGACGGCCAGCGCACGCAGGCGCCCGGCGCGCACATGCACCATGGTCTGCGGCGGACCGGCGATCGTGACCTGCACCGCACCGGCGATGAGATCGGGGATGCCGTTGCTGCCTTTGTAAGGCACGTGCACGATATCCACTCCCGACATGCTTTTGAACAATTCAGAGGCGAGATGCAGCGCACTGCCCGCACCGGCCGAGGCGTAATTGAGTTTCCCCGGCTGTGCTTTCGCCAGCACGATCAGTTCCTTCACCGATTGCGCCGGCACCGACGGATGTACCACCAGCAGATAAGGCGACGAACTGGCGAGCACAACAGGCGCGAAATCGATTTGCGGCTTGTAGCTCAGGTTGTTATAGATCGCCGGCTGTATGGTGAAGCTCGACGAGGCGATCAATACGCTATAGGCATCGGGCGCGGCTTTGACGACGATTTCGTTAGCGAGATTGCCGCCAGCACCCGGTCGATTGTCGACCACTACGGGCTGCCCCAAATTCTCAGTGAGTTTCTGGCCGAGCAGTCGGGCCACCAGATCGGAGCCGCCGCCCGGCGTGAAGCCGACAACAAACCGCAACGGCCGCGAGGGGTAAACGTCCACGGGTTCGGCGGCGGCGCAGGCGCCACCGGTGCCGAGCAAAACGAACGCGCTGCGTTTAATCCACACGCGCGCCGGACGATTTAACGACTTTGGCATAACGCGCGGTTTCCGATTCGATATAGGCGGCGAATTCCTCGGGAGACATCATCGCCGCCTCGACGCCGGCACCGGCGAGGCGTTCGATCACATCCGGCTGCTTCATGACAACGCCGATCTCTGCATGCAGACGGGTAATGATGTCGCGCGGCGCACCGGCCGGCAGCAGTATGCCGTTCCACGAGGCGGCCTCCACGCCACGCGCCCCCTGTTCGGCGGTGGTCGGCAGTTCTGGCAGCAGCGCCGAGCGCTTTGCCCCCGCCACTGCGAGCGCGCGCAGGCGCCCCGCTTTCACCTGCGGCAGCGCGGGTGGAATGGTGGTGAACATAAATTGCAGATGACCGGCGAGCAGATCGGTGATCGCGGGGCCGGCGCCCTTGTAGGGCACGTGCAAGGTCTTGATACCGGCGACGATGTTGAGCATCTCGGCACCCAGCTGATTGTTACTGCCGTTACCGGGTGAGCCAAACAGAATTTCGCCCGGGCGTTTCTTCGCCAGCGCGATGAAGTCTGTCAGGTTTGCCGCCGGCAGCGCGGGGTGGATGACAATAATCTGTGGCAACACCGCCACCAGCGCGATCGGCGCAAAGTCCTTCACCGGATCGTATGGCAACTTTTTGACCAGACTCGCGTTAATAGCATGCGAGGTCGCCGTACCGAGCAGCCAGGTGTAACCGTCAGCGGGAGACCTCGCGACGAGTTCGGCACCAATCACCGTACCGCCACCGGCGCGATTTTCAACCACGACCTGCTGCCCCAGATTTCTGGACAGGCGCTCGGCGATCACGCGCGCCACGAGGTCGGCACCACCGCCGGCCGCAATCGGCACAATAAAGCGGATTGGCCGCGTTGGATAATTTTGCGCCTGCGCGCCAGCCACCAGCGTTGCCAGTAGGAAAGCCGCCGCAATACGCAGCCTATGCATGGTCTTCATACTCCTCCTGTCTTGCATTCCCTCTGCGCCGTTAAAAGCGGGCGGAGCAGGGCACGGGGGTGTTTTAAAAAACTTCTCCCCTCAAACCTGCCGCCCCCCCCTAAAAAGGGGCAAGGCGGCATTCTTGCCTAGAGCGCGAATTCTTCTTTAAACGTCACTTCGGCCGCAGTCAGTACCGTAGTCATGCGCTTGACCTGGTCGATCACCGCCTGATGTTGTGACTCGTTGAGTGCGCAGCAGCAGTCGTCGAGCACGAATACATCATAGCCGCGGTCATGGCCATCCTTGGCGGCTGACAATACCGCGCCGCTCGATGAGACACCCGATACATAGAGCCGTTTAATCTGCTGTGCCTGTAGTATGGCTTCGAGCGCGGTTGCGTAAAACGGGCTGACGCGATGTTTGATGATGTCAAAGTCGCCCGGTTGCGGCGCCAGCGCCGGATGCACTTCAGTACCCCAGCCGCCGAGCTTGAACATGCCGGCCTTCTTCGCACCCTGAAAAATACGCGAGTTCGGCGGACACTCACGATAGTCCGCTGAAAAACCAATACGCACATAACCGATCTTGACGCCGGCTTCGCGTGCTTTTCTTATTGCCTCGGCCGTATTCGCCACGGTATTGCGACGCGCAAGTTCCGGCCCGTATGTTTTTTTACTGGGTCCGTCCTCATGCACAAGATCATTGAGCATGTCGCACACAAGATACATCGCGTTGCTGGCCATGGCGCCCGACCTCCCCCTTTGAAACTGTTTGCACTTGCCGGTCGCTTGATGCAGACCGGCGCCTACCCTTAACCGGGACATCGCAGGGAGCGACCGCCCCCTGGGATGTCGGATATTAACGCAGTGTCGGCAACTCCAGATCGCACACCGTGCCATCGATCGGAATCTTCGTGTTGACGTCTTTTGCCGGCAGCATGACGGTGGCAAAACCCGGCGAACTCAAGACGCCGCTCTGGTTGATACCGGTCATTTCAATGTCGACCAGGGGGCAACCGTCCTTCAGGTATTTCTTTACTACCTTACCGGTGATAAAGGTGGTGTCGCCCTGCAGGTTGAAGCGGCGCGCTTCCATGCGGATGCGTTTGATCACGCCGTCGTCGCCCATCCAGTTGGTGATCGCAGTGACGAACCAGCTGGCGCGCTGCGGCAGATAGTCATACATGCCCGGGACGCCGACTTTCTTCGCAAAGTCTTCGCGATGGTGGCCAATGCCGGTGTACTCGACACCACCGCCGCCTTCTTTGTTGCGGATGTAATGCTTCGGATGCTTGGCGGCGTGGCGCAGCAAGGCACCGTGCGCAGAACCGCGACCCGAGGCAATTACGAATGCCATGGTGTCGGACATCGACAGCGGACCACGCGCGATCTCGTCGATCGTATCGCCGATCTTGACGTCGTCCCAGTAGCGCGTTTCCGCACCACGAATGCGATCGACCTCGGTCATCACTTTGTGGTCGATGGCGCGGCGCTCGTCTTCGCTATAGACGTGGGTCTTGATGTCCTTGTACTTATCCTTCTCACGCGACGCCTTGCGTTCGTGGCGCGCGGTGAGGCCGAGCGCGCGGCAGACCACCTCGTCACGCTGGTTGGTATAGGTCGACTCCAGATACTGCATGGCCATCTTGCCGGAGAATTTCGAATGCTTCTCCTCGATGCCGAGCACGCGATTCCAGACGTTGATGCGGTCGCCGGGGCGCACGTTGCGGAAATATTCGCAATCGATGGTCACGCCGAAACCGTGCACGCCGGGCAGGCCCCAGTACGAACGGCCGGGCCAGTGGTGGGTCCACGGGAAGCAGGGGTGCGCAATCAGGCCGCCGAAGCGCGTCCAGCGCGTGTATTCCTGGTCACGATAAAGCGGGTTCAAGTCGCCGATACCGTTCGAGAAGATGATGATCGCATCGGCGCTGGCGTCGCGCAGATACTGTTCAGGGCGCAGTTTGCAGCCGATCAGATCGCGTGCAGCCGACATACTCGCTTCATTGATCAGACCCTCGGGTGCCTCTTCGCTGATGTTCAATTCCGTGTTTGTACTCATGCGTTTCTCCGTGACAGAATTTGAAATGATGTTGCTGTTTTGTTTCGATTAGGCGCGTGCCAGTGCGGCACGCATCGCTGCGACCACTTCGCCCAGACTGTCGGCGACAAACACTCCTGCGTCGCGCAACATCTTTTGCTTGGCGGCATGGCCTTCGGCCTTCGACCCAATCAGTGCCGCCGCGTGGCCCATTTTTTTGCCGGCCGGTGCAGTCTTGCCGACGATCAACGCCGCCACCGGCTTGGCTCCCGTGCTGGAAGCATATTCCGCGACAAACGTTTCTTCGGAGCCGCCGATCTCGCCGAGATAAAGTATGGCTTTGGTGTCGGGGTCTTTGTGAAATAGCGCCAGTGCCTCGGCCGCGGTAGTGCCCTTGACCGGATCACCGCCGATGCCGACCACCGTGGTCTGGCCGATGCCGGCCTGCGTGATGCGTTTGCTGCCTTCATACGAGAGCGAACCGCTGCGCGAAATCACGCCGACATGCCCCTGCAGATAACAGAATGACGGCATGAAGCCCATCTTCGCCTTGCCCGGTGAAATCAGACCCGGCGTATTGGGCCCGACGAACACCGCGCCGTTGGCACGCGCCGCGGCACGCACCTCGATCGCGTCGAGCACCGGCATCTCATCGGCAGTGGCAACCACCAGGCGGCAACCCGATTCGATGGCTTCAATCGTCGCGCCCAGCACCGCTGACGGCGGCACGAACACCATTGCCGTGTCAGCCCCCGTCTCTTTCACGGCGGTGGCAACATTGGCAAACACCGGCACATCACCGACCTTGGTACCGGCACGGCCAGGAGACACCCCGGCCACCATGTTGGTGCCGTACTTGCGCGCGTCTTCGACGAAGAACTGGCCCATCTGACCGGTCACACCCTGAATCAGCACGCGATTCGATTTATCGAGAAGTATGCTCATCGTGCGCCTCCGGCAAGCTTGACCGCCTCGGTGACGGCAGTCTCCAGAGTGGCATGATTATGCGCGCCGAATTCGGCGAAGATCCCGTCCACCTGATCGACGTTGGTGCCGTCAAGCCGGTAGACCACAGGCTTCGCGCTTTTGCGTTCGGCCATGACCTCTTTCATCGAGTTGGCCACGCGCTGCATCTGGGTGCCGCCGCCAAAGACGCTGACGAGGATCACTTTCACCGCCGGATCGGCGTCGAGCATTTCGAAGGCCGGACGGTAACCGCGTGTCGAGGTGGGTCCCGGACTGCAATCCAAAAAGCAGGCCGGACGTCCGCCATGTTCGGCGATCATGTCCATCGCGCCCATCGTCATGCCGGCACCGCCGGATATGACACCGATGTCGCCGTCGAGCTTCACATACATATGCTGCATGTCGAGACAGGCGCGCAAATACGGATCGGCACGGCCTTTCTCGGCTTCGCGTTCGGCGTTGATTTCAGCATTGCGAAAATGCGCCCACTCGTCGCGCGCCACCTTGGCATCGGCGGCGATCAGCGCACCGTCACTGAGCTTGACCAGCGGGTTGATTTCTATCGTCGTGCAGTCCTGCGCAGCCGCCGTGCGTACGAGGCGCTGGGCGAGGGCGATGACTTTCTCGCGCCACTGGTAATCAGGCTCAACCTTCTCGAGTATTTCGCGCAGGCGGTGCACGCGGAAATTCCACGGCGCACCGACCTCATAACGTACTGGCGGCGCACCGTCTTCGATATCCATACCACCCTGCGGCGAATACAAGACAACGTAACCCTCGGCGCGACCGTCGACGGCCACCGACAGATAGCATTCGCGCTCGATCGCCAGCCATGGCTCGATCAACAAGGCGTCGGGCTTTTCGCCGCCGAAATCGATATCGAAGAGCTTTTTCGCCGCCGCCTCAAGCGCCGCGCGATCAGCCACCTTCACCACGCCGCCTTGCTTGCCGCGTCCGCCGCTACGAACCTGCGCCTTCACCGCGACCGGATAGTGGTCGACCGTCACGCCGCCAGCGGCTGCACCGCGACGCCACACCGTTCCCGCCGGCACATTAACTCCGACCGACGCCAGCAATTGCTTGGCATCGCATTCCAGCATCATCATTTTAGTTTTCCTCCGTTTCACCGCCATCCAACAATGTCTGGTTCGCGTCGGCGAAGCAGAACTGGTCTCACCCTCTCCGAAGGGAGCGGGTTGGGGTCAGGGGGCCGGCATCTGTTCCGGGCCCACCCGCCAAACCCTGTCGAATGGCATTGCGAACGCAGGACTATACGGAGTGGCCGCCATGCCGACAAGAGATGATAATTTATACTTCCATAACTTTTGGTATGATTAAGTCAATCACCCGAAAAATCGGCCGG
>CAIWNB010000480.1 GCA_903913965.1 uncultured beta proteobacterium
CCTGGCCGCAATACATGCTGCGCACCACCGCACTGGCTTTTTTATTGCAAAGCAGTGCTGCGTTTAGCGCCGATAGCGCACATAGCTCCGATAAGAAAAACTCTGCGCTACCGCCTGTTGCCGCCAAACCCGTACGACGGAATGCAACGCCGGCACTGGCGGCCTTTCCGGAACTGGACTCGTTGCTGCCCTACTTGCTGCAACGACGTGACAACAGCGCCAATTCAAACTTCATTACGCACGCTGTAAAACCAAGTGAAACCGTGGATGCTGTGATGCGTAAATACTGGGCGGAGTTACCCTTCAAGGAAGGCTACCTGCGCAAGGTTGTTTTCGCGATGAATCCCGATGCCATGCGCACCGCAACGGTCAATACATTCGCCAAGGGCGCAATAATCGTACTGCCGTCGGCCTCTGCATTGCGCGATGGCCTTCTGCACGACAAACCGCACGCCTTCGAAATCATCCCGCCTGCCCCCCAGCCTGAAGCGGTGATCGATGATGACCCGAAATACTGGATTCGTTTTCCCTGAACGGAACACGCTTCGAAAAAACAGTCTTGCGATGGATGGTTGTCACGATCAATCATCGCCCTCACCGATGTCATGCGGGATCAGGCAATAACCCAGAATGACCAGTACAAGACCGAAGCCAATCACCCGGTAAGGAATTTCATTGCCCGCGGTCAACAAAAAACCAAACACCACAAGCAGCAGCCCGGATACCATGAACGCGATACCCAGACTCTCAAAACCTCCTGTCCCACGTTTTTTCGCGACCATATCGCTTCCGGCATAAAGGGCTCGGCTAACAGGCCTATCCGCGTGGACGCTGCCGGCACTGGCAGAAGATTGACGGTGCCTCACGCCAGAACCAGATTAAGCTGGTTGACGTCCAGTCAATTTGATAAAGGTCAATGCCCACGCAGACGAACGCGCTGACTGGCAGCGCGTTTTAGGATTGCAGTCTAGGCAACATGCGGAATGACGCCGACACAGGAGTCCAGTGCAGTTCGTGCGAGCAAGCGCACCCATGCAGCAAGCATACCGGCCGCCGCAAGGGGCGGCCCGCCGCAGTTAGTTCGCCGAGATGTGCCGGCCGTTCAGCGGCTGCACTGGCCGTGCATTCATCTTGAACGGAAAGGCGTCGACCTGGGCACGCGAAATCGTCGTCGGCGTCTTCAGAATATAGAAGGTCACGCCCTCGGTGCAAGGCGGCGTGGTCAGCGACCCCTCAAAAGAGTAGTAATGCAAACGCTTGGGCAACATCGCCGCCGGATTGAGCGTGCTTTCGGCCACCACTTTCTCCGGGCCCTCTTCCTTCGGCGCATTCGCCCAGATCATTTTGACCGACTCATTTTCTGCACCTTCGCTCAGCAACACGCCGATCACGGCAAGCTTGCCGGCGGCGCTCTTGTGCACGAAATGCGCCACCATCGCCATCGGTTTACCCTCAATATGTTCTTCGCTGGGCCGGTGAAAATGGAACTGCAATAACTCATAGCTCTCGCCATTAATTTCAGTCTTGCTGCCGTTGCCGACATTAACCTGCAGGGTGTGGCCGTTGTTAACGATCTTCAGGGTAGCCGGCTTGAAGCTGGGCTTGAGTTCGTTGGTCGCTTTTTCAAACGGCCCGCGGATATCTACCGGCGACTGCGACTTGCCGCTGCCGCACACCGGGAACACATCACCCCATTTTGCCGGATTGAGTTCACCGTCATAGCCCCAATGCGGCGTACCGTGCGCCTGCGGTGGAGCGTGGGATTTATCCGCAGCTTCGGCAAGCTCCGTCAGCTTCTGACCGGCCTTGTCGAGTTTTTTATTGACGGTCTCAAGCTCTTTCTCAATGCCTTTGACCTGGACAATGTTCACCACACCCAGCGTGAGGAGAACGGACAGAACCACCGCCAGCAGGACGCCCAAAACCATACGCAACATATTATTTACCCGAGTCTAGATTGATTGGGCCGGCTGGCCGCTGTGACCATACTACCATCTGCCAAACCTTAGACCACCGCCGCCAGTTGGTGGCCGGCACCAGCGGCACGCAAATTGGCCCCCTGCGCTGCCTGCAAAACTTCCATGCCTCCAAACAGCTTGCCGACCTTCAGGGCAAGCCGGGCTCTCAGCAGCTCCTTAAGATGCGCTTCTGTAAAAAGTTCTTCACCTAGCAGCCGCTTTTCACGCATAAAGGCTTCGACATCAGCGTGCTCCATAAGGTCGATCGCGCCCTCCAACGTCATCCCCAGATCATCCACCGCGGAGCGCACAGCGAGGATCAGGATCACCTGCCAGCTAAGGAAACGCCGTTGGTTGTTGCCATACCGCTTGGCGGCTTCCATGCACGAACTTCTGGTTCCCCAGTACCGAATGACGCTCGTCGGCAACCCGGTGGCATCAGCCGTGCGACGGATGGAGAAATATTGACGCTCGAGAAGCTCAAACGGTTTGACAGGAAAAAACATTTTTGGATAGCCCCTGAAGCTGGTGCGAGGTTGAGATGGCCATACTCATTCGAATTTACACGGATAAGAATCTGCAATATACTAATAATGTTTAATTTGTGCAAATCGTTTTTTCTCTAAATTTTGACCTGGCGCAATCTGCACCGGGTCTTGTGAGGGCACTCTGATTTCCATCGCACGCCGGGCGTTACAGCGTTACGCACTGCGGATGTCCGTTGCCGTGTAAACCATTCTTGGGATAGCGCCAGATGAATTTAATGCATCCCCCTCCCGCCCTCACCACACTGGTGAAGACGGGCCGCAGGAAGATCAAGATTGCGCTGCTATTTGGCGATCCCAACAATGCAACGATCTATGCGATCTACTCATACACAGGCCATGCGCTGCCGGAAGACCTCGACCAACCCCACCAACAGGCGCCGGCCGAGGCAACTAGCGGTGCAGTGATTTTGCTGACCGATCTGGTGCCCCCGGGCAACCTCGGTGAACACTACCGTTACTGGCGGCAGCGCTGTGCCGCACCAGCGGCGATTGTCATATCCGTTGGCGAGAACCGGCGGCCCTGCCTGTTTTTACGCCTGCTCTTCGGCTCCGCCAACATCCGCAATTACCCGCTGACCGCGAGCGGTATCATGCTGCTCAGACTGGACGCGCCGCTCATACTGAAAACGGCGCGCGAGGTATCGCGCATGCCGGCGACCCGTCTGTCCAACACGTCGACCGCAGCCGCCCTGAGTGCCGCCATCAGTGAGAGAATGGATTGGTTGCGTGAACGGCTCGTTGCCGCAGCCATAAAACGTATTCATGGTTTGAAAACGCGCGTGCTTTCTCACGCCTAAGCCAACGCCATCCCAAAGCCAGCGTTTATCCCACACCATGCCCCTCATTGCGGACCGCGTAACCTCGAAATTGCTGCCCACTGTTGGGGCGCGCATCAACGCGGCTGAAAATAAGTGGGGAATGTTGAGCCGCTGGCAAAGCCCCGCACGGCGTACGGGCATCTGGCTCATTCGCCATCTGCGCGTCATCCTGATTGCACTGCCGGTGATTTTTTTTGGCTGGAATGTGCTTGCCGGTGGAATAGCGGTGTTACGCGGCGAGCAACACACCGGCCAACAGCAGCGCGTCAGCGTGCCTGCCGCGGCGTTTCGCCCCGCCTCGCCAGGCCAACGCCACTGATCAACTTTTGCAACCCTGACACCGCCCAAGCGTAAGTTCGCAGTGAGCCGCCCCGAACAGCCCGGTGCGGACGACATCATTTTGCTTACGAATCAAAAAACCCCAATCATGCGACCACCTCAGGCGGCGCAGCTCGCGACCTGACGTAATTTTTGGCGCAGATTGGCGAGCGCCACTGGTCGCTCGGCGAGCGGCATGTGGCGGCGCGCAGCGAGGGCGGCAGCGCGATCTGCCGGGGACAGCTTCAGGGCATCACAAAGACGGTTGATCAAGTCGTCAAATTCAGCCCAATCATCGGGCGTATACGACCAGTAATCGTTGGTCCGTGACGCACGCGAGCCACCCCGGCTGGCACCACCCGCGGCGCCCCCGGAACTGCCGTGCGTGGCCACCGTATAGGCGCAGCGGCGATGAACGGCCAGCGCATTCTGCAACTCATCCGGCACGGCAATATTTTCTGCGCTACCCACCATACGACTCCCAGGTCTGGCCGCGGCAGGCGACGGTTCCACCACCCGTCACAGGGTCCTTGCCGCAAGCATACGAGGGGAATAACGGCAGCGCCAGGCGGTTCTTGAAGGCCCTGCGCCGCCTTTAACGCGATTGGATCAGTGACCGGCCGCCTGCGTATGCAGGCCGCGCTAGAAAACCGCCGGCGGCGCCTGCCGGCGTTCAGCGTGCGCGCCACTACGCTCGGGGCCACTGGTAGCGTAGGGAATTTCCACGTTAAAGGTGGTGCCCGCCCCCACGGTCGAATCAAAACTGATGGTGCCGCCCATCAAAACCGCGAGCGTCTGGCACAGATTAAGCCCCAGCCCGGTGCCGCCGTGTATGCGGCTGAGTTCCGGATCGCCCTGACGAAAACGCTCGAAGATGGTTTCACGGTATTGCGGCGGTATCCCCGGTCCGCTGTCATGCACACTGACATTGAGGCGGGTGGCGCTTAAATGCGCGGCGACCTCAACTGTGCCCTCGATGGTGAATTTCACCGCATTGCTCAGCAGGTTGTGCAGAATCTGCGCAAAACGGAAACCGTCGATATAGATGATCTGCCGTTCGTCGCCGGAAAAATTGGAACTCAGCACCAGTCCTTTTTTCTCTGCCTGCGCACGATGAATATGCACGCAGTCGCTGATCAGCTTGCGGATATCCACCGCACTCGGGAACAGCTGCAACTGCCCGGCGGAACCTTTTTCCGCATCGAGCAATTGCGACACCACGCGATCAACATGATCAACCGCTCGCAGGATGGTCAGCGCGTAATCCTTGCTGGTTTCATGATCGAGCGGCTGCATCACCCACAACTCGGCAAAGCCCTTGATATTGGTCAGCGGGCCACGCACCTCGTGTGAAATCGCGTTGATGAACTCATTCTTGAAGGAGTCGGCCTGTTCGGCCAGTGCACGCGCATCACGCATCTGGCTCAAAGCCGTCTTTTGCAAGCGCATGGTGCGACTGATTATCAAACCCACGCAATACAGCATAACGATGACGCACAGAATAGCGATGCGCAGATTGAACTCGGACTGGCGATACAAACCCAGCCCCGCTTTACGATCAGTCGCAACCAGGGTGATCAACGGGTATGTATCCGATTGCCGCCATCCGTAGATGCTGGGCTCGCCGGTGGTCACATTGACTCCTTCGCGATGCCCGGCCTTGACTGCTCTCGCCTGTTCAAAATTAGGGGTGCCGGCAAAGCTGCCTCCGGTGGCAAAACTCGACTGCGGCGCCGGGCCTTTCGGCGCATTCACATGGCTGCGCGCGAAGATGCGACCGCTATCCACATTGGCCACCGAGATACGCGCACTTCTGGACAATTCCAGCTCGCCAAATTCGGCGGATAGATATTCGGCATCAATTACGACCACCACAACACCGGCAAAGCGCCCGTCGGATGCAGCCAGGCGCCGAGACAAATGAACCGACCACTTTTTTGAAGCTTTTCCAATGACGGGATCGCCGAGAAAATACTCAGCGCGCTGATCGGACAGATGCGCTTTAAAAGGTAGCCGGTCGGCAATGGATAAGGCTAAAGCCTGATCGAGTGTCGACCAGGTGACCCTGCCGGTGGCATCGCTGATGTTTACCTGCGTGATTGCGCCTTGCGCACTCAGGTTGCTCTGCATCAGCTTGCGAATTTCGCTGCGCTTGATCTGACGCCAGTTGGTTTGCACATAGCCGGCGACGGCATCTGCCTGCGAAATCACTTCATCGGTGTGCGCCATGATGACCTGCGCGAGCACCGCGTTTTGCTGGCCTTCGGATTCCACCGCCGACTGCAACAAAGCGCCACGTGCAGCGAAATACACGGCGACCAATGCTGCACTAACAAGGAGGATCCCTCCCCACAGCACAACATTGGGTGTCAGATATTTTTTGAGGGTGGCGCTAACGGGCAACGCTTAACTGCCGCCGCGACATCGCAGCCTGCACAAAGCCGCGCAACTGCTGCCACGGTACCGGCTTCGGAAATTCCGCGACGCCCGGCGCGAGGCCGCCGCGCTTGGCAATATCGGCGCTGTCCATGCCGCTGACGACAACGATATCCATCGCATCATATTCGGGATAGCTGCGAATGATTTTGAGCAACTGAAAACCATCCATGCGCGGCATTTTCAGATCGAGGATCAGCAAATCCGGACGCGTGCGTTCAATCAAAAACGTCACTTCAATGCCGTTCTGCACAATGGTCAGATCAATCGGCATCTTCCAGGTGCCGATGGTCTTCTCGTAGAGTTTGCACAGCACCGGATCGTCCTCGGCAATGAGGATCGAGTATTTGCTGCTGCCCGCGCGTTCGACGCTGCCACCGGGCTGGCGCTGGTTGAGCGCCTTTTGCACGGCATCTTCGCCAATGCGGCGATGGCCGCCGGAGGTCTTCCAGGCCTGAAGCTCCCCTTTTTCGACCATCGACTGCACAGTCGTCAACGAAACGCCCAGCAGTTTTGCCGCTTCGCGGGTACTGTAATACTTTTTCGGTGTCGTTTGAGCAGGCATTGAATTAGGCACTTTGGTTATTATTACCATTAGTGTAGCAGAACCTAACCCGTGCCGGCGTCCGCCCAGACAGCCATTTCGATCTGCGTCAACGTTCCCGACGCACCACCAAAACCACAGACCATGTTCTGATCCCGTGCAATATCGGCGGCCAGCCGCAGCCCGGGCGAACGTGCGTCGAGATGCCAACGCGTGCCCGCTGCCAGCCCGCTTGGCAGACCATGAGCAACCCGCAGCGTCGCCTGAGAGTCCTGCCGCGTCATCGCCACCGCAAAATGCGGCGCCGCCGGCGCCTGGCAGAGCAAATCGACGAACAGATTGAGCAGGATATGTCGCAACGCCTCGCCGGAGCCCGCCACGCGTAAACCCGGGCAACTCTCGACGATACCCAAATCGCTACCAGCGGCGAGGAAATACGGACGCAAAAAAGCGACCACCTGCTTGACCACCGGCAGCAGTTCCGGCGCATCCTCCTGCGGGCATTCGCGCCGCCCCTGTAACCAGAACAGCAAGGCCTGATTGGCCAGCAAGGTGCGCAGCACAAACAGTCTTAATTGACCGGCCTGCGCCGCATCGCCACCAGCGCCAAACAACCGGCGATTATGCGGATCGAGCAACAAGGCGGCCTCACCGAGCCAGTGGCCGACACCGTGATCGAGTGTCTCGGTGACCGCCGCCAGCGTTTGATCAAAGCGTTCCTGCTCGGCCTTCCACGCCCGCGCAGCAATTTCACGCTGACGAAACGTCAACGTAAAGTCATCCACCACTTTCTCAAGCTGCAGGCCGTCACAGAAGCGATCAACCGCCTCCGCTACCCCCGTTTCCCCGACAGACATCCGCGGTCTCACGATTAGCATGATGTGCACTCCTTATTCCGGGCAATGCTCAAAAAATGCGGCAACCGCGACTTCCGCGCGCGGGCTACAGCATGTTGGTTTGGCAGGCGCATGACGGCGGCTCGTTTTCGCAAGTGCGGCTAATTCAGACGCGCGGGCGGCGTTTCACCCCTGACATCGGGCATGATGATGACGCCAAGCTTGGAAATGATTTCCCACAACATGCCCATACTCACCGGTTTCACCAGATACTGGTCGGCGCCGCGCTCGCGACCATTATCGATATCGCAAGGGTCGCTCAAACCAGTGAGCATAATGACGTAACAGTGATTGGTTGCCGGATTGGTTTTGATTTTCCAGCAGACATCAAAACCCTCAGGCTTGCCACGCATCATCACATCTGCGATCACCAGATTCGGCTCGCCGCGGGCCAAGGCCTCAAGGGCCTCATCTGCGTTGGCGGCCTCGACCACCCGCATGCCGTGCAACTTGAGCAATTCAACAATCGGCCGCCGCACATGCGGGTCATCCTCGACGATCATCACCAAAGGTGGGGACTGCGCGGCATCACGCAGGTTATGCGCTGCGCTGCGGTTAGCAGGGATCATCACACCAGCAACCAGTCCACCGTCTCAAGAAACTTGATCGGACCGAAGGGCTTGACGATATAGGCGTCGGCCTTGGCGCTGCGGCCGTTGGCAAAATCAGCGCTCTGCCCCTTGGCGGTGACGAAGGCAATCTTCACCGCGTCACCGGCATCGGCACGGATCTGCCGGCACATGCCGAGTCCGTCCAGACGCCCGGGCATCATGATGTCGAGTAACACCAGATCGGGTTTGAAGCTGTTGAATTTTTCCAGACCGGTATCTGAATCGGCGGCGGACTCCGTATCGAGATTGCGCAACCGCAGCGTTGCCAGAATCAGCTTGCGCGTGTCCTCATGATCTTCCACCACCAGCACCCGGGGGCGGCGAACGACTGTTTCGGCCATGCTGTTTTTCATATCCAACCCCAATAGATTGCACCAATTCCCGACACAGGCTCCAAGAAGCTGCACTTAAGGCCGGACCGGCCACAACAGCAATTTACTATAAATGTTGAATTTGTTAAATAGATTTTAAATATATTTAAATATACAAATGCGCAATAGTTCCTTGAAAACACGGGTTTCTAAAAAATACGCGCCGGATTGCGCATTCGACGGCCTGCAGGCGGCTGTTCCGGCGTTGCTCGCGAACAGCCTTTAGACGCGACGCCCCGGCTGATCCGCTGACCCGCCCTCGCAGCGGCCCACCGTCCGTCGCGCAACGGTTAAAACAGCCCCGCCTTGATCAAACCCTCGATCACAGTGCGACTCGACTATACTTTTCCGCTCGCGACGCAAGGCTGCGGCTTACCGTGTGCCATCCCGCGCGCAGACAGAAAAGGCCGCCCACCCATGACCACACCAACGGACATCTGGGATTACATCATCGTCGGCGCCGGCAGCGCCGGTTGCGTGCTGGCCAACCGGTTGAGTGCCTCGGGACGGCATCGCGTCCTGCTGCTCGAAGCCGGGCCCGACAGCCGCCACCCTTGGCTGCGCATCCCATTGGGTTACGGCAAGCTGTTCAGCGACCAACGTTTCAACTGGTGTTATCAAACCGAGCCACAACCGGCCTGCCACGATCGAAAAGTGATCGCGCCGCGCGGGCGCGTGATTGGCGGCTCCAGCGCCATCAACGGCCTGCTCTACATCCGCGGTCAGACCGAGGATTTCGAGCAGTGGCGGCAACTTGGTAACCGCGGTTGGGGTGCGGCCGATGTGCTGCCCTACTTTCGCAAATCCGAAGATAACGAACGCGGTGCCGACGCCTGGCATGGTGCCGGCGGGCCGCTTGGCGTATCCGATCTGCGCGATCAGCATCCGCTCAGCACCGCCTTTATCGACGCGGCTGAACAAGCAGGCCATCGACGCAACGCCGACTTCAATGGCGCCACACAGGAAGGCGCCGGCACTTATCAAACCACTACACGCCATGGCGTGCGCGCATCGACAGCGGCAGCCTTTCTCGATCCGGTGCGCAAACGCGCCAACCTTGGCATCGTCGCCAACGCGCTGGCCACGCGTATCTGTTTTGACGGACGGCGCGCCAGCGGCATCGCATACAAGATCGGCGAACAAACGCATCTGGCCACCGCACGGGGCGAAGTCATCCTCGCCGCCGGCGCCTTTAATTCGCCGCAGTTGTTGCAACTGTCGGGACTCGGGCCGGCCGCCTTGCTGCAAGCGCACGGCATCCACGTCGTTGCCGATCTTCCCGGCGTCGGTGCTGATTTGAACGATCATTACTTCACACGCCTGATCCTGCGCTGCAAGGCGCCGCTGTCACTTAACGACGCGGTACGGCAATGGCATCGCGGTGCCGCCGCGGTGCTGCGCTATGCGTTTTTC
This sequence comes from uncultured beta proteobacterium, assembly GCA_903913965.1. Classification (GTDB taxonomy): domain Bacteria; phylum Pseudomonadota; class Gammaproteobacteria; order Burkholderiales; family SG8-41; genus PALSA-1004. The sequence continues at coordinate 9,914 of CAIWNB010000480.1, forward strand.
CGTCGCGGCTACTTTGCCATTCCGGCGTTATCCGCCGGCTGTTTTCTGCGCGCGCTGCCGTCCGCCGTCACGCCCGATGTGCAGGCCTCGCTCGCTCTCTACTCGGTGCAAAACATCGGCGAACAACTACATCAATTTTCGGGCGTCACCGCCGTGTGCACGCTGTTGCGACCGCAAAGCCGCGGCCACGTGCGCATCCGCTCGGCCGATCCGCGCGAGGCACCGGCCATCCACCCCAACTACCTTGATGCGCAGCAGGACTGCGACACCATGGTCGCCGGTGTTCGCGCACTGCGACGTATCGTCCAGTCGCCGGCCATGGCGCAACACATCGCCGAAGAAATTGAACCGGGGCCATCGTGCCACAGCGATGATGAACTGCTCGATTACATCCGCCGGCGTGGCTCGACCGTCTATCACCCGGTGAGCACCTGCCGCATGGGCGTCGATGCGCGCGCCGTGGTGGATACGCGTTTGCGCGTGCGCGGCTTCGCTGGTCTGCGCGTGATCGACGCCTCCATCATGCCGACACTGGTGTCGGGCAATACCAATGCCGCCACCATCATGATCGCCGAGAAAGGCGCCGATATGCTGCTCGAAGATGCAGTCGCAGCGGCTTAACATCGTGACACCGGCGGCAGCGAGAACGCCGCGGCGCGCGTGCTAACATTCCACCACTTAAACCGCCATCACTGAAGGGGGCTTTGTGTTCGATATTCGTTTGTCGCAGGAGCAGCGTGAGTTTCGCGATCTCGCCCGCAAGTTCGCGCAGGAAGACATCAAACCCACGGCAATGCCGCTGGACCGTGAAAATGACTGGGAAAAACGCGTGCCCTGGGGCCTCCTCAAGCAGGGCTCGCAACTGGGCTTTCGTACTTTTGTATTGCAGGAAGAGAACGGTGGCTCCGGCATGTCCGACCACATCACCTCCTGCCTCGTTGCCGAGGAACTGGCCGCCGGCGAACTGGGCACCGCCTATTACTTCATGCTGACCGCGCGCCGCGCGCGCGACTGGTTCGAGCTGCGCATGACGCCCGAACAGCGCGCTTATTTTTTGCCCAAATTCGTCAGTGACGATCTGTATTTCACCACGGTGGCGATCCACGAACCGGAAACCGATTTCGGTTTTGACTTCTTCACCGAAACGCCGCCGACCATACGCCTGCGCACCCAGGCGACCCCACAAGACGACGGCTCATGGCTGATCAACGGCACCAAGGCCTATCAGACCGTGGGATATCTCGCCAAGTTGATCGTGCTGCGCGCGCAGATTCCCGACGGCAGTGTGCAATCATTTCTCGTCGAGGGCGACTCTCCCGGGCTGTCGCGCCGGCCGATGTCGAAGTTCGGGCGGCGGGTTGGCGACAACGCCGCCGAGATGGTGTTCGACAATGTGCGCATTCCGGCCGGCCGCATCCTGCCGCCGTCGCCCAAGGGCCGCACCGACATGGGCACCCATCCGACCATCGCCGCGCTGACCCTCGGCCTCGGCCGCGCCGCCTATGAAGAAACGCTCAAATACGTGCAGGAGCGTATCTCCGGCGGCAAACCCATCATCCAGCATCAGGCCGTGGGTCTGGCGATTGCCGACATGGCGATGAATCTGCAGGCGGCGCGTCGCCTGATCTGGACCGCGGCGTGGGTGAAGGATCATCCCGAAGCGATCGAAGACGGCAGCGTCGAAGCCCTGCCCTACGAGCACATGGCGATCGCATTTACCGGCACTGCGGTGCAGCGCATTACCGAACAGGCGCTCGAATTATTTGGCGGCGCCGGGGTCATCCAGGGCATGCCGATCGAGAAGTATGTGCGCGACGCCCACGTGCAAAAACACGTCTCGTTTCCGTATCCGTCACGCTTCAAGATCACCGAGGCGCTGGTCGGCTACAAGCGCAAGGTCGCGCCGTTTCACGGCGGCGACTAGGTCGCAGGCGCGGGCGCCACATATTGTGCAACGCCTGCGCACAGCCGGCTGATCGCGGATCAGCCGGTGGCTGCGCCTACCAACCACCGCGTTACGTCAGCTGCGCAGACGCGGGAACAGTTGCAAAGCGTTATCACGGTTGATCGCACGCAGGTCATCGGCGCGAAAGCCGTGACGGGCGAGACCATCAATCACCTCGGCACCATCGCGAAACGGAAAATCCGTGCCGTAGAGTACGCGTGAAGTCGGAATGATCTCCAGCAACGCACGCAGCGCCCCCGGATGGTTGCCCTGTGCAGTGTCGTAATAAAACTTGCGCAGCTCATGCATGACGCCGTGGGGCAGTATTCCCTTGTCTTTGAGCGCCTCTTCCTCGCGTTCAAAGCGCGACAACAGAAAGGGCGTGACGCCGCCACTGTGCGAGAAAATCCAGCGAATGTCCGGAAAGCGCGCCGCCCCGCCCTGAAACATCAGGCTCACCATGGTGCGTGTGGTGTCCACCGGCCCTTCGATCGCATTGATCGAAATATAGGGCATGATTTTCGCGCAGCAGTCGGGCGTCGCCGGATGCGTATAAACCACCACGCGGCGCCGGTTGAGTTCTTCGAGAATCGGAAAAAACGCCGGATCGCCGAGCAGCTTGCCGCCATAACTGGTCCACAAATAAATGCCGTCCGCCTTCAGCGTATCGAGTGCGTATTCGATTTCACGCAAACTGCCGTCGATGTCGGGAAACGGAATCGAGGCGAAGGAACCAAAGCGGCCCGGATAATCACGCCCGAGGGTGGCCGCATATTCGTTCGACTCGCGCGCGATCCGGCGTGCCATCGCGATGTCGGTGGGCCAGGCCTGCATGCCCGGGTTGATCAATGAAGTCATGGCGGTGGCGATACCACTCTTATCCATGTCTTCGATCGAAGCCTCGATCGACCACGCAGCGTGCCCGCGCTTCATCGCCTTTAATGCAGACGAATACGACGGCGGCGCGATGTGGTGATGCACGTCAATGCGTTGCGCGCGCGCAGCCGTAACGCCCGCGGTCTGACATCCCGGCAACAAGACCCCGGCCCCGAGTGCAGCCACGCCCGTCAAAAATGCGCGGCGTGACGCTGCGCCGCTGTCGTCTGTCGCAAAGTTCATGGTTACGTGCCTCCGTTAGAGCAGCAATCGTCACTAAACTGGTGACGGATTGCCATATTGAGATGTATTGATAAAGCTGCCAATACCGCCGATGCCCTTATAGCGGCTTGATATCGGCCTGTTTGACGATCTTCTGATACTTGGCGATTTCGCTGCGCACAAAGCGCCCGAACTCCTCCATGCCCATCGCGCCAGGCGTCATGCCGAGTTTTTCATATTGATCCCTGACGTCGGCCCGTTGCAGCACCCGATTGGTATCAGCGTTTATTTTTTGCAGTACCGCTGGTGGTGTGGCCGCCGGCGCCCACACGCCAAACCAGAGATCAATCTCAAAGCCTGCGAGGCCCTGCTCTGCAATCGTCGGCGCATTGGGCAACTGCGGCACCCGTTTGGCCGAGGTAACACCCAGCACCCGCACCCGCCCCTCCTGCGCCATACCGATGGCGGTGCCGATCGGTGCCATGTAATAGGCCACGCGACCGGTGGCCGCGTCGGTGATCGCCTCCGGCGAGCCCTTGAACGGCACATGAATCATGCGCACACCAGCGACCTGATTGAAATACTCCGCGGTCAGGTGGGTTGAACTGCCGACACCGGCGGAGGCAAACGGGATCTCGCCGGGCTTGGCGGTGGCGGCGTTAATCAAGGCGCGCAAATCGCGATAAGGCCCGGTGGGGGCAGCAACCATGATGTAGGGGCTGGTGCCGAGCAAGGCGACATCCGCCAGATCGCGCAGCGAGTCATACGGCAGCTTTTCATAGATCGCCGGATTGGCGGCATGCGAAGCCGATTGCGCCATTAGCGTATAACCGTCGGCGTTGGCGCGCACCACCATCTGCGTGCCGATCTGCCCGCCGGCCCCGGGACGGTTATCCGCCACCACCGACTGCTTCCACACCTCGGTCAGCGCACGACCGACAATACGCCCGGCGATATCGGCGCCCGACCCTGCGGTCAAGGGCACCACCACGCGCACCGGCCGCTCGGGAAACACTTCCGCGGCGCAAGCCATTGTCGACGCGATCATTGCCACGCACAGCCCGTTACACAAACTTATCCTCATTACGATCTCCCCCTGTTTTTTCCACCGTTCTGCCATGAACACCCGCACACGCCGCAAGAATATCGCGCTGGCTTATCCTCGATGTACGGCTGTCGGTGTGACCTGCGTACCGGCAATCCTGGCGCTGCACGCTGCCGTCATTATCCCCCTCTGGCTTGACCGCGGCGATACGCAGCCCAGCTGGTTTGACCGCCATGGGGCGCGGTGATATGGTGCGTCTGGGCAAAACAAGTTTCTAATATTCCAACCCACCTGCAACAGCTATTCCTGAATCGACCAGCGCCGCCTCGGCATAATTTTGTCGACGCAAGCCTTCAGGTGCACGCGGTTTGCGGCAGCATGGTGGGTAAAGAGGCCTGATCGTTGGACCAGCGAGGTACGCGGCTTCGGCGTTGCTTCGGCGTCGCTTCTGCGTTAATTCCGACCCAAATCGTCTACTGCAATAGGGGGCAAGACCATGAAAAAATTTATTTTGACCAGCATCACTGCAATCGGTATTGCAGCGCTCGGGCTGATCGCGCCAGCCACACTGCAGGCGCAACAACCGGCCGCGGTCGCCATTGACAGCGACGACATCGGTGGCGTTGTCACCGGCGCCAAAGGCCCGGAGGCCGGCGTCTGGGTGATCGCAGAAACGCACGATCTGCCGGTGCGTTTCATCCGCATTGTCGTCACCGACGATCAAGGTCGTTATGTCATCCCCGATTTGCCTAAAGCCAAGTACGACATCTGGGTGCGCGGCTATGGTCTGGTCGACTCCCCCAAAATCAAAAGCGAACCGGGCAAGCAGCTCAATCTGAAAGCAGTAACCGCGCCGAACGAAACCGCGGCAGCACAGTATTACCCGGCGATCTACTGGTACTCGATGATGAACCTTCCCGAGGCCAAGGTCTTCGGCAGCAAAGACGCGCCTTCCAATGTCAAAATGACCGACTATCTCAACGGCATGAAAAACAACGGCTGCGTCGGTTGTCATCAGCTGGGGCATCTCTCCACTCGCACCATTCCCGACTACCACCTCAAGGGCCGCACCCATCAGGATGCGTGGATCCGCCGCATCCAATCAGGACAGGCGGGAGAGAACATGGTTCTCCAGGCTGCCGGGCAGTTGGGCGGTATGCCGTTTAAATACCTCGCTGACTGGACCGAGCGCGTCGCCAAAGGCGAACTGCCGTCCAACAAGCCGACACGCCCGCAAGGGGTCGAGCGCAACATCGTCGTTACGCTGCGCGACTGGCACAACCCCAAACAATATCTGCATGACCTGATCTCGACCGATCGTCGCTACCCGACGGTGAACGGCTACGGCCCGCTCTACGGCCAATGCGAACACGCCTGTAACGACATGCCGATCCTCGATCCGGTGAAAAACATCGCCACCAACTTTGTGCTGCCGACGACCGCCGACATGCCGCTCGCGCTCGGACCCGGCAATGCAGGCTCGGTCAAGATCCTGCAACCCTCGGCCTATTGGGGCGAAGAAAACATCTGGGACAGCAAGGCCAACAACCACAATTCGATGCTCGACCGTCAGGGCCG
>CAIWNB010000481.1 GCA_903913965.1 uncultured beta proteobacterium
ATATCGCGCTCCGCTTCCAGTTGCCGGATGGTCGCATCAGTCACCGTGCCGTCCTTCATGCGCGCGGCGATCAGTTCCTTCTGGTATTGCGTCTCCGACTTGATGGAGACCATGGCCAGCTCGCGCGCATCGTTGCTTTTGCCGTAGAGCTTGTATTCCGATTCGAGTTGGTCCTTCGCTTCGTTGCGCGCGATGGCGCTCTGATTGATCAGGTCTACCACCTGCTTTTCGTTTTTTTGCGTGGCGATCAGCTTTTCTACGGATTCCTGCTCGGCCAGGCTTGCACGGGCTACAGCGATGTGCGCGGCCGACAGCACCAACTTACCGGACGCAAGCTCCTGGTCCATTTTGATCTGCATCTTCTGGCTCTCGGTGGCGCCTTCGCCTACCATCAGTTCCAGACGGCTTTCTTGTGTTTTCGTGCGGATCGCGGCGATCAGAGTGGCGTAGTGCTCAGCCTCTTTTTTGGTGGCAGCAGCGGCGGCAGTCTTCGCATCTTTCGCCTTTGCGGCGAGATCCGTAGCGGCGGTCAAGGTATTAATTTGCTCAACGCGGGCAGCAATTTGGGCCTCGGTCAATTTCAGCGTCCCATCGAGCACGTCGTCCGTAAATTTGATCATCATTTTCTGGCCCTCCGTCAGCGCCTCGCCGGTACTTGCCTCAAGTCGCTGCACCTCGATTTTTGCAGCAATCGCCTGGGTCAGCGCGTTGTAGTCATCAGCCTGTTTTTTTACGGACGCAACCTCAACGGCATCATTCTTGCCGCTGTTGAGCGTCACCACGCCCGGCACATAGCCCGGCGCCGTCGCACCCTTGACGTAGGCGTTCGGGTCACCCATCCCGGTTTTCTCGGCGATGAATTTCATGATGCTGATCGTTGCGTTGGTCGCGGACTCGGCAACCGACGAAAACCACGCGCTCGCGCTGAGCCCCCACCCCTTGATATTTTCGCCGAACGAATCAAACATCGAGGCGCTGCCGAAGATCTTGGTGAATGCGTCAACGATGGTATTTTTCGACGTCAGGACGGCCACCGATGCTTCGGTCACCGCCGGCGTCAGGCTGGCAGTCAGGAAGGTGGCGATCTGAGCCCACATGCCTTTCCCGCCTGGCAGGACCTCGTGCCAGATCTTCCCCAGGCGGATAGCGGCGCCGGCCTGCGCATCCGTGGTGGTGGCAGCCAGGCTGCCGGCATGCGCGATGTCTTCCAGTACCTGTACCTGACCCTCAAAGCCGATCTTCGCCGCGGCCGCGTATTTTTCCGCCTCGGACGACATGCCGGCAATGCTCTTTGCCGTCGCGATGAGGACATCATCGGTTTTCAGCAGCGCGTTCTCGGAGTCGGTGATTTTCACATCAAGCTTGCCGAAGATGCCGGTGCTGTCGCCGGCGGCCGCGTCCTTCATTTTGCTGTGGAACTTGTCCATCAGGCCGCCGAACGTCGTCATGCTGACGCCCGAGCGCAGGGCCACGGATTCGAAACGCGAAATGCCGGAGGCGGCGCTATCGCCCGAGATGGCGACGCGCGCCAGCGCCTCGTCAGCGGCCAGGCCGCGCCTGACCAGTACGCCAACGGCCGCAGTGGCAGCGACGAATGCGGCGACTAGCCCAACGCCGATTTTCGTCGCCAGTCCGTTCGATTTCTCGCCCGTCTCGTCCATCTTGTCGCCCGTTTTCGATAGATCTCCATGCAGCCCCGGCAGCATGCCCTTGATTTTCTCGAAGGCGCCGACCGCGGATTCGGACATCGAGCCGAAAGCGCCCTTCGAGGTGTCGCCGACATTCGAGAAAAACGACTTGAACGAATCCCACATTTTCCCGAAGATGCTTTTCACGGTGTCGAAAATCGACGCAATGAACCCGACGGACTCGCTGCCGATCTTCCGGGCGGCCGCCATGCCCTCCTTGTATTTGTCGATGTTTGCGGCGAGGTGGACTTCGATTCCGTGGCTCATGGGTAGCTCCTGTTTATTTTTGTAGTGCGAGATCGATTTGCTGGTCAAGCAGGCCGATGGCGGCCAGCTCGTTGGCGTCGAGCGCCGGTCGGAGAAATGGGGGCGGCTGCATGCCCGGGTGGTGCACAGACTTGTAGGAGCGCCCACCGAAATTGAGGCTCTTGCCAGGGGCCGCCCGGATGATGTGCGGCTTCGCACCACTGAATTCGATCAGGTGGGCGTAATAGACATCGGCGTTCGCAGTCTTGCCGCCAGCGCGGATGGAGGCCACGACGCGCCCCTTCTTGGCCACCATGGTGATGCGGATGCTGTCGCGCAGCGCTCCGGGGTAGCACCCGTACAGCCTGACGTTTTCGCTGCCTGGAGGGCCAACCGGGCAGTTCGCGCGCGCCGTGGCTTCGATGAGTTGCGCGCCGGCTTCCAGCCCAATATGCACGCTCATCTCCATCTTCCGCGGCGAGTCGTCCAGGTACTTGAGCCAGTCGTCCAGCCCGGTAACGTTTGAATTTGCCATCGATCAGCGGATCAGCGGCGCCAGTGCCACG
>CAIWNB010000482.1 GCA_903913965.1 uncultured beta proteobacterium
ACTGACCTTGAAGGCCATGCGCAGTTGCAGATGGTCCTGCAGATTGGCACCCACACCCGGCAGATCGTGCACAACCGGAATGCCGTGCTGCTGCAACAACGCGCCAGGGCCGATGCCCGAGCATTGCAGAATCTGCGGGCTATTGATCGCGCCGGCGGTAAGTATCGTTTCGCGCCGCGCTTCGGCGAAGAGTTGCTCGCCGTCGTGCACGAATTCAACGCCGGTCACACGCCGGCCGTCGAGGCGCAGGCGTTTGACCTGCGCGTGGGTCATCACGGTGAGGTTGGGGCGCGCGAGTGCGGGTTTGAGAAAAGCCTTGGCGGCACTGACGCGCACACCGCGGCGCTGGTTCACTTCGAAACGCGCCGCACCGGCGTTATTACCGTGGCCGCCGTTGAAATCTTCGATGGACGCAATGCCTGCTTCCTGCGCGGCGTCGCGAAAGGCGTCGAGAATTTCCCACTGCAAACGCTGACGCTCGACGCGCCATTCACCGCCCGCGCCGTGCGCATCATTGGCGCCGCGCCAGTGATCTTCACTCTTCTTGAAGATCGGCAACACATTGCGCCAGGCCCAGCCATCGTCGCCGGTGAGGTGTGCCCATTCATCGTAATCCCGCGACTGGCCGCGCAAATACAACATGGCGTTGATCGACGACGAACCGCCCAACACACGCCCACGCGCATACAGAATCGAGCGGCCATTCAGGCCAGGCTCGGGCTCGGTTTTGTAGCACCAGTCGGTGCGCGGATTGCCGATGCAGTAAATGTAGCCGAGCGGAATGTGGATCCAGATCCAGTCATCCTTGCCGCCGGCTTCGAGTAGCAAAACACGGTGTTTGCCGTCAGCGGTTAGTCGATTGGCCAGCACGCAGCCAGCGGTGCCGCCGCCGGCAATCACGTAATCATAGGGGCCAAGAGTGCGCATGATAAAAGCGATGTTGAAATAGGCCGGGGGCGGCGCTGGTCGCTACCCCCCCTCCTGTTTACTCCATGCGTATGTTGTTCTCGCGCACCACTTTGCCCCAGCGCGCCACTTCGGTGGTAACCCACTTCTGCATGGCTTCGGGGCTGCTCACCACGAGATCCATGCCAAGCTGATCGCCAAGCTGGGTGCGAATTTCCGGGGTGTTGAGCACCTTGGCGAGTTCGGCATGAAATTTGTTGAGCAACGGCTGCGGAATACCCGCTGGCCCGAGCACACCCCACCACGCCAACGCGGAAAACCCGGGGAAGCCCTGCTCGGAGAGTGCGGGCACGTCGGGCATCACATGCGAACGCTTGTCGCCGGTGATGGCCACCGCGCGCAACTTGCCGCCGCGCACATGCTGTGAGAGCACCGCTACCGAGGCGATCGTCATGTCGATTTGTCCGCCCAGTGCATCAACGGTCATCGGCCCGCCGCCTTTGTAGGGCACGTGCACAAGCTTGAAGCCGCCGGCCTGTTCGAGCAGCGTCATGGTCAGATGCCCCATGCTGCCGGCGCCAACCGTGCCATACGACAACGCAGCGGGTTTCGCTTTCGCCGCCTTGATGATGTCGCCAAAAGTCTGAAACGGTTTGCCCGGATGACTGGCCACCGCCATTGGTGCAGTACCGATGAGCATGACAGGTGAGAGATCTTTCAAGGTGTCATAAGGCAGATTCGGAATCAGCGTCGGGTTCACCGCGTGGGTGTCGAACACAAACAGATAGGTATAACCATCAGGCGCCGACTTGGCGGTCAGCGCAGTGCCAATCGAGCCCGAACCGCCGGCGCGGTTGTCGACGACAAACTGCTGGCCGAGTGCGTTCGCCAAACGCCCGCCCATCAAACGCGCCAGCGGATCAACCGATCCACCCGGCGGAAACGGCACGATAAAACGCACCGGCTTGTCGGGCCATTTGGCGTCCTGCGCGAGGGCGGGGGCG
>CAIWNB010000483.1 GCA_903913965.1 uncultured beta proteobacterium
ACGTTGGCCGTGCCGATACTCAAGCGGACGTCTTCGAGATTCAACCCCTTGGCCGCAAGCGCCTTCGGGGTAACCTGTACTCGCACCGCCGGCCGCTGGCCGCCATTGAGCGTCACCAGCCCAACGCCGGTGACCTGCGAAATCTTTTGTGCGAGTCGTGTATCTACCAGGCTTTGCACCTGCGGCAGTGGCAACGATGCGGAAGTCACGCCCAGCGTCAAAATCGGCGTATCGGCCGGATTTACCTTGCTGTAGACAGGCGGCGCGGGCAAATCGGTCGGCAACAAATTGGCGGCGGCGTTAATCGCAGCCTGGACTTCCTGCTCGGCAACATCCAAATTAAGCTCGAGGTTGAACTGCAACGTAATGACGGTCGCGCCACCGGAGTTGGTCGATGACATCTGCTTGAGGCCCGGCATCTGGCCGAACTGCCGCTCGAGCGGCGCGGCGATTGACGAGGTCATCACATCGGGGCTGGCACCCGGATAGAACGTCACCACCTGGATGGTCGGATAGTCGACCTCGGGCAAGGCCGACAGTGCGAGCTGGCGATACGCCACCAGACCCGAGAGCAGGATCGCCAGCATCAGCAGCGATGTCGCCACCGGACGCAGAATAAACAGGCGCGACGGATTCATTCCCTGGCCTCTGCGCTGACCGGCTTACTCGGCCGCGGCCTTCTCGCCGCCTTTGCGGCGGTTGCCACCACCCTTGCGCCGCTCGGGGTCGCCGCCTTTGCGTACCGCGCCTTTTTCCGTTGAAGGCAAATCAACCTTGGCACCTTCGCGCAAGCGATCCATGCCATCGACCACCACCAATTCGCCAGGCTCGACACCGGATTCAATGACCGTTGCATCAGCCTCGGTCGGGCCGGTTTTCACGTCGCGCAGCGTGACCGTACGATCATCCTTGACGACATAAACAAACATGCCACGCGCACCGCGCTGCAAAGCTGCGCTTGGCACCGTGGTCACGTCACGACGCACATCGATCAATGTGCGCACATTGACAAACTGGTTGGGAAACAACTGCCCTTCTTCATTGGCAAATTGGGCTTTAAGGCGCACCGTACCGGTGGTGGTATCGATCTGGTTGTCGACCGTTAACAGTGTTCCTTTGGCCAGCTGGTTTTTCTGATTCTGGTCGCGATCCAGCGCTTCGACGGCAATACGACCGCCCGCCTTGATCCGTTTCATCACCACAGGAAGATTGTCCTGCGGCAGGGTAAACACAACCGTAATTGGCTGTTGCTGGGTGATCACCACCAAACCGTTGGTGTCGCCCGCCCGCACCACGTTACCCTCATCGATCTGACGTAGGCCGAGCCGGCCGGGGATGGGCGCGGTTACGCGTGAGTAGGTGAGCTGCAGGCGCGCATTATCAAGCAGGCCCTGATCGAGTTTGACCGTGCCCTCGTATTGCCGCACCAACGCTTCTTGCGTATCGAGTTGCTGCTTGGCAATGGAATCCTGCGCGAGCAAGGTGCGATAACGCTCAAGATCGATGCGCGCATTGGTCAGTAAGGCATTGTCGCGCGCCATCTGCCCCTCAACCTGGGTCAGCTGCGCCTGAAAAGGTCGCGGATCAATCTCGACAAGCGCGTCGCCCTGGCGCACCAGCTGCCCTTCGCGAAACAACACGCGCATGATCTGGCCGTCGACCCGACTGCGCACGGTAACCGTTCTGACCGGTGTCACCGTGCCAAGACTGGTGAGGTAGACCTTGATATCGGATTTTTTTGCCGGTTGCGCGACGACTGGTGTGACGCGCCCCGCACCATCGCCACCCTTTTTACTTGGACGGGCGGATTCCGCCGGACGCTCGCCTTCTAATTGGCGTTGCACATAAAAATAATAGCCCGTGCCCGCCGCCGCCGATAGAAAGATCACTAAGATCCAAAATTTAGGGCTTCGCCAAAAAACGCGGCTGGCACTGGTTTGCGAAAAATCGTCCATGGGCTCGAAAAAAACTGACTTGGTTAGGGGGGGCTATGCGGACGATAAACGCCCGCCCCGTGATCTTATAAAACAAACGTTACGACGGCATGATCAGCCAACAGCAACCGGCTATAGCAAATCACACCGCCAATCGTAACTAGATATCAAGGTTGCGTACACCGAGCGCGTTGCTCTCGATAAAGGCACGACGCGGATCAACGAGATCGCCCATCAGCGTAGTAAAAATTTCATCGGCCGAGATCGCGTCTTCAATCTGCGCGCGCAACAGTCGGCGCACGGTCGGGTCCATCGTGGTTTCCCACAGTTGTTCAGGGTTCATTTCACCCAGCCCTTTGTAACGCTG
>CAIWNB010000484.1 GCA_903913965.1 uncultured beta proteobacterium
ACTGATCTTCGCCGCCTCACCAATGGTGAGCGTGCCCGTTGTATTCGCGGTAGTGCTGCGGGTCACCGCCGCACCGTCGCCGCCGCTCACTCTGAGCAAGGCGCCACTGCCATCGAGCGTCAACGCTTGGCTACTGCGTGCTGGCACACCGGTCGATTGCACAGCCGCACCCGCCGCGATGGTGAGATTGGTATTCGCCGCCAATACGATGTCCGCCGCGGCCAGCGCATTCTGCGCATCATTCGCCACCGTGAGAGTGGAGGCCCCTACCGTCAGCTGGGTGGTATTGCCGGCGTTGCTGCGGGTAGCCCCCAGGACGATACTGTCGGCACCGAGATTGTTCAGTTCACCGGCGACGAGATTGAGCACTCCGGCCGACGGCGCCTGACTGCGGCTGGAGACCACCGCCATGTTCGGCGCTGAAATATCCAGCGTGCCGGCGCGTCCGCCCTCAGCGGCGGTCAAATTCAAACTGCCGTTGAGGGCAAACCCGGTCACCGTGCCCATGGCAAACGCCGCATAACCGCCATCGACCGGCAACTCGGGAGTAGACACACCGGCGGCAGCCGCCTTCTCGGCGAAAAAGCCCGAAGCATCATATTGGGTGAAGGCCGACTTGTTATTCACCACCGAGCCGGGTTGCACGATGAAGGCCAACGTGCGCGTGTTGCCGGTGCCGGAACCCGAGGTCATCAAGCGTCCGGCCATCAGCATCGAGCCGTCAGGTTGCACGGTATTGCTCGAGGCTTGCATATCCACGCTGCTCTTGGGCCCGATCGTCACGCTGTAACCACCGGGCAACAATGCGTAATGCGCAGGCAGCAGCGTGTAGCGGCCGGCCGCCAGCCCCGCCATGCCGCTGAGATAAACACTGTCACCAGTAGCCAATCCGCCGTCGCGACCGTAACTGCCATCGAGCGGCGCCACGCTGCGGTTGTAATTCGGATTGATGGCGAAGGTCGTCATCTTGTATTGCGGCAGAATATTCAAGCCGAACACACTGCTCGTACTGCCCGCGTTGTTGTTGGCCAGCACATCGAGCGTGCCGCCCTTGCCGGGGGTGAATTCATAGGCGAACAAAGAGCCGCCGCCCGCCACGTCCTGTATCGAACCAGTCTCCGTCGTAATCGACTTTGCCCGCGTCACCAACGATTTCACCGGCAGCGCGCGCTCGGGCGCCGTATCGGGCGCAAAGGGATCAGGCGACTGCGTGATCTTGACGGTGCCCCCCGCCACGGCATCGAGCTGGTAATTCCAGGCGCTCGCGCTCGGCACACTGCCACTGCTGACGGTGCCGAACGGTACCGCCCCCGCGCCGGCGACCGAGGTCACGCTGCCGGCGAGAAACTTGACGTCATCCGTGTCGTCGGCATTGCCAAGCGTGATCGAGCCGAACGGGGCGAGCAGATGACCGCCCTGTACAATGTGTTTGGCCACGGCGGTGAGCGAACCGGCGGCCGACAATACCGGCTGCGATGACGTACCGTTTGCTGCAAACGTCAGGCTACCGTTACCGATATTGCCGGCGTCCGCCGGCGCCGGCGCCTTAACGCTCAGGCTGTAATCGTTAAACGTGACCGGGTAGGTCTGCGTCGAAGTCAGCGTGAGATTGCCGGTGACATCAAGCGAACCGGGTGCCGTGCCGCCCAAACCATCGGTGGGCCGGACACCAACCAGCCGGATATCCTCGGTAGCGGTGAGCCGCACATCGCCAAAACGCTGGGTGGCGCTGCGACCGATGAGATCAATGGTGGTGGCGTTGGCATTGAACCTGGCA
>CAIWNB010000485.1 GCA_903913965.1 uncultured beta proteobacterium
ATGCGCGTCGAATTCCGCGGCCGTACTGCCAACCGGTTCGGCACCCAGATCAGAGAGCCGTGAATTAACCTCGGGCAATTTCAGAATCCGTGCGGTTTCAGCTGAAAGCTTGTTGACGATATCGCGCGGTGTTTTGGCGGGGGCCAGCAAGCCGAACCAGGCAACGGCGACGTAACCAGGGACACCCGCCTCCGCCATGGTTGGAATTTCCGGTGCCGCCTGGGAACGTTTGCTGGTGCTGACGGCGAGCGCACGCACGCGTCCAGCCTTGATCTGCGGGGTGTAGGCGGGCATGTTGCTGAAGGACAAACTGATCTGACCTGCCATCACATCGGCCAACACACCGGCGTCCCCCTTATAAGGGACGTGATTCATTTTGGTGCCGGTCATCGACATGAACAATTCTGTCGACATGTGGCCGGTGCTGCCATAGCCAGGTGAGCCGAAATTGGTTTTGCCCGGATTGGCCCGCAGGTAAGCGATGAGCTCCTTGACGTCTTTGACGGGCATGCTGTTGGTGACAACCAGCACATTCGGAACAGTGGCGACGAGGCTAATACCAGCGAAATCATTGACGGCATCAAAACCGAGTTTGCGATAAAGGCCGGGATTGACCCCATGCGGGGCGGCGGTGGTCATCAACAGCGTATAGCCGTCGGCGGTTGCTTTGGCAGCGTACTCGGTGCCGATATTACCGTTGGCACCAGGACGGTTATCTACGATGACAGGCTGCCCCCAGGCTTCGGTCAATTTTTGGCCGATGGCGCGGGCAAGAATATCGGTAGTGCCGGCAGGCGTATAAGCTACGACGATACGTATTGGTTTGTTTGGATATGCGTCGGCGGCGAAGGCCAGGTTGGCAAACGACGCAAGCGTCACAAACGCGGCGATGTATGTACGGATCATCAGTTTGCTCCGTGAGTTTGAGGAAGCGGAATTTTACGGTGTAGCAGGCGCCCTTGCCGAACATTCTCTGGCCAGGTCGAGCGCAAAAAAAAACCCCGGCGAACCGGGGCTTTCTTATCCTACTGCCGAAGCATCAATCGTCGGCGACGTCGAGAATCTCGCGTTTCTTCTGGAACTGCGGCATCACCACCATCAGCAAGAGGGCGAAGGACACCAGTAACATGCCAAGGCTGATCGGGCGTGTAAAGAACACGCTCGGGTCACCACGTGAAATCAGCATGGCGCGACGCAGGTTCTCTTCCATCAGAGGTCCGAGCACGAAGCCAAGAATCAGCGGTGCGGCCTCGCAACCCCATTTCGACGCGTAGTAGCCGAAGAATCCAAACAGCGCGGCCATATACACTTCGAACGGCGAGTTGTTGATCGAGTAAGCGCCGATCGCGATGAACAGCAGAATGCTCGGGAAGAGCACGCGATACGGGATCTTCAGAAACTGCACCCACATACCGATCAGGGGCAGATTCAGAATCACCAGCATCAGGTTGCCGATCCACATCGAGGCAATCATCCCCCAGAACAGATCAGGCTTCTGCGTCATGACCTGCGGGCCAGGAGCAATACCCTGAATCGTCATCGCACCGACCATCAGCGCCATCACCGCACCGGTCGGAATCCCCAGCGTCAGCAACGGAATGAAGCAGGTCTGCGCCGAGGCGTTGTTCGCCGATTCCGGACCAGCCACACCCTCGATCGCGCCTTTACCAAAGCGCGACGGATCCTTCGCCAGTTTCTTTTCCAGCGTGTAGGACGAGAACGAAGCGATAACCGTGTGCGAGCCGGGCAGAATACCGAAGACGGTACCAATCGCCGTGCCGCGCATGATCGGACCAATGGAGACCTTGATGTCCTCCCAGGTCGGCATCAGGCTGTGCACCTTCGACACTTCGATGTTCTTGGTTTCAGACGTCTGGCCCAGGTTACTGATAATTTCACCGAAACCAAACATGCCCATGGCGACCGAGACGAAGCCGATGCCGTCCGACAATTCAGACACGCCGAAGCTATAGCGCGCAATCCCCGAATTGACGTCGGTGCCGACCAGACCGCCGAGCAGGCCGATGATGATCATGCCAACCGCTTTAACCAGCGAACCGGAAGCGAGCACAACGGCAGCAATCAACCCGAGCACCATCATCGAGAAGTATTCGGCGGCACCGAATTCGAAGGCGAGTTCAGCCAAGGGCGGGCCAAACAGCGCGATCAAGACAGTACCGACGCACCCTGCGAAGAACGATCCCAGAGCAGCAATTGCTAGCGCTGGCCCCGCTCTACCCTGTCGGCCCATCTGATAACCGTCGATACAGGTCACCACTGACGACGACTCACCGGGCAAGTTGACCAGAATTGCAGTGGTCGAACCGCCGTAGCTGGCGCCGTAGTAAATACCGGCCAGCATGATAAGTGCCGGGATAGGTGGGAGATTGAAGGTAATCGGCAACAACATCGCGATGGTGGCAACCGGGCCGATACCCGGCAGCACGCCAATCAGCGTACCCAAAAGACAGCCGATAAAACAGTAGAACAGGTTCTGGGCGCTCATCGCGACCGTGAACCCGAGAATCAAATTACTGAAAACTGATGAAAAATCCATGGCGTTTTCCGCTCCTCAAATTTCGCTGATCAAGACCACGGGAAGAGCTTGAACGGCAAGCCCAAGCCATAATAGAAAATACCGGTACAAACCGCAGGCATCACGACCATGCCGATCAGTTGTTCCTTCCAGCGAAAATCCCATCCGCCGAAGGCGCCCACCAGCATCATGACCGCAGCGGCAATCACCATGCCGGCCGTACCAATCAGGGCGGCAAACAGACAGGCCGCGCCGATAATGCACAGCAGCGGACGCCAGTGTGTTTTTGACGGCGGTTCCGCATCAGTCGTGCCGAATGAACGGAAAAGCAGGATCAGGCCGAGAAAGATCAGCAAGCCGCCTAGGATCGTAGGGAAATATGCGGGACCCATACGCACGGCGGTACCCATCGGATAATTCGTTGCGAAACCCGCAAAGAATCCACCGATGGCGATATACAAGACGCCCGCGTTGAAGTCCTTTCTGTCGCGATTTTGAAACGCCATCTGACCTCCTCAAAAAAAATCAAATTGAAATCTTTTCATACAGGTTTGCACAAGTGCAAAACCAGCACAAACCCACTACACAATTTTGATTGGCGGGAAATGATAGCCTGTTTTCAAAGGACAAGCTACCGTCTGCATTGCAAAAAAAAGCCTTCTACAATACCCCGCGCAGCTTTCGCGCGGCTTACGCTCACGCCACCTCTTTTTCCATGGCTGCAGAATACTTGCCAAAACACGCTGCGCTATTACATTTCGCGCGATGCATGAGGGCTTTTTGCGCCGCAGCAACGTTGGCCGTCTGCCCCTTCCACGCCTTCAAAGCCGGCGCCTGCAGGGCACGGCCATAGGAAAATGACAGCGGCCATGGCAATTTGGCTCCATCTGCATTCATGGCGCTCAGGTGCGCAGTCGCCAACTCATCGCTCTGTCCACCGGACAGGAACACGATCCCTGGCACCGAGGCGGGCACCGTCCGCGTAAGACACAGCACAGTCGCATCGGCCACCTCTTGGACACTCGCTTGCGTTGCACAGGATTTACCTGAAATCACCATGCTCGCCTTGAGAACCAGATGCTCAGTCCTGACGCGCTGGGCATAAATAGCCTCAAACAGTGCGTGCAACGTGCGCTCGGTAACGTCGTAGCAGCGCTCAATGGTATGGCTGCCATCCATAATGACTTCTGGCTCGACGATCGGGACAATGCCCGCTTCCTGACAAAGCGCGGCATAGCGCGCGAGCGCATGGGCGTTGGCAGCAATCCCATAGCTACTCGGAATATCAGCGCCGATATTGATCACGGCCCGCCACTTGGCAAAAGATGCGCCGAGTTTTTTATATTCGACGAGGCGCTCGCGCAGGCCATCCAGCCCTTCGGTCACCTGCTCGCCGGATGCGCCGGCCAGTTCCTTGGACCCAGAGTCGACCTTGATGCCAGCCAACATGCCGTTCTTCTTCATGAACTCGGCAAACGGCACACCGTCGGCGGTCGCCTGACGCAATGTTTCGTCATACAGAATCATGCCGCTGATGTATTGCGACAGGCCGTTCGGCGTAATGAGCAGATCGCGATAAGCGCGCCGGCTTTCCGTCGACGATTCAACGCCGATGGTGTCAAAACGCTTTTTGATGGTGGCTCCGGACTCGTCGATCGCCAGTATGCCCTTGCCGGGCGCGACCATGGCGGCGGCGGTTGCTGCGAGCTCGCGTTCAAACATGTTGCCTCCTGCGTTGTTCTACAAATTTAAAATTCACGCCCGCTTGATCGGGCTGCGGAAAATATCATATTTGGCGCCATGTTTCAGCACGGTTACAGCGGCATCAGGCCTTGCGATGCTCGCCGACCTTGACGATCTTCATGGTGTTGGTGCCGCCCGCCTTGCCAAAGGGTTCGCCGATGGTCAGCACAATGTAGTCACCGATACGAACGGCGCCGCGCTTGAGCAATTCATCTTCGGCCATGTGCAGCGCGCGTTCCGGATTTTGCGCGCCCTTGAAGGCGATCGGATAAACCCCGCGAAAGAGCGTAACCCGACGACGCGTTTCAATCACCGAAGAGAGCGCGTATACAGGCACCTTCGTATTCATGCGCGACATCAACAGCGCAGTCTTGCCGCTTTGAGTGAGCGCTGCCACCGCTTTGATTTGCAGGCTGTTGGAGGTGAAGATGGTCGCCCGTGCAATCGCCTCTTCAACGCTACCCGGCAAATCCGTACGCCGGCGCTCGATGGCAAAGGTATCTTCCTTTTCCGCCTCAAGACAAACACGCGCCATCGCTGCGATGGTTTCCACCGGATAACTACCGGCGGCGGTTTCCGCCGACAGCATCACGGCGTCGGTTCCATCGAGTACCGCATTGGCGACGTCGGACACTTCGGCACGCGTGGGAATCGGATTGTTGATCATCGACTCCATCATCTGCGTCGCCGTGATAACAATTTTGTTGCGCTCACGCGCCATGCGGATCATGCGTTTCTGCAGCGCCGGCACAACCGCGTCGCCGACTTCAACGGCGAGGTCGCCACGCGCCACCATCACTGCGTCCGAGGCATCGAGAATTTCGGCCAGCGCAGGGATCGCTTCAGCGCGTTCGATCTTGGCGCAGATCAGGCTGCGGCCACCAGCTTTCATCATCAGGTCACGCGCCCATTGAATGTCGGCCCCGGAGCGCGGGAATGACACCGCCAGATAATCCGCCTTCAGCTTGGCGGCAACCTTGATGTCCTGCATATCTTTTTCGGTCAATGCCGGCGCCGTCAGGCCACCGCCCTTGCGGTTGATACCCTTGTTGTTTGACAGCACTCCGCCCTGCTCGACCACTGTCAGTATGCGCGGCCCCTTGACCTGGGTCACCGCCAGCACGATACGGCCGTCATCAAGCAGCAGCGTGTCGCCCGGCACCACATCCTGCGGCAGGTTTTTGTAATCGAGCCCGACGCCGCCGGCGTCCCCCATCGTGCGCTCCGCGTCGAGAACAAATTTGTCCCCTGTCGTCAGCGTCACGCGATCATTCTTGAAACGGCCGATGCGTATTTTCGGCCCCTGCAGATCGACCAGCACGCCAATCGCACGACCGGCTTTACGCGCCAGCGCACGTATTAGCTCGACCCGCGCCGTGTGCTCCTTGGCGGTGCCATGAGAAAAATTCATGCGCACGACATCCAATCCTGCTTCGATCATGCGCGCCAACGTTTTTTCATCACTGGAGGCCGGCCCCAGGGTTGCAACGATCTTGGTGCGGCGCGGTGTTACGATTGATTTGGAATTGCGCACAGGTCTCTCACTGGTTGGTGGGGGCGCAGAGGGTAACGGGATTAGGCCGAATCCTCAATGCCGAAGTCGATAACTGATCTAGGCACGCTGCTCGAGAATTTCCACCGCCGGGAGCTTCTTGCCCTCTAGAAACTCAAGGAATGCACCGCCACCGGTGGAAATATAGGATATCTGATCAGAAATGCCATATTTGGCAATCGCCGCCAAAGTGTCACCGCCACCGGCAATCGAAAACGCCGCAGAGTCAGCGATCGCCTGCGCAACCACCTTGGTGCCGGCGCCGAATTGGTCATATTCAAACACGCCGACCGGGCCGTTCCAGACCACAGTGCCGGCCTTCGCAATAATCGCGGCAAGCTCGGCAGCACTCTTCGGGCCGATATCGAGAATCATGTCATCGCCACCGACCTGATCAGCCGCCATCGGATTGGCGCGCGCGCGCGCAGATACTTCAGCGCCCACCACCACGTCTACTGGCAAGGGCACGCTGGCGCCACGCGCCTTCATCATGTCGATGATGGCGTGTGCCTCGCTGACCAGGCCGGGCTCAGCCAGCGACTTGCCAATACGAAATCCTGCCGCCAGCATAAAGGTGTTGGCGATACCGCCGCCGACAATCAGCTGATCGACCTTTTCGGCCAACGATTTAAGGATGGTCAACTTGGTCGAGACCTTGGAGCCGGCCACAATCGCCACCAATGGCCGCGCCGGGCTGCGCAAAGCCTTGCCGAGCGCGTCGAGTTCCGCCGCCATCAGCGGGCCTGCGCAGGCGACCGGCGCATACTTGGCCATGCCCTGCGTCGTCGCCTCGGAACGGTGCGCAGTGCCGAAAGCATCGTTGACATAGACATCGCACAAAGCCGCCATCTTTTTGGCCAGTGCGTCGTCGTTTTTCTTTTCGCCCTTGTTGAAGCGGCAGTTTTCCAGCATGACGACTTCGCCACAGGCGACAGCCACGCCATCGACCCAGTCACGCTTCAACGCAACCGGCACACCCAGCAGTTCGCCCAGACGTTTGGCGATCGGCGCAAGCGAATCAGCAGCACTAAATTCACCTTCGGTCGGCCGCCCCAGATGCGAGGTCACCATCACCGCCGCGCCGGCTTTCAGCGCGGCCGCCACCGCTGGTGCCGAGGCGCGTATGCGCGTGTCGTCGGTGATGTTGCCGTTGTCGTCCTGCGGAACGTTGAGATCCGCGCGTATGAACACCCGCTTACCGGCGAGGTTCAGGTCGTTCATTTTGATAACGTTCATGCGGGAATGCCGTCGATGCCGTTACTTCGCAATCACGCGTGCCATTTCGAGCACCTTGCAGGAATAGCCCCATTCGTTATCGTACCAGGAAACCACCTTGACGAAGGTGCTATCAAGCGCGATACCGGCTTCAGCATCGAATACCGAAGTGCTGGTTTCATCGCGGAAATCGGTGGAGACGACCTTCTCCTCGGTGTAACCGAGGATGCCTTTGAGCGCACCCTGCGATTCGGCTTTCATCTTTGCGCAGATCTCGGCGTAGGTGGCGGGCTTGTTGAGCTCGACCGTCAAGTCGACCACCGACACATCGGAGGTCGGCACACGGAACGCCATACCGGTGAGCTTTTTATTCAGCTCGGGAATCACCACACCAACGGCCTTGGCGGCACCAGTCGACGACGGGATGATGTTCTCCAGGATGCCGCGGCCACCGCGCCAATCCTTGTTGGACGGACCGTCCACGGTTTTCTGCGTGGCAGTCGCCGCATGTACGGTTGTCATCAGACCGCGCTTGATGCCCCAGGTATCGTTGAGCACCTTGGCTACCGGCGCCAGGCAATTTGTCGTGCAGGAGGCGTTCGAAATAATCGTCTGCCCACTGTATGTTTTGTCGTTGACGCCAAACACAAACATCGGCGTGTCATCCTTGCACGGCGCCGACATGATGACCTTTTTCGCGCCCGCCGCCAGGTGTTTCTCGCAGCTTTCCTTGGTCAGGAAGAGGCCGGTCGATTCCACCACCACATCGGCACCGACTTCACCCCATTTGAGTTGGGCCGGATCCCGCTCTGCCGTAAGACGGATACGCTTGCCATTGACGATCAGCGTGTTGCCCTCGTAGCTGATGTCGCCCTTGAAACGGCCATGCACCGAGTCGTAACGCAGCATGTAAGCGAGGTAATCAGGCTCGAGCAGGTCATTGATGCCCACAATCTCGATGTCTGAAAAATGTTGTACGGCAGCGCGGAACACCATGCGCCCGATTCGTCCAAAACCGTTGATACCAACTTTGATCGTCATATCTCTCTCCAAAATATTCGCTAACGCTGCCTGATCGCAAACCCGCCCTGTTGCAAACTCCGTTGCAAGCTCTATTGCAGCCTGCTCTATTGCAAACCTTTAACCGTCGACACGACGTTCTCAACGGTAAAACCAAAATGCCTGAACAATTCACCGGCCGGTGCCGACTCACCGAAACTGTCGATGCCGATGACGGCGCCGGATTTTGAATCGACCGCGCCGACATACTTGCGCCAGAAATCGGTGACACCGGCTTCGATCGCCACACGCGGCACGCCCACCG
>CAIWNB010000486.1 GCA_903913965.1 uncultured beta proteobacterium
AATATCCGCGCCATCAGTCTTGATCTCGACGACACACTCTGGCCGGTCGGCCCCACCATCGTACGCGCTGAACAACGCGCGCAGGCGGCGCTCACCGAACACGCCCCACAAATCGCTGCAGTCTGGGACATTGGCCGGCTGAGAACGCTACGCGCGAGAATACTCGACGAACAGCAGCACCTGCGCCATGACCTGCTGCAAATCCGTCGACTTGCCCTGCAACATGCGTTCGCCGATTGTGGTCTATCGACAGCAGCCTCCG
Source organism: uncultured beta proteobacterium (assembly GCA_903913965.1). Lineage (GTDB taxonomy): Bacteria > Pseudomonadota > Gammaproteobacteria > Burkholderiales > SG8-41 > PALSA-1004. Next base: position 263 of record CAIWNB010000486.1, read on the forward strand.
TCGCACCGATCGAAACCGCGCTGCGCGTCTTCATGACTGCACGCAACGAAGTCGAGTTATATCCGGAAGTTGAGGCCTGTCTGCAACGGCTGGGGCGACGCTACCGTATCGCGTCACTGACCAACGGTAACGCCGATTTAAAAATCGTCGGCCTTGCGCATTTATTCCATACCACGGTGTCCGCACATGAGCACGGCACCACCAAACCCGACCCTGCGCTATTCCACATTACTTGCAAGCAGCTCGAGTGTGCACCGGAGCAGGTCGTGCATGTCGGCGATGATCCAGACTTTGATGTACGCGGCGCAACCAATGCCGGCCTGCATGCCGTCTGGATCAATCGCACAAATGCTCAATGGCCGGGTGAAGACAGGCCGCATGAAATCAACAGCCTGGAGTGTCTGGAGCGCTGGCTGGAAAATGATGCGGTTAGTTTGGAGCGCTAACCACGCCCGGCCCAAAAAAATCGCAACTAGTAACGCGGCTTGTATTCAAGCCACCCCCGTCATTTTTTGGCGGTCAATAGACTAATCAAGCTTGAGCCCGATTTGGGCAATCAACTTTCCCCACAGTTCACGTTCCGCCTTCATGTGTTCAGCGAATTTTTCAGGCGAATTGCCAACGGGCTCCGCGCCCAAACCCAGCAAGCGCTGTCGCACACTCTCGACGGCGAGTACTCGTAGCATTTCCCGATTGAGCTTCTCCACTATGGATCGCGGCAATCCTGCCGGACCCACCAAGCCATTCCACCCCTGCACGTTATAGCCAGGAACGCCAGACTCCGCGATGGTAGGAAGTTCCGGCAACAATTGGGAACGATTAGCGGTAGTCACTGCAAGTGCACGCATTCGTCCTGCACGTATCTGCGTCAAGGCTGGAGGCAAACCATCAAACATCAGATGGATTTGTCCACTAAACAAATCAATATGCGCCGGGGGGCTGGCCTTGTAGACGACATGCACCATACGCACACCGGTCATCGCTGAAAACATTTCAGCCGCCAGATGTATCGTGCCGCCCGCACCCGCGGAAGCATACGACAACTTCCCCGGGTTACTCTTGCCGAAATTAATCAGTTCGGTCACGGATTTAACGGGCAGTGCCGGGCTTACCACCAGCACATTAGTCACCGAGTTTATTTGCGTAATCGGCGCGAAAGCGGTCGCCATGTCATAGGGCATATTACTGAATAGAAATCCGTTCACAGCGAGCGTACTGGCCGAGCTCATGACCAGGGTATATCCATCGGCGGCTGCTTTAACCCCCATGTTAGTGCCCGGATTTCCACCGCCCCCGGGTCGGTTGTCGACGATGATCGATTCACCGAGCGCCTCCGACAACGGCGGCATAACCACTCGCGTAATCACATCGGTCACACTGCCCACCCCAAACGGCACGATCACTCTGATCGGTCTGTTTGGATATTTTTCCGCACTGCTGTTTTTTTGCGCAGACTCTGCGGCAATTGCAGTTGTTGGCAATATAGGCAAGACGGCACAGACAACCAGCATTTGAAATAAACGGTGTTTAGCAAAAGAGCTCGGCACACTAAAGGCCATTATTTTTCTCCATATGAGTGATTTCTACCAAACTGAAAAGTTGCTGCCGGCTCAAGTGCTTTCATGGGCGTATTGCGCAAGCGTTCCGACATTTCCAAAGCATACGGCGCCGCGCGTAACAAATGCGCAAACTGGGACTCATCCAGTTTTAACCCGGACAGCCTGGCGGCATGCCATACCGCATCCCTGACTTTCCCGCTGGCTTCTGACTCACAGGGTACGGGAGGGCTGATCTGGATATCGGGTCTCGAGGCCAAAGGGTCCAAGGACGGACGCCGCGACCGCCACTGCGTGGCTTGCTCAAAAGCATGACCGACGCGCAGGACGACCGACTCGTCAAACGGTTTGCCTGCGATCTGCACCCCCATGGGCAATCCAGACTCGGCAAAACCACAACAGACGATCAGCGCCGGGTTACCCAACACACTAAATGGAGAAAACATCGTTGGCTTCTCCCAGAAGCTGACGGTACGATGCGCCGCCAGGCGGGGTGCGGGCCCGGCACCAGCCGTCACCAAAACATCGTATTTCTCATATAAAAGCGCCGCCTCCTCTAGCATTTTGCGACGCAGTTGCTGAGCACACACGTAGTCAGCCGCTTGGAAGAGACATCCTGCAAGTCCGCCTCGTCCGAGAAAGTCCTCGCCAAACTGATCGGCGCGAGAGATTAATTCGGGGCGGTAAACCGAAAATAATTCCGACAGCGAAATCACCGTTTTTACGTCGTGATATTCCTGCGAAGGTCGGATACAAACATCCTCAAGCCGGGCACCGAGCTTGGAGAAAACCTCAAGCGCACTTTCGGTAGCACGCGACAGGTGATCATCGACATGCAGGTCTTTCTGCCAGAGGTGGCGAAGAACACCGATACGCAAACCACGCAGACCGCCCTGGATGGCGAGACGGTAGTCGGGAACCGCTTCCGCAGAACTGGTCGGATCTAATGGATCATATCCGGCGGTCGCTTGTAAAAGGATCGCGCAATCCTCGACCGTCCACGCCATCGGCCCGCAATGGTCAAAGGTAAATGAATTTGGCAGTACCCCGGCACGACTGATCCGTCCATAGGTGGGCTTCAAGCCGGCAATACCGCAGAGTGCTGCAGGCGTGCGTATCGACCCGCCGGTATCGGTTCCCATGGCACCGGGAACAAAAGCTGCCGCAACCGCGGCGCCCGGGCCGCTACTCGATCCTCCGCTGAAGTGGGCAAGATTCCATGGATTACGCGCCGGCGGCCATGGCAGATCAAAAGACGGGCCGCCGTGTGCGAATTCGTGGGTAGAGAGCTTGCCCATGAGTAGCGCGCCTGCACGATACAAATTCCCAGTCACCGTTGAGTCAACAGCAGGAACGTTATTAATGCCAATTCGAGAATGCCCGGAGGTCAGGATACCTGCAGTGTTATAAATATCCTTAAGACCAATGGGAATGCCATGCAAAGGACCACGATAGCGGCCAGCCGCAATCTCCGTTTCAGCAGCCCGCGCCTGATTGAGGGCTAACTCTCCGGTTACTGTAATAAACGCATTGACCTTGTTATCCAGAGCCTTGATCCGCGTCAGAAACGCTTCCACTACCTCTACCGGCGAAACTGCTTTCGTACGAATCAATTCCGCTAATTCGGCAATGCTTTTAAAACACAAAGGATTGTTCATATTGGAACCAAACTTTTGACGAGATATTTTTGACCAATTGCAACGCTATGCGCAACCCTATGTGTCGTCGTAAAACGACAACCGTGTTTACCGCAAATCCGATCAGGCCGCATTTCAACCGCCAGAAAGTTACGCCCCACAGTAATTACCGATTCGAAACGTATGGCCGCACTAAGCCGTTGCCGCCGCCAGCAGAAGATCGGCGCCTTTTTCTCCGACGGCAATCGCCGCGATATTGGTATTCGATGCCGGAATCGTCGGACAGATTGATGAATCGATGACGCGCAGGTTGCCGATACCGCGCACGCGCAATGCGGGATCAACCACCGCGGCATCATCCGTTCCCATCTTGCACGTACCGACCATATGCCAGGCAGTCTGCGCCGTGCTGCGCATGTATTCAAACAGAGCAGCGTCATCCACAAGATCGGGGCCGGGTCGCGTTTCGCGGACAAAATAAGGTTTGAGCGCAGGCATTTGCACGACCCGCCGTGCAACGCGCACCCCCTTAAGAAAGAGCCGCGCATCTTCCTCATGCGAAAAATAGCAGGGATCCATCAGCGCCTGTTGCGCCGGGTCGGTCGATTGAATATGAACATGACCGATGGAGCGTGGTTGCAACACCGCCACGCCGAATGAAAATCCGGAAAACGCATCGAGTCCATAGCGTGACTCACGCGCGTAACGGTTTTGCCCCGACAACGGCATCATGCGCAAAACAAGATCGGCCTGCCTGGCGCCGGCGTGACTGCGATAGTTCATTTGCGCGGTAGATGAACTGATCGTCAGGATGCCCTGACGTTTGAAAATGAAGCGCAAACCTTCCCTCAAACGCAGCAGCGGATTGCGCAATACGTCGTTAACCGTCACCGGTTGCGAACATTCAAACGACAGCCGCAGATAGGGATGATCGCGCAGGTTTTCACCGACGCCCGGCAAATGTCGAACCGTCGCGATGCCGTGCTGTTGCAAAATTCCGGCATTGCCTATACCTGAGAGTTCAAGCAGTTGCGGCGACGCCAGCGGGCCTGCCGACAACACCACTTCGCGTCGCGCATACACCTGCCGCGTGACATTACCCAGACGCACCTCGACTCCCTGCGCACATGTTCCGTTCAGCAGCACGCGCGTCGCCGTAGCGTTGGTCAATATGGTCAGATTAGGCCGATTTTTTGCCGGCCGCAGATAACCCACCGAAGCGCTGTTACGCAGTCCGTTGCGCGTCGTATATTGGAGATTAAATGCGCCTTCGTAATGACCATCGTTGTAATCAGCCACCCGCTGATATCCGGCTTCGCCACACGCCGCAAGAAACGCCTCTGACAACGGGTCAAAATTATCCAGCCGCGTGCAATGGATAGGACCGCCACTGCCGCGCACAGCCGGATCGCCCTCAGGAAAATCTTCCAGCCTTTTGAACACCGGCAGCAGATCTTCATAGCCCCAACCAGTGCAACCCATCTCGTCGCGCCAGGCGTCGTATTCAGCAGGATCACCACGCACAAACAGATTACCGTTGATCGAACTGCATCCTCCGACCACCCTGCCGCGCGGCCACTTGCGCTGTTGCCCGTCCAGCCGGCTTTGCGGTGCCGTCAGATAAGGCCAGATCCAGCGTGGGTCATTCAATACCTGCGCCACGAGTGCCGGAATATGCAGCTTGTAGTGATTGTCACGGCCACCGGCCTCGAGCAACAGCACGCTATGGCGGCCGTCAGCCGTCAGGCGATTGGCAACAGCACAACCGGCCGAACCGGAACCGACAATGACATAATCAAATCGCGCATTGTCCGGAATATTAGAAACGTACACTGGGCCTCTCCGAATACGAATAATGTTTATCAAACTAACGTCGGCACGCAAAACCCGGCCGGTGCACCCGCCATATTTCTGCGGCGATCTATTTATAGTTTTATGCTCCGGCCGCGTAACGCCGGTTAATTTCTTTCCAGCCCTGAACGGATAGGCATAACGCGTTTTGCGTCCGTCAATGCGCTACTCAATACTGACCGCGGCATCTTTCACCACCTTCGCCCACTTATCCAACTCGCGCTTGATCTGCAGCGTCAACTCCTCCGGCGTACTGCCCACAGGATCGATGGCCTGCTCGAGTAATATTTTGCTGTACTCGGGATTATTCAGAATCAGTAGTGTCCGGTTAAATATCAAACAAGTTCAATTGGTTGGCGATATTTGATTGATTGTCTGGGTATTCGTGGGGCTGGAAGGCGGAAGAGATCTGTATTTTTTCGAATACCGAGACCGAAAGAATCTGCAGCAAT
>CAIWNB010000487.1 GCA_903913965.1 uncultured beta proteobacterium
CATGACGAACTGCGCATGATTGGCAACTTCACCGATGCCGATACAGCGTTGCGGATAATTCTTCACCTGGATCTTGCGGTCACGCGCTTCCAACTGCTCGGGTTTGACGCCGAGCATGGGGGCGGCGACCTGAAACAAAATATCCTTCGCTTTTTCAGCGGCCAGCCGGATCGCATTACCGGTCACGTAAGTGGTGCGGCTGGCGATGGCGCCGGTGTCCATCGGCGTGGTGTCGGTATCCGCTGAAACAACATGTACGTCGTCGGTGGCAATACCCAGTTCCTCGGCGGCGATCTGCCCGAGTACCGTGAGCGAGCCCTGGCCGGTTTCGACGGTGCCGGTGAGCACCGTCGCCGTGCCGTCTTCATTGACCTTGACCACCGCCGCACTGGCGTTCGCCGCCACGGTGAAGCCGATCGGATACCACATGCAGGCGATGCCGCGTCCGCGCTTTTTCATTATCGAATCTCCTTCCAGCCAAAACGCTCCGCCGCTTGCAGCAGCGAATCCTTCACCACCACGCTGTGCAGCACCTGCCCGGTCGGGCTCGAAGAGCCTTCGTGAAATGCATTGCGCAATCTGATTTCCAGCGGGTCGATGTTCAAGGCCTCGGCGATGTCGTCCATGTGCGACTCATAGGCAAAGCAAACCTGCGGTGCACCGAAGCCGCGCATCGCACCGGTCATGGTTTTATTGGTGTAGACCACAAAGGCCTCGGCGTGCACGTGTTCGATGTTGTACGGTCCGGGCGAGAGGATGCAGGCCTTGCCGAGCGTGGTTTCGCTCCACGAGCAATAGGCGCCGCCGTCGAGCACCAGACGCACCTTGCGCGCCAGGATGCGACCGTCTTTCGCGACGCCGGTTTTGTAGTGCATATTGATCGGATGCCGCGTCGTCGTGGCGATGAATTCTTCAACGCGGGTAAACGTACCCTTGACCGGGCGTCCGGTGATTTTCGAGAGCACCGCCAGCGCCGGCTCCTGCGTGATTTCATTTTTGCCGCCGAAGTTGCCGCCGACGATGGTGGCCACCATGCGAATGCGCGACAGCGGTAGTTGCAGCGTGCGCGCCATGTCGGTACGACCGAGCGTGATGCGGCCCAGCGTCGAATGGATGGTCAGGCGGCCGTTGGCATCCCACGCGGCGATCGAGCAATGCGGCTCGAGCGGCACGTGTTCGACCATCTGCGTCGAGAAGGTGTCTTCAAAAATGCGATACGACTCGCGAAAGCCTTTTTCAACATCACCCTTCTTGATCAGTTTGGTGGCGTAGATGTTGCTCGCCGGTGCGTGCACTTTGTGTGCGCTGTCTTTCATCGCCTCAAAGGGGTCGTAGACGGCCGGCATCGGCTCGTATTCGACTTTGATTTTTTCCAGCGCTTCCTGCGCAATCTGTTCGGTGACGGCGGCCACCGCAGCCACCCCGTCACCGGCGTGAAACACGCGGTCATCAGCCAGCACCGGCTGGTCCTTGATCGACGGGCCATACGAGTTCACCGGAATATCCTTGCCGGTGATAATCGCCATCACACCCGGCATCGCCAGCGCCTCGCTGGTGTCGATCTTTTTGATCAGCGCCGATGAAATGCCGGCGCGCTTGATCTTGCAATAGAGCATGCCGGGAAACGAAATATCGTCAATGTATTTGGTCTGACCGAGGCCGTGCAGACGGCCGTCGGGACGCGTCGCGCGCTGCCCGACCGCCGGCGTTTGCTGGCGCACTTTCGGCGCCAGCGCCTCGATCGGAAACGGCACCTGTTTGGCCACCGCCGGCAAACGCAAGGTTCCACTGCCTTCGAGAGGGAGACCGATACCGGCGGATTTTTTACTGCGAACGGGTCTGGATTTTTCGCTCATAGGGGTATCCATGCGTTTGGATTGCTTGTTCGATTTCTGCGCCATGATGGGTTATCCGTTCGCCTTGGCGGCACGTCGCGCCGGCGTGCCGCGCAACACCTTCGCCGATTCCTGCACCGCTTCGATCATCTTGGTGTAACCGGTGCAACGGCAGAGGTTACCGGCCAAGGCGTCACGGATCTGCGCCACACTCGGGTTCGGATTGGCATCGAGCAAGGCTTTCGACGACATGATCATGCCGGGGCCGCAGAAACCGCATTGCAGGGAGCCGCAATCCTCGTAGCATTTCTGGATCGGATGCAGACGGTCGGGCGTGGCCAGCCCTTCGATGGTGAGCACCTCGCGGCCGTCAAGCTGGCCCGCCAGCATCAGGCAGGAATTCACCGACATGCCGTCCACGATAACGGTGCAGGCGCCGCAGTCGCCGACATCGCAGCCGAGCTTGGCGCCAGTCAGATTGAAATTCTCGCGCAGCATTTTCAGCAGCGTGGTTTCAGGCGGCACCGAGGCGCTGCGCGTCTCGCCGTTGATCTTTAAGGTCACATCGGTCATTTGCGTACTCCTTTTTGTTTCGACGCCCTGGCCAGCGCACAAGCGCCCTCCAGCGTGCGTTTGGCCAACACGGCCACGAGATCCTTGCGGTATTCAGCCGAGGCGCGCATGTCGCTGATCGGACGCACATCGTCGACGGCGCGACGACCGGCTTCGGCAAAATTTTCCGGCGTGGCAGCACGACCTTCGAGAAACTTCTCGGCACTGTGGGCACGTATTACCGTCGGCGCCACCGCCCCGAGCACAATGCGCACATCACGGCAGGTATTCTTTTTCGCATCAATGCGCAAACTCGATGCTGCATTCACCAGCGCCAGGGCCTGACCTTTACGCAAACCAAACTTGAGAAAATGCGCCGGCTTGTCGAGATTCTCTTTGGGGATGACGATCTCGACCAACAATTCATCGGGCTGCAAGGCGGTCTTGCGCGG
>CAIWNB010000488.1 GCA_903913965.1 uncultured beta proteobacterium
ACCAAAGCCCGCGAGCTCAATCCGGCTCGCTGGTCAGGCAAAACACGAAACTGGTTGCCGGTTGGAGCAGTTACCCTGAACCCCGAGCGCGACAGAGTCATCCGAACCTACTTGGACGACAAACCTATTCAGCAGTTGGCTGCATGAATGAGGCGACAACTACCTTGACGCGCGCCGCACCCGTTCTACCCCAAACGAGAGGATAAATCTTCGCCCCGTAGGCTCGCGTAACGTAGCGCCATCTTGGTATCAGACCAACCCATGATTCGGCATATCTCGATTTCACTGAACACCCAACCCCGGTCATTGCGCAGTTCAAACCAACGGCATGCCGCCTCATGCCTTAAATCGTGTTCGGAAAAGTCATGAACACCGGCGTATTCAAACAAACTGGCAAATCGATGTGATAGTTTTTGCGTAGCTTTGCGCTGCTGCTCCTTTGATCCGTCCCAATACGGAAACAGCAACCCGTCATGCTGATCACACCAATTTTTCAGTGGCTCGCGCAAAATGTGCTTGATGGGTAACACTCGCGACTTAATGGCGCCGCGATGCCCTTTCGAACCTTCCACCTTAACAATATGCAGTTTGTGGTCAATCATGTCTGCGCGCAGTCTGTACGCCTCTAGCAGGCGAAGCCCAGTGTCCACAATCACTGAATACAGCAACCCAAAAGCCACATCATTTGTAAATGGGCGCTCACGATCTTCACGCTTGACCCCAGCCAAGGCAGCCCGAATGCGAGCATCTTCTTCCGGTGAAAGCCGTCGATTGCGCGTCACGTCTCGTCTAGGCTCCGACACACGAGCATCAGCTTTTGAATAAGCGCTATAGCCCCGCGGCAATAGGCGCAACGGATTGGCTGCAGGTTGAATGTCAAGCGGCGTAGTCTGCCTGATATGCCAATCTAGAGCTCGTCCAAGTGCACCGACACGCTTACGTATTGTTCCGGGCGCCAAATGCTTCTCCGGCGATTTGAGCCACTTAACGTAGCGCTCAACCCACAAGAAAGTTATCCCCGATACCCGCAAACCTATGGCAGGCTTGTCGTTAACAATGACATCAAACAGTTCGTCATCGGAATCAGTCACCGCGCCATCTTTTGTGTATCCACGAATCACTTCGAAGATCAGTGGGTCCACATTGTTTTTGGGCTGTGACAGAAGCTCTTTCGGCACAATGCCGCTGGCAAGCAAAGACTCCATTTGATCGCCATAGTTTCTTGCTTCAACCTCCGTATCGAACGTGTAGAAGAACGGCTTCGGAAGAAGTTTGTGCTTGACGCGGAGTTGGTAACCGGGGTTTCGAAATTGGATGCTAGACATGCCGTCCACTATACCAATTTCAACGGACTAATCAATCCGAATTAGGGTAGCACTGCTACCTTTTCTGGGTAGCAGCCAACTATTTCGAGGCTAAACCGAGGCATTTCCGGTTTATAAGTTAGTCAACACTTTCATTTAAGTTGTTGATTTTATTGACTTTTTTTGGAGGCGCGACCCAGAGTCGAACTGGGCTAGACGGATTTGCAATCCGTTGCATAACCGATTTGCTATCGCGCCATTGTTCTGACAAAAAAGGGAAGCCACGGCTTCCCTTTTCGGAATTTGGAGCGGGAAAAGAGTCTCGAACTCTCGACCTCAACCTTGGCAAGGTTGCGCTCTACCAACTGAGCTATTCCCGCGTTACAAGCCGCAAATTATAGCGCAAAATCTTCACTGCCATCGACAGGCTCATGAAAAGTTGCACTGCCATCCGGTCCTAGTGCTTGACCGACCCGAGTTGCGCCGGAGTCGCAGCAGCGGCCTCGACCGGTGCCACCGCCGACACCGGTTCTTCGTCCGGCAACGGGCTTGGCATGCGCTCCAGCGCAATCTCCAGCACCTTGTCGATCCAGCGTACCGGAACGATTTCCAGGCCGTTCTTGACGTTCTCCGGAATGTCCTGCAAATCCTTGGCGTTTTCTTCCGGGATCAGCACCGTCTTGATGCCGCCACGCAAGGCAGCCAGCAGTTTTTCTTTCAGGCCGCCGATTTCCGTGACCTCACCGCGCAGCGTGATTTCGCCCGTCATGGCGACGTCGGCGCGCACCGGAATACCGGTCATGGCAGAAACAAAGGCTGTGGTCATGGCCGCTCCGGCGCTCGGTCCATCCTTGGGCGTGGCACCGTCGGGTACGTGGATGTGAATATCTTTCTTCTCGAACATCTCATCCTTGATACCCAGGCGGCGCGAACGACTGCGCACCACCGTGCGTGCCGCCTCGACCGATTCCTTCATCACATCGCCCAATGACCCGGTGCGGGTGATCACACCCTTGCCCGGCATCATGGCAGCCTCGATCGTCAACAGATCGCCGCCAACCTCGGTCCAGGCCAGACCCACCACCTGGCCGACCTG
>CAIWNB010000489.1 GCA_903913965.1 uncultured beta proteobacterium
GCGGTGCCGCTCAAACCGGCCGCCGATATGATCAACCCGCGCGAAAACACACCTGGATCCGCGCGTTGAGCGGGCCATACCAATCTTGCGTTAAAGCATGAGCGAGCTCAAGGTTGTACAAATCAAGAAGCGTTACAAGTCGCGCGTAGTCGTGGCTGATGTATCGCTTGAAGTGCGCAGCGGCGAGGTGATCGGCTTGCTCGGCCCGAACGGCGCCGGCAAAACCACCTGCTTTTACATGATGGTCGGCCTCGTCCCGCTCGACGGCGGCGAAATTTATCTCGACGACAAGCGTCTGACGCACATGCCGATCCACCGCCGCGCACTGCTCGGACTCTCATATTTGCCGCAGGAAGCCTCCATATTTCGCCGCATGACGGTCGAGGAAAACATCCGCGCCGTGCTGGAACTGCATTACGACGACCCGGCGCAGATCGACATCCGCCTCGATGATCTGCTGCGCGATCTGAATATCCAGTCCTTGCGCAAAAATCCCGCCATCAGCCTCTCCGGTGGCGAACGCCGGCGCGTCGAAATCGCGCGTGCCCTGGCAACTAATCCGCAATTTATCCTGCTCGACGAACCGTTCGCCGGTGTCGATCCGATTGCGGTGATGGACATCCAGAAAATCATTACATTTCTGAAGGATCGCGGCATCGGCGTATTGATCACCGATCACAATGTGCGCGAAACACTCGGCATTTGCGACCGCGCCTACATCATCAGCGACGGCACCGTCCTGGCCTGCGGCAAGCCGGACGAAATCGTTTATAATGAGAGCGTGCGCAAAGTTTATCTTGGAGAGCATTTCAGGCTGTAGCCAACAGCGTCATGTGCATCCCGCATACCCATAACGACGCCAACCTCCAACCGCCTATTGCACTGAGCCTTTCGGCCTCATGAAGCACTCGCTCCAGCTCAGGCTGTCCCAACATCTGACGCTTACGCCTCAGCTGCAGCAGTCTATTCGACTCCTGCAGTTGTCGACTGTTGAGCTGAATCAGGAAATCGAAAAATTCCTGACCGATAACCCCCTGCTCGAACGCGAAGACGGCAGTCCCAACGAACCCGAGGTTGCGCCGCAGGCGCCCCCCCCGGGCGAACCATTACCGAACACGCAGTCCAGCGCGGAAGATTCCGCTCCCGCCAGCGGCGAGGAAAGCGCGACCAATAGCGATAGCGGCGAATTCAGCAACGAGGAATTCAACTACGGCACGCCGCGTGACGACGACAACGACGAAGCCGGCTCCGCACAACTGGCCGCCGAGGAGCAGTCGCTGCGGGCCTATCTGGTCGCCCAGCTGCCCCATATCAAGCTCTCCGAACGCGACCAGCAACTGCTGACGCTGCTGATCGACTCACTCGATGACGACGGCTACCTGCACCAGGACCTTGAAGAACTTGCCGCGCTATTACCGCCTGAACTGGAAATCGACGTTGATGAACTGAACGTCGCGCTGCGCCATCTGCAAAATCTCGATCCGCCCGGCATTGGCGCGCGTAGCCTCAATGAGTGCCTGCTGCTGCAGCTCGAAATCATACCGGAGACCACCCCCTTCCGCGCCCAGGCCATGGAGATTGCGCGCAATCATCTTGAAACACTCGCCGCGCGCGATTTCGCCAAGCTGAAGAAGTTGCTGCATTGCGACGACACCGTATTGCGCGGCGTACAGCAACTAATCGTCGGCCTCAACCCGCGCCCGGGTAGCAACTTCTCCGGCGGTGACGCGCGTTACGTGGTGGCCGATGTCGTCATCAAAAAAATCAAGGGCGTCTGGCTCGCCGCGCTCAATGTAGAGGCGATGCCGAAGCTGCGTATCAACCGTCTCTACGCCGACATTCTGCAACGCAGTCGTGACGGCGGGCATACCCAGCTCGCCAGCCAGCTGCAGGAAGCGCGCTGGCTGATCAAAAACGTGCAGCAGCGCTTTGATACGATCCTGCGGGTTTCGCAGGCGATCGTCGACCGCCAGCGGCATTTCTTCGAGCATGGCGAGGTCGCCATGCGCCC
>CAIWNB010000490.1 GCA_903913965.1 uncultured beta proteobacterium
GAACAGTTCGAGCGCTTCCTTGACGATATCCTCTAACTTGTCCATTTCATTTCTCGAAGCCGAAAAAAAAGGAGGCTGGTCGAGCCTCCTTTTCGCCGGTCAGTTTGTTTAGACGCCGAGAGTGGCTTTGGCTTTCTCGACAAACTTCGAAAAGGCCGGCTTGTCCATCACCGCGATATCGGCGAGGACCTTGCGGTCGACCAGAATCTCGGCTTTTTTCAGACCGTTCATGAATACACTGTAAGACATACCGTGCTCACGCGCTGCGGCATTGATACGGGCAATCCACAGACTGCGGAAGTCGCGCTTTTTGTTACGGCGATCGCGATAGGCATATTGCCCGGCGCGCATGACCGCTTCATTGGCGACCCGGAATACGTTATTGCGGCGACCGCGAAAACCTTTGGCACGGGCCAGTACTTTCTTGTGACTGGCGCGTGCGGTAACTCCACGTTTAACTCTTGGCATTTTCGGACTCCTTAAGCGTACGGCAGCATGGCGTGAACGGAACCGGTGTCGCTGAAATGCACACTGGTCGCATTGCGCAACTGACGCTTACGCTTGGTGGTCTTCTTGGTCAGAATGTGGCGGCGAAACGCTGAACCGCGTTTGACCCGACCGCTGCCGGTCACTCTAAAGCGCTTTTTGGCGCCGCTCTTCGACTTCATCTTGGGCATGACTGCTCCCTCTTTTTACATAGCGCCAGGTGCCTCCCTGCGGGAAGACTTCGGGGACCCGGACAACTACTTATGGTTACTGCTGATTCTTTTCTTCGACCGCCGCTGCTACGGGCTCCGCTGCAGCCTCGGCTTTCGCCTGCTTTTTCTCGGGCGTTGTCGCCACCGGCTTCAATACTTTCTTCGGCGAGAGCACCATCACCATCTGGCGCCCTTCCATCTTCGGATACTGCTCGATCACGGCAAACGGCTCAAGATCATTCTTGACCCGCTCGATCAAGCGCAAACCAAACTCCTGATGCGCCATTTCACGACCACGGAAACGCAACGTGACTTTCGTCTTGTCGCCTTCCTCGAGAAAGCGCGTCAGGTTGCGCAACTTGATCTTGTAGTCACCCTCGTCAGTACTCGGCCGGAACTTGACCTCTTTGACGATGATCTGTTTTTGCTTGAGCTTGGCCTCGTGCCGCTTCTTGCTCTCGCGGTATTTGAACTTGCCGTAATCCATGATGCGGCAAACCGGCGGCACCGCCGTCGGCGCAATCTCAACCAGATCAAGTTCAGCCGCCTCCGCCTGCGCAACTGCAGAAGCAATGGTGACGATACCAACCTGCTCGCCGTTCGGTCCGATCAACCTGATTTCGGACGCGTTAATTTCGCCGTTTATACGCGGCTCTTTTTCCTGAATGATACAAAAACCTCGCTATATCAAAAAGTTATGCCGCACGCCCGAAACTTTGCGCCTCGTTCTGAAGGCGCTCAATGAAGACCGAAACAGGCATTTGCCCAAGATCTTCACCTTTGCGGGTTCGCACGGCAACTGTCTGCGCGGCCATTTCTTTGTCACCCAGAATGATCTGGTAGGGCAGCTTTTGCAGACTATGTTCCCGAATTTTATAGGTTATTTTCTCATTTCTCAAGTCGCCGACCGCGCGCAGCCCCGATTGTTGCAATTGTTTGAGCACATCCTCAGCGTAAGCGGCCTGATTAGCGGTGATATTCATCACCACCACCTGCACGGGCGACAACCAAACCGGCAGCGCGCCGGCAAAATTTTCGATCAAAATGCCAATAAAGCGTTCCATCGAACCGACAATCGCACGGTGCAGCATGACCGGCGTCTTGCGCGTGTTGTCCTCATCGACATACTCGGCGCCGAGACGTCCAGGCATGGAGAAGTCAACCTGTATGGTGCCGCACTGCCAAACGCGACCGATCGAATCTTTCAGCGAGAACTCGATCTTCGGGCCATAAAACGCACCCTCGCCCGGCAAGGTTTCCCACGCCACGCCCTTGGCATCCAAGGCATCGGCAAGCGCTTTCTCGGCAACATCCCAGGTCTCATCAGCCCCGACCCGCTTGGGCGGTCGCGTCGAGAGCTTGTAAATGATGTCGTCAAAACCAAAGTCATGATAAACGCCGATCAGCAGATCGATAAACTGCGCGACCTCCGGCTGGATTTGCGCCGGCGTGCAGAAAATATGGCCGTCGTCCTGCGTAAAACCGCGCACCCGCATGATGCCGTGCAAGGCCCCCGAGGGTTCGTTACGGTGACAGGCGCCGAATTCTCCATAGCGCAGCGGCAGGTCACGGTAGCTGTGCAGACCGGCGTTATAAATTTGCACATGTCCCGGGCAGTTCATCGGCTTGATCGCGTAATCACGATTCTCGCTCGAAGTGGTGAACATGTTTTCCTTGTAATTCTCCCAGTGGCCGGATTTCTCCCACAGCGAACGGTCGAGAATTTGCGGGCAGCGCACCTCTTTGTAACCATGCCCCTGATAAATGCGCCGCATGTATTGTTCGACCTGCTGCCACAAGGTCCAGCCATGCGGATGCCAGAACACCAGGCCCGGCGCCTCTTCCTGCATATGAAACAGGTCGAGCTGTTTGGCGAGCCGACGGTGATCCCGCTTTTCGGCCTCTTCCAACATGTGCAGATAGGCCTCAAGCTCATCTTTTTTCGCCCATGCCGTGCCATAAATCCGCTGCAGCATTTCATTCTTCGAGTCGCCACGCCAGTAGGCGCCGGCGACCTTCATCAGCTTGAAGGCTTTCAACTTGCCGGTCGATGGCACGTGCGGACCGCGGCAGAGGTCAACGAAATCCCCCTCCCGATAGAGAGACACGGCCTGATCAGCCGGAATCGAGGCAATGATTTCCGCCTTATAGTGCTCGCCAATCGATTTAAAGAACTCCACCGCCTTGTCGCGCGGCCACTCTTCCCGCGTCACCGGAATATCGCGCTTGGCAAGTTCCGCCATGCGCTTCTCAATGGCCTGCAGATCTTCAGGGGTAAACGGCCGCCGGTAAGAAAAATCGTAATAAAAGCCGTTATCAATCACCGGCCCGATGGTGACCTGGGCGTCGGGAAACAATTCTTTTACCGCGAAAGCGAGCAAATGCGCGGTCGAGTGACGGATCAGGTCAAGACCGTCGGCGTCCTTGTCGGTGATGATCGCCAGCTCGGCATCCGCCTCGATCACATGCGACAGATCAACCAGATTGCCGTTGACGCGACCACCCAGGGCGGCCTTCGCCAACCCGGGGCCGATGGAGGCGGCAACCTGTGCAACCGACACCGCAGTTTCGAACGGACGCGATGAACCGTCCGGCAGCTTCACATTGATCATTTCAAAAATCCCGGTGACAAAAAACAAAAAGTGCGGACCAGCCGCACTTTTTTATTGACAGGAAAAAACGCGACTAGCGAACCGGCGGCATAACGATACTAGTTCGCGGTGTCATAACGCTCGCTTCCGTATCCGACGTTCGCCGCAGACGGGATCGCCGCCGTGCGTCACATTTGTATTTGAATTGTTGGTAGGCGCGATTGGATTCGAACCAACGACCCCCACCATGTCAAGGTGGTGCTCTAACCAACTGAGCTACGCGCCTGGGAAGGCGGGATTCTACCCGCTTCCGTCTGATCGTTCAAATGAAATGGCAGAGGCCGTCGACAACGCTGCAGCAACGATGTTGCCGCACGCAAGCGCCCGCACTATATTCACGACGGTGCGCGCTGGGAGCGAACAATTTCTGCGGCGTCACCATGCGGCAAATCCAATCATCACTTCAACAGGCGGCACCATGCAAACAGTATTCCCGGCAGCACTCCTCCTCGCCGTATGCTTCTCCAGTGCTGCCGCAGGCGCAGCCGACATGGTAACGATAGCGGCTGGCACGCTGCAGATGGGGCGCAACGACGGCCCGGACGATGAACGCCCCGCGCACCGCGTCACTCTGGGCGCCTTCAGCATCGATCGCCTGCCGGTCACGAACGTCCGTTTCGCCGAATTCCTCAACGCCGTCGGCACGCACAGCCGTGACGGTATGCGCCTTTATGATTTCGATGACGGCGACGCGCGCATACATCAGCGCGGCAATTTGTGGAGCGCCGACCGCGGTTTCGAACAGCATCCTGCGGTTGAAGTCTCGTGGATCGGTGCACGCGACTATTGCGCCTGGCGCGGCCAGCGCCTGCCAACTGAAGCGGAATGGGAACGCGCCGCGCGCGGTGACGACGGACGCCGCTATCCGTGGGGCAACGCGGCACCGGATAGCGGCCGCGCGCAGTTCGGCAAACGCTTCAACGAAACCGCCGCAGCCGATGGCTTTCCGCAGGGCGCCAGCCCCTTTGGCATACTCGGCATGGCCGGCAACGCCTGGGAGTGGGTCTCCAGCGCCTACCGCCCTTACCCCTATGACGCCCTCGACGGTCGCGAAGATGCGGCGGCCGGTCCGGTGCGCGCCACGCGCGGCGGCGGTCACGATTCGCCGGCGGACGAAATCACCGCCACACAGCGCGGCCGTTATTTGTCGCGCAATCCGCGCGCCGGACACCACAACATCAGTTTTCGCTGCGCGCGCTGAGCGCAGCGCTTCACAAACGTGCGGCGCGTGCCACGCCGGGCACCGCACGGATCAAACCCAGCATGCGTTCGAGATGAGCGATATCGGGCACCTCCAGCGTCAACATCATGCGCGCCGAAGACGCACGACTGACGCTGTTGGTCGCGGTGACGTTGACATGCTCGCGCGACAAGATTTCCGTGATGTCACGCAACAAGCCGGTTCGATCGGTGGCATCGATGACGATATCAACCGGAAACGCTCCCTGCGCCGACGTCCCCCACGCCGCCTCCACCAGCCGCTCCGCACTCAAGCGCGGGAGGTTGAGGCAACCACGGCGGTGTATCGTCACGCCGCGTCCGCGCGAAACAAAACCGATAATCGCATCGGGCGGTGCCGGCTTGCAGCAACGCGCCGGCACAGTCAGCAATTTATCCACACCGACAACGAGTATGCCGCCGCTCTGCGCGCTGGCCTTGCGCACAATGGGTGCCTCGTCAGCCGCCGTCGGTACGGGCACCACCGGCGCAAGTGCATTTTGTAATTGGCGCGGACTGATTTCGCCACGCCCGACTTCGGCGAGAAAATCCTCCAGCCGATCGAACTCAAACTGACGTGCCAGCGTTTCCAGATTGAGC
>CAIWNB010000491.1 GCA_903913965.1 uncultured beta proteobacterium
CACCCAGCGTACCCTGCCACGTCGCCTGGCCTGACAGACCAAAATTTTGCTGCGCGGTGCTGGTGCGGTTAATCAGCGCGTTACATTTCTCGCCCGGTTCGGCATTGGTCGGGTCGGCGGGGGCGGCAAGCACCTCGGCGATACATCTAGTGGAGGGGAACGGCGTGTTGGTCGAATTTTGTCCGGCACCATAGACATTCTGGTTGAGCGAACCTTCGTTCATATCGGCGTTGTAAGTGCTGGTGTTTATCTTGCGGTAATACGCGTTGCCCGCCAGCATGAGCGAGTCACTGATATCGTGGGTTGCCGCCAGATTCAGGAAGTGCGAGCGGTTATCGGTAATGTCCGGCTTGGTGTACACGCTGGCGTAATCACGCTGCAGGAATTTTTGCTCCTGCAGACCGTTGCCCTTGAGCGTGTTGTCGGCATAGGCGTAGGTGAGTTTGACGTCAGTGGTGTTGCCGCGCCAGCCGAGTTTGCTGAAAAACTGGCCGAGACGCGACGCGGATTCATCGCGCCAGCCGTTATCGTTTAAAACGTTTGCAGTGGCGAACCAGTCGATACCGCCAGTCGCACCGCCGTGGGTGAGTTCGGCGATCGCACGCTGGTTGCTACCGATGGTGGTTTGCAGCACGGTGCCGGGATTGCGATAGCCGTCTTTGGTCTGGATCGACAATGCGCCGCCCAGCGTGTTGAGTCCAAACAGCGGGTTCGATCCGGGCATCAGGTTGATGGAGGAAATCGCAGCTTTAGGGATAAGATCCCAGCTCACGACATCGCCGAACGGCTGGTTCAGACGTACGCCGTCCATATAGACTGAAATGCCCTGCGGTGTGCCGAGCAGCGGCGAGGCGGTGTAGCCGCGGTAGTTGACGTCGGGCTGAAATGCATTGCCCTGCATTTCGTTGATGTGCACGCTGCCCAGATTGCGGTTCATGAAGTCGGTCAGGTCGAGCGCGTTACTGTTATCAATGTCAGCGCTGGTAGCGCTTTGCACCGGTGCGGCGATTTGTTCGCGCGCGAGGCCGACGCCCGGTAGCGGCGTGGTGCTGATGACATCCACGCTTTGCATGCGCTGGGGGAGCGCTGGATTTTCTGCCGCGAGGCTGGCGCCGCAGACGGCGGCAATGCAGCAGCTCAGCGGCAGGGCAGCCCGCAGGGTTTTGTTGGTCATGGATAATTACCTTGTTATTTTTATACAGCTTAAAACGGTGCTGAAACACCACCGGCACAGGTGGACAAAAGCCGGTCTCCCAGCGTAAAAGTATCGCACGGTGGGGCGCCTTCTTTCGGTGGATGCTTCCCGAATTAGGTCGGGAAAAATTCCCGAGTGTGGAGGGGTTTGAATGCAAGACATGAATCACGAAAATCTGCAGCATAAGAGAGTGCAGGGTGCTGCGTCGGCACGGCGCGATCTGTTGCTCATTGTGCTGTCGACCATGGTGGTTGCCGTGGCGAGCGTACATTTTGAACTGAGCGAAGCGGTATTGGTCTGGGCGCAACGTTGGGAGCGCTATCAGATCGATGAATTCCCTGGCGTACTGCTGTTTCTTGCCGCAGCGCTGGCCTGGTTTGCATGGCGGCGCATGCATGAGGCGCGCGCTGCACTGGGTATGCGCATGGCGTTGCAGCAGGAGCTGGCCGGCGCCCTGGAAGAGAACCGCCGCCTGTCGCGTTCGCATGTTGCAGTGCAGGAGGGCGAGCGCAAGAGCCTGGCGCGTGAATTGCATGACGAACTCGGTCAGCATTTGAATGCGATCAAGATCGACGCCGTGGCCATCCGTGATGGTGGCGATCATCTCGCGCCAGAGGTGATACGTGCGGCTGGCTCGATTATTGGCATCGTCGATCATGTGCACGGCGTGATCCGCGACATCATGCGGCGCCTGCGACCGCCGGGGCTGGACGAACTCGGTTTGCAGGCGGCGATCGAGCACTGCGCCGACGGCTGGCGTGCGCGCTTTCCACAGATCGAGGTCAGCATCAGTTTCGAGGGTGATTTCGATACGCTTGGCGAGGCGCTGAATATCACGCTCTACCGGCTGGCGCAGGAGGGCTTTACCAATGTTACACGGCATGCGCGCGCACACCGCGTGGTGTTACGCCTGAGCCGTGACGCCGCAATCGTCACCCTGAGTTTGCAGGACGATGGCGTCGGTAGCCGTTTGTTGCGGGGTAGCGCGGGGCTGGGACTGGTCGGGATGCGCGAACGGGTGGAATCGCTGGGCGGCGAGATGACGATCACCACCGCGCCCGGCGAGGGCTTTGGCATCGTCGCCTGCTTTCCCGCTGCTGGAGACGTGGCATGACTGCGGCGGCTGAACTGATCACCGTGTTGCTGGTCGATGATCATGCCGTTGTGCGCGAGGGTTATCGCCGGCTGCTCGAACGCAACGCGGATATCCGTGTGGTCGGCGAGGCCGGCAACGCAGCACTCGCTTATCAACTGTTCCGCGACCATGCGCCGCAGGTGGTGGTGTTGGATATTTCGCTGCCGGATGTCAGTGGCATCGAGGTGCTGCGACGTATTCTGGCGCGCGAGCCGCGTGCCCGCGTGCTGGTGTTCAGCATGCACGAAGAGCCGATTTTCCCGGAGCGCGCAATGCGCGCCGGGGCGCTGGGTTATATCACCAAGGCGAGTGCGCCCGAGGTGCTGGTCAATGCGGTGCGTGCGGTGGCGGCCGGACGCCTGTTTCTCAGTGATGATGTGGCGCAAACGCTGGCGCTGCGCAACCTGCAGGCGGGCGGCACCGCGCTGGGCGTGTTGTCGGATCGCGAGTTCGAGGTGCTACGCATGCTGGCTCTTGGTGAGCCGCTGGGCGTCATCGCCGATCGCCTCGGACTCAGTCAGAAAACCGTCGCCAATTATCAGTCTTCGATCCGGCAGAAGCTCGGGGCGCAGACGCCCGCGCAATTGCTGCGCATTGCCGCGCGTTTTGGTGTGGTGTCGGATGCCAGTGGGATGACGGGTGAAATCACGGGTGAATTGCCGTTGCCGCGCGGCGACGACCAGGAGCCAGTTGGATGATGGCGGCTTTTCGTATGGCAGTTCTCCTGTTGGCGCGTATGCATGGGTCTAGGCTATTGCCGCGTGATACCGACGGTCTGCGATGCTCTAAGTTCGAGCATCGTCGCTGGTTGTTGGTTAGACGTGCCGAACTGAAGCGGGCGCAGGGTTGGTGTGGTGTGTGCCTCGCCCTATGCGGCGGCGTGGGTGCTGCTCTGGCCCAGCCGTTACCGTCCGGCATACAGTTGCTGGTGCCGTTTGCACCTGCGGGGCCGGTCGATTTTACGGCCCGTGTGCTGGCCGACCAGTGGCGCGCGCAGTTCGGGACGTCGGTGGTCGTCGATAACCGGGCGGGTGCTAACGGAACGGTAGCCGCGGTCGCTATCAAAAATGCGCCGGCTGATGGCCGAACATTATTGTTTTTTAGTTCCGGCATGCTGACGATCAGCCCGCATCTCGACAAAAACCTGCCCTACGATGCGCTGCGTGATTTTGTGATGGTTGGCGGGGTGGCGAATATCGGCGGCATCCTGGCCGTAGGTAGTCGGGTTGGCGTAAATAATATGAAAGACCTGGTGGCACTGGCGCGTAGCAGCCGTGTGCCTCTGGCTTTCGGTTCGCCCGGCAAGGGTAACCCGAGCGATATGAACATCTACAACCTGCAGGATGCGGCGAAGATTGATTTGCTGCATGTGCATTACAAGGGCGCAGGGCCGGTCCTGAATGATTTGCTCGGTGGTCAGATCGCCGGCGCCTTCATCGGGTTGTCGACGGCATTGCCACATATCCAGGGCGGAAAACTGAAAGCACTTGGTTTTATCGGCAAGCGCCGCAGCGAACTGGCCCCCGAGATTCCGACCTTTGAGGAGCAGGGGCTTGCTGGTATCGATATTCAGGCGTGGATGGGCATCCTGGCACACATCAACACGCGGCCCGAGCGTGTTGCCGCACTGGCGCAAGCGGTTGCGCTGGTGATGAAGCAGGATGAAACGCTGCGTCGTCTTGCCGCAGGTGGGATGACGCCGTGGGTGATCAGTGGAGATGAATTGGCCCGCGTCGTTAAAAGCCAGAGCGAGCATTGGAAAAGGCTGGTTGCGGAGAGAAACATCACAGGCGAATAGCGTGAAGGTTGCGCGATGCAGGCGATGGCCTGTCATTGGTGGCGGTCGCACACGGCGCGGGCAGGTTGTTGCTGCACATAACCGGGTGGCGCGTTATGCTAACGAAAAAAATTGAAGATGGTTTTGCGCTGTTGTTATTCGAGGCGCATCGTTCACAGGAGAAGCAAATGTTGATCAATCTACGGGCCGGTTTCGGCCTGCCGGCGGTTACGGCTTTGAGCATGATGTTCTGTTTCAACGCGACGGCTGTGGCGCAGTCGTTTCCGGCCAAACCGGTGAAGATCATTGTCAGTTCCGCCCCCGGGG
>CAIWNB010000492.1 GCA_903913965.1 uncultured beta proteobacterium
AGGTGGGGCTGTCGGTCGAAGACCACGGCAGCGGGATCGCTGCTGCAGATATGCCGCGGATGGGTGAGAAATTTTTCCGTTCTGAAACGGCTACGCTGCCGGGGAACGGGCTCGGGCTGGCCTTGGTGAAGGCCGTAATGCGGGCGCATGGCGGGGCTCTGAAGATCGACAGCGTGCCGGCTGAAGAAACGGTGATTACGTTATGGTTTCCACTGACGCAGCGTGCCGAACGCGCGCGGTAAACACGCTACAGCAATACCCATTTGGACGGTCCTGGGTCAGGTGTGGCGCGGGCCGCAAGCACAGGAGAACGAGCAGGTGAAGTTCGTTAATACACGTAAATTTTTAGGCCTGCTCTGGGCAACGCATGCACTCCTGATCCTGGCGCTTTTGTTTGTCTATTCGGTTTCCAGCGACTCCCTGCTCAAGCAAGCGGTTGAGGCCGAGGGCCAGCACAACGAAGCGCTCGCACAAGCCATCATGGAACATACCGAGGGCGTGGTTTCGCACGCTGATTCGATTGCTCGTTTTGTGCAAAAAGATTGGCGCAGGCTGGATAGCAGGTCCATCACTGACTTTGTTGACGCCACGCAGCTGGCCGAGGTGGGCATCCTGCAGGTCGCGTTGACCGATGCGAAGGGACTGTTGACGAGGGGATCGCTGTCCTTTGTGCCGGGCACATCCATCGCTGACCGCGAACACTTCAAGGTGCATATCGCACCCGGCGGACCGGATTTTTTTATTGGCAACCCCGTTTTGGGGCGACTGTCAAAGCAATGGTCGATTCAGCTGAGCCGTCGCCTCACCGATGCCGGCGGACGTTTCGCCGGTGTGGTGGTGGTTTCGGTTGATCCGGAATATTTTGCTCAGCGCAACGCGCAAATTTCCGTGGCAAAGCAGGCGCGCATTACGGTGGCGAACGAAAGCGGCGTGATACTCGCACGGAGCAGCGTTGCCACCCAATCTACCCCTGGATCGCTCTATACCGTTGGCAGCAGTTTTGCCAATAGTCCGGCGTTTTTAAAGTCGCGGGGTATCAAATCGGGCTACATGCAAGAGACTGCGTGGCGCAGAGGTGTGCCGGTCATTTATGGCTGGTCTCAATCACCGATTTATCCGTTAACGACGTGGGTCGCCACGGACCAGGAGGGCGCGCTGGGGGTTTTGCGTCAGGCCGAGCTCAATCTGCGCTGGGCGATCAGCGGCGCAATCGGGCTTTTACTGGGGTTGGGACTGGCGGTGAGTTGGGCGGTGGTGAGTCAGAGCAAATCGGTGCAGGCTTTGGAGGATGCGCGGCGCGCCGCGGAAGAGTCCGATGCCTTCAAGAGTGAATTTATCAATGCGATTTCACATGAAGTGCGCGGCCCACTGACCAATATCAACGGCTTTGCCGAGTTGATGTCGATGGCCCCGCTCGATCAAGACACCATCAAGGATTATTCCACCACCATCCTGCGGGCCGGCGAACACCTCGAACGTATCGTCAATCAGTTGCTCGACGCGGAAAAGGCCAACCTCGGCAAGCTTGTTTTACATCTTGAACCGACCGATGTGCGTGCGCTGATCGCGCAGTGCGTGCATATTAATTCCGTGGCAGCGATGAAGAAAAACCTTGAACTCAAACTTAATTTTGAGGGTGAGATACCGCTGAGTGCCTGGCTCGATGGTTTGCGCTTCTCGCAAGTTGTACATAACTTTCTGAACAACGCGATCAAATTCACCGGTGAAGGCAGTGTGAACGTCGATGTGTTTGCCGACAAGGTGGCATTGCGCGTGATGGTGCGCGACACCGGACCGGGCATCGCACTGCGCTACCAGAAGAGAATATTTGAACGCTTCCGCCAGGGTGACCCATTGCTCAGTCGCATCTATGGGGGCACCGGTCTTGGTTTGAGTTTGAGCAAGTCACTGGTCGAGTTAATGGGGGGACGCATCTGGTTCGAGTCGACTGTTGGGGTTGGTTCGATGTTTGCGTTTGAGCTTCCGCTGGTGCATAAACCCTCTTCGATAGCCGATCTTCCGGCGACGGGCGCACAGGCTTAGTCTGCGGCGCACCGGCTGTACGATCACGCCGTTCTTCCCGTTTGAGGCCGGTCTTTGCCGGGCCTCCTGCGCGGTCGATGATCTGTAGCCGCCGTGTTTCGGCGCACATCATGTGAACGAAAATAGGGTGTCGCAGCAATGACAATTGATGTGCATCAAGGCGCGGAAAATGATTGCGACGCAGTCATTAAACGGCGCAGAATAACCGCGCAGCAGATGTCAGCTGTCATTTTTTCTGCGCGGGCGTAATGGACCCTTTGTTGCGTACTGGCGATGGCGGCATTGGCAGGGGCGAGTGTATTCACACGGGAGTAGACAGGACGGTTAGATAACAGCAGGAGGAGATTATGGAAGATACACCAGCAAAACATTCCGGCTTTTTTGACTCGCTGATTTGTGGTGGAATTTCAATAGCACTTTTGCTTGTCGGAGCGGCGGCTGTAGTAGCCGTGATTTACTCAGTCTTTAGATAGGCTTTTCTCTCAGGCATCGCCGTCATTCCGCAAGCCACGGCGAGATTTTCCACCGTCGCGGCCCTCGGTTTGCGGCGGTAGAGGCGTGCCCGTCGGCATTACAGGGTTTCCTGTGTGACCGATAGCGCAGTTTCGCCCCGGTAAAAATCGTCCCCCCCTTATCACCTTGATACGTATCAAGGTGGCCGCCGGCAAGTCGCGCTAGCATCCTTCTACACCCCTCTGCCCCGGTTGAGGGGCGTCAATGACATCGTCTTTTCTTCGAGCTACAGATCACGCAGGGTAGGGAAAACCGTATGAAGCATCTATTGGTCGTCGCCCATCCTGCAGAGGACAGTCTTACGATGACACTGGCGCGGGCTTATCGCGAGGAACTGCTGGCGCGG
>CAIWNB010000493.1 GCA_903913965.1 uncultured beta proteobacterium
GCAGGGCCGCAGTCCGCGCGCAATGGTCGGCCGCACGCCGAGGCTGGCCACCGCCGGCAGCACCACATTGTCGATGCCGTGCACTTGCACCGCGAAGATACCGGCGAGCGGCGGCCGGTTGTGCTTCATCAGGATGTTGGCAGTCGGGCAGTCGAGGGTGCGACCAAATCCATTACCATGCACAACACGCCCGCTGATCGAATACGGACGACCGAGCAGGTGCTGCGCAGACGTCATATCCCCAGCCGCCAGTCGCTCACGCACGGCGGTGCTCGAGACGCGCAGACCGTCAACCATCACACTGGTCATCGCCTGCACCTCGAAGCCACAACGCGCCTCAGCCGCCTTCAGCATGTTGAAGTCGCCGGCACGCCGCGCGCCGAAACGAAAATCGTCACCGACCTGTATCCAGCGCGCACCGAGGCCGCGCTGTAACAGGCGGCCGATAAAGTCTTCCGGAGCGGTCTTCGCAAAATCAAAATTGAAGCGGCAGATATGCACGCGATCAACACCGGCGCGTTCCAGCAATTCGAGTTTTTCGCGCAATGAAGTCAGCCGTGTCGGCGCTTGATCGGGCGCGAAAAATTCGCGCGGATGCGGCTCAAAGGTCATCACGCAAGATGGCAGCCCGCGTTCGCGCGCGGCCGCGCTCAAACGTGCGAGCATGGCTTGATGGCCAAGATGTACGCCGTCGAAGTTGCCGATGGTCAGTGCAACCGGGCGATCGGCGGCTTCCGGTATGGTGCGGGAAATACGCATACAAGCCAAGCTAAAAGCTTGAATTGTAGCGTGTTTTGCGCACCCTGGTCTAGGCGCACGAGGGTCTGAATAACAGTGCGCGGACAAACCCGCGGACGACGCTTAACGGGCTTGCGCGCCGGCTGTTCGCAGCACTGCAAGGTCCATGCTGGCAGCAGCCGCCACGGTGCGAGCGAACGCCGCGCCGAGCAGTATCAATGCAGGACCATCACCGAGTTGTGCCGCCGCCTGCGGCAATGCGGCCAGTTGCGTGTAAATACGGCGCGTCTCAGGCAAGGATGCGCTCTCCACCAACACCACCGGCGTGTGCGCCGGCAAGCCCGCCTCCAGCAAACTCGCTGACAATGCCGACGACTGGCCGGCCGCCATGTAAATCGCCGCGCTGTCGGCGTGACAGACCGTGCGTATCCAATCACTCGGGTCCTGACCCTCGCCAATGCGCGGCGTGACCAGCGCAACATGACGACTGATGCCGCGTTGAGTGAACGAAGTTTGCAGATCGGCACAGGCCGCCAGCGCCGCGGTAATCCCCGGCACGACCTCGACCGTCACACCGGCAGCCTGCAAGGCATCGATTTCTTCCTGGGCGCGCCCGAATAGCATGGGGTCGCCCCCCTTCAAACGCACGATGGTGGTATGCAGCGCAGCAGCGTCAATCAGGCGTTTATTGATAAAGCGCTGCGCCGCCGAATGCCGGCCGCAGCGCTTGCCGACGGCAATTTTTTCCGCGCGTGCGGCCAGCGCAACGATCTCGGGATGCACCAGCGCATCGTAGAAAACAATGTCGGCGCGTTCCAACAGGCGTGCCGCACGCAAGGTCAGTAAATCGGGGGCGCCTGGACCGGCGCCAACCAGATAAACCGTACCCGCAGGCACGCTCATTTTGTAATGCTGGCGGATGCCGCCGCAGTACGCCGCCGGAACAAGGGCTGCGGACGCTCGAAGGAAGTCTGATAAGCCTCGCTGAAATCGCCAAACGCCGAGAGTGCGGCTTGCGCATCTTCACCTGCTTTCAGGTCAAACGCATCGAAACCACAGCGCGACAGATAAAAAATCACGTCGCGAATGACGTCACCGATGGCGCGCAACTCACCGCCCCAGCCATGACGCTCGCGCAACAAACGTGCGATTGAGGCGCCGCGGCCGTCGGTAAAGTGCGGAAAGTCGATCGCCACCAGAGCGAAATGTTTGAGCTCACCGGCGATCGTCGCCGGATCTTCTGTATTTGCGAGCCACACACCAACACGGCCCTGGCGCGCGAGCAGGCTTTCTTTTTGCGCCAGCCACTGCGCCGTCGACACAATGATGTCACCGCTGGCAGGTACTGCCGGCAGAATCTTGTCAGCGCCGGCCTTAAGCAACTGCCACTGATTCGTCTCGACCTGACGGTTTTTTATGATGACTGCCATACACATGCTCCTTGAATGGTTCGATACCGATGCGGCGCACCACATCAACAAAACGTTCTTCCGGGCTATCGCGGCGGGCGAGGTAGAGATCGATCAGTTTGCCGATGACATCCGGCACTTCGGCCTGGGATACGGAAGGTCCGATCACCTTGCCCAGCGCTGCGTTGTTGCCCTGGTTGCCGCCGATTGAAATCTGATAAAACTCCGCCCCCTGCTTGTCGACCCCCAAGACACCGATGTGGCCGACGTGATGATGGCCGCAGGAATTCATGCAACCGGAAATATTCAGATCGAGTTCGCCGATATCGTAGAGATAATCAAGGTCGTCGAAGCGTTGCTGGATCGCATCGGCCACCGGGATCGACTTGGCATTCGCCAGCGAACAGAAGTCCCCGCCAGGACAGGCGATGATATTGTTCAACATGCCGATGTTCGGCGTGGCGAGTCCGAGTGCGCGCACTTTTTCCCACAGGTCGTAGAGGTCGGCCTGACGCACGTCGGCGAGGATCAGATTCTGTTCGTGCGATACACGCAAGCCGCCAAAGCTGTATTGATCGGCAAGATCCGCAACCGCATCCATTTGGTCGGCGCTCATATCCCCGGGCGCCACCCCGGTTTTTTTCAATGACAGCGTCACCGCCGCATATCCCGCCACTTTGTGCGCATGAACATTGCGTCGCACCCAGCTGGCGAACGCCGGATCGCGCCCCAGCGCCAGCACATGACCAGAGGACAAGGCGTCGAGCTTTTGATAAGCCGGACGTGTGAACCGCTGGTTGATACGGGTGATTTCTTCTTCAATCAGCGTGCCGGGGCCATCCTTTAAATGCGCCCACTCGGCCTCGACCTGTGCGGCGAATACCTCCGGCTTGGTTTCCTTGACGAGGATCTTGATACGCGCCTTGTATTTGTTGTCACGCCGCCCGTAGCGGTTATACACACGCAACACCGCATCGAGAAAAGTCAGCAGGTGCTGCCAGGGCAGAAACTCCTTGATCACGGTGCCGATGATCGGGGTACGACCGAGGCCGCCGCCGACGTAGACGCGGAAACCGATATTGCCCTTATCGTCATACTGCGCCTGCAAGCCGATGTCATGCACCTGGATCGCCGCGCGGTCGGTTTCCGCACCGCTGACCGCAATCTTGAACTTGCGTGGCAGGAAGGCAAACTCGGGATGAAACGCCGACCACTGACGGAGAATTTCGCACCACACCAATGGGTCAACGATCTCGTCCGGCGCCACACCGGCCAGATGATCAACCGTCGTGTTACGGATGCAATTGCCGCTGGTCTGAATGGCGTGCATCTGCACGGTGGCCAGTTTGGCCAAAATCTCCGGCACATCTTCGAGTTTGGGCCAGTTGAACTGGCAGTTCTGCCGTGTGCTGAAATGGCCGTAGCCCCGATCCCAGGTACGCGCGATGTAAGCAAGCGCTCGCAATTGACGCGTGGCCAGAAAACCATACGGAATAGCAACCCGCAGCATTGGCGCAAATCTCTGAATATAAAGGCCGTTTTGCAACCTTAAGGGACGGAAATCATCCTCGGAAAGGCGCCCGTCCAAAAAACGCTGCGTCTGGTCGCGAAACTGGGTGACCCGGTCATCGACTATGCGTTGATCAATTTCGTCGTAGATGTACATGTTTTATCTGCTTGTTTTCAAACGACCCGCATGGTATCAAAGCCGCATTATATCCAGTAAGACTGTTATGTTAGAATCTAATAACCGTTGATTATTTGAATGTAACCTCATGAAAATTCAACAATTGCGCTATCTGATCGAGGTCAGCAAGCAGGGCCTGAATCTTTCAGCTGCGGCAGAAAAACTGCATACCTCGCAACCCGGTATCAGCAAGCAAATCCGCCTGCTCGAAGACGAACTCGGCGTTGAGATTTTTGTGCGTAACGGCAAACGCGTGGTGGCGGTTACACCGCCCGGCCGGGCCATCCTTGAAATCGCCCAACGCATACTCAACGAAGCCGAAAACCTGAAGCAGGCGGCGCAGGATTATTCGACGCAGGACGCCGGCAAGCTCATCATTGCAACCACCCACACCCAGGCCCGCTACGCGCTGCCCGAGGTGATCCGCCGTTTTAGTCAGCGCTACCCCAACGTAAAACTCGGCCTGATGCAGGGTAACCCCATGCAAACCTGCCAATTCGCCATCAACGGACAAGCCGACTTCTGCATCGCCACCGAAGCGATCGCCAATTTCGACGAACTGGTCATGCTGCCTTGCTACAGCTGGAACCGCTGCGTGATCGCCCCGCCCGACCACCCGATCCTGAAAAACAAAACACTGACGATCGAAGAAATCGCACGCTACCCGATCATCACCTACGATTTCGCCTTCACCGGCCGCTCGCAGATCAATCACGCCTTTGAGGTTAAGGGACTGACACCCAACGTCGTGCTGACCGCGATCGACTCTGATGTCATCAAGACTTATGTGGCGCTCGGGCTCGGCATCGGCATTCTGGCCGAAATGGCGTTCGATCCAGCGCAGGATAAAAATCTGCGCAGCATGAACGCCAGCCATCTGTTTGAATCCAGCACCACGCGTATCGGCATTCCGCGCAAAGCCTATCTGCGCAGCTACGCCTATGACTTCATCGAAATGTTTGCAGCGCAGCTAAGCCGCAAAGTGGTCAATGATGCCGTGCACGGCAAGCCGGCACTGGACTACGACATGTAAGTGTCAGGTGCGCCGCTAGGGCAGCAGGCGCGCGATCTGCGCCACCAGGCGCTCATCATCCCAATTCAGCTCGCCGAGCTGGCTGTAGAGTATGCGGCCGTCGGCACCCAAAATAAAACTTGCCGGCAAACCGCGCACACGCCAGGCCTTCATGGCGGCACCACTGTGATCGCGCAAAAAAACAAAATCCAGCGCAACCTTTTCCTTGGCCAGATACTCATGGACACGCGCCGCAGATTCACCCGCATTGACCGCGACAACGGTAAAGGGTTTATCGGCGAAGCGCTGACGCAGACGCTGCATAGCGGGCATTTCATCGCGACAAGGCTCACACCAGGTCGCCCAGAAATTCACTAACAGTACGCGGCCGCGATAGCCAGCCAGACGATGTTGTTTGCCGTCAAGATCAGGCAAATCAAGCGCAGGCGTGGCAGCGCCATTCCACGACTTGAGCGCCTGCGCGCCAGCCGGCCCGCCAGCGAGCAAAGCGGCGAGCAGACACCACCAACCGATCACACCGCGGCAATAACAGGCAACGCCGTTCGAACGTAAATGATTCATGATGGTAAGGCCGGGCACGCATGCCTGCGCACACAGTCCCGGCCAGAGATCACGCTCAGAACGAACTCAGTTCCTGCGCACTGATTTGATAACGGAAGTTATCCGGATCGAGACTATCAAGACGACCAGATGCGGTTTCTGCCTGCGGGTACATCAGAAAACCAATCTTGCCGTTTACCGACTTGGGCAGCGCGACGTCATGCGCGGTGTTGTAGGCAAGCCAGTTCATCTCCCACGAACCAAACAAGCGCTCGCGTGCCGCCTTCACCTTCGGGTCGTCGATCGGCAGCTGCGCGTCAGGTTTTTCTTCAAGAATCACCTTGCGCACATCGGCTGGATCAACTGGCACCCAGCCGTGACTGGTGGCATAAAACTCCGCGCGGCAATGCTGTGCGCGCGTCACATTGTCGGTGCCGACACCGAGACTGCGATAACCGAATTCCGACTTTGCCACGCGCAGGCCGTAGAGATCACGCGCAGGTATACCCGCAGCCCGCGCCAGACCAACAAACAGGGCGTTAAGGTCGGCGCATTTACCGCTCAGGTTTTTCGATTCGAGCATGTATTTGATGTCGCCGACACCGCAACCGCGCGTCTTCGGATCGCGGTAGGTGTTTTCGACGATCCATTCATAGATCGCCCGCGCCTTATCAACATCACCACCGCGCACGTTTTTAATGATGCTGCGTGCCGTGTCGCGAACGATGCCATCGGTCGGAATCAATTCAGTAGGCGCAAGATATTTTTGCAATTCAGCGCGATCAATTTTGGAAGCCGTACCTGGCTTCAACAAATCAACCACACGATCACGCGTCGCAAAGCGGCTGGTCACCTGCAATGCCGGCACCTTGCCGGTTTCGGCGGTTTCGAAGTAGAGCATTTCGGCACCGTATTTGCCGTCGTTGACCACCGTCGCACTCCCGCCCTCCACGCTCCAGGTGCTGCCGAGGTTTTTCTGGAAGCCCGTGTCGCCAGCCAGCGGCAACGGCAGCCAAACGCGCGTCACACCGGCGGGCTGGAGCACGCCAACCCTGGTAGTCACCTCGAATACACGCCACTTGTCAGTCGATGCGGCCAGCGCATCGTTCACCCATTGCGGCACCAGTGAAGCCGCCGCCACTGCGGGCAACAGGCTCGTGGTTTTAAAAAAATTCCGTCTGTTCATAGCAGCCCACCCCTTAATTAATGTTCCCGGATCATGAAGGTCGGGCCGCGTGCACGACGCGGCAGCCCCCTATCGGGAGGGTGGCTTGTGTGAGCGGCACGCGCAGAGTCGGCGTGCAAAACGGAGTGCGGTATTCATGGGAGGCGATAGGATACTTGCCTGCACGCAAATGCTCAAGCAGCGCGGCGCTTGAAATCGCTTAAGCGGAAACCCAGCAGCCACAGCGCCAGAAAATAAGTCAGCGCGCCCGCCAACACCACTCCGGCCAGCCAGAAGACGCGATGCATGGCGCGGGCGGTCAGCCAGTCTTCACCATGGCCGGCGGCCAGCCACAGCACTGCTGCCATCGCAGCGATGGCGATCGAAATTTTCAGCGCAAATAACAGCCAGCCCGGTTGCGGCGTATAAATACCGTGCAAGCGTAGCTGGCGGTAGAGAAGGCCGGCATTCAAACAGGCGCCCAAACCAATCGCCAGCGCCAGCCCTGCGTGCTGCAACGGCACCATAAAAATAAAATTCATCGCCTGCGTCGCCAGCAAGGAAACGAGGGCGATCTTCACCGGCGTCTTGATGTTTTGCCGCGCATAAAAACCCGGCGCCAGCACCTTCACCAAAATCAAGCCCAACAAACCGACGCTATAGGCGACCAATGCGTTACGCGTCATCAACACGTCATTGGCTGAAAATTCGCCGTAATGAAACAAGGTGGCGATCAAGGGCACGGCGAGTATTGCCAGCGCCACCGCCGAAGGCAGGGCCAGTATCAAGGTCAGGCGCAGCCCCCAGTCGAGCAGCCGTGCGTATTCGTCATGCGACTGATCAGCATAGTGCTTGGCGAGACTGGGCAGCAATATCGTACCCAGCGCGACGCCGAGCAAGCCCGTCGGAAACTCCATTAGACGGTCGGCGTAATAGAGCCATGAAACGCTGCCGGTAACGAGGAACGAGGCAAATATAATATTGATCAGCAGGCTGATCTGGCTGATCGAGACACCAAAAACCGCCGGCCCCATTTGCCTGACCACGCGCCACACGCCCTCGTCCCCAAGGTCCAGTTTGAAACGCGGCAACAGGCCGAGCCGCCACAAATGCGGCACCTGAAAAGCCAGTTGCAAAATACCGCCACAAAACACC
>CAIWNB010000494.1 GCA_903913965.1 uncultured beta proteobacterium
CCCCCGCTTCGTTCGTCCCGCTTAACAACAGGGCCGTGTCATCGGTTGTCGCCCCGCTCACCAGCGCGCCCGTCACCGCACCCGCGTCATCGGTCGCCGCCGTCAACGCCACCGCCGGTGCTGTTGTGTCGCCGATCACCGTGAAGTTGGCGGTCGCCGCACTCGTATTACCCGCTGCGTCCGTCGCCTTGGCGTTGAACTGGTAGGTCGTGCCATCGGCCACCGTAGCCGAATACGACCACGTCGTGCCACTCACCGTTGCACTACCCAGCAAGGTCGAACCGTTGTAGACCTTGACCACAGCGCCCGCTTCGTTCGTGCCGCTTAACAACAGCGCCGTGTCATCGGTCGTCGCACCGCTCGTCAACGTTCCTGTCACCGCACCCACATCGTCGGTCGCTGCCGTCAACGCCACGACAGGTGCCGTCATATCGCCGATGACCTGGAAATTAGCGGTCGCCGCACTCGTATTACCCGCCGCATCCGTCGCCTTCGCATTGAACTGGTAGGTCGTGCCATCTGCCACCGTCGCCGTATACGACCACAGCGTGCCACTCACCGTCGCATTGCCGAGCAAGCTCACGCCGTTGTAAACCTTGACCGTCGCCCCCGCCTCATTCGTGCCGCTTAACAATAACGCCGTGTCATCGGTCGTCGCACCGCTCACCAGTGCGCCGGTCACGGCGCCCATATCATCAGTCGCTGCGGCCAGGGCCACCGCAGGCGCCACCGTATCAATGCTAATGACCCGCGTCGCCGCACCACTGACATTACCCAGCACGTCGGTCGCCGTGGCCGACAAGGTCTCCGCGCCCTGGCCCATCGCCGTGATATCTGCCGTGGTCAGCGTGTAACTCCAGACGCCCGAACTATTCGTCGTAACCGTGCGCGTGTTACCACCCAGCGTCAGGTTGACCGTCGCATTACTTTCTGCGACACCAGTGATCGCAGCTGTCTGTTCTCCCGCGTTGATGATGTTGTCGATCGCAACCGCATTGATGACTGGCGCAACGTGTAAATTTATGCCGTCACTGAAGATCGGATCGACAGTAACTCCGAGCAACGATTTAAGCTGGGTTACCGTGTCAAACGTAGCGGAAGAACCTGCTAGCGAGATAACTAACTGCCCCCCCAAACCTGTACCTGCAAACGGCACGAGCGTAGGCGGCGTACCGTAATTCACGATAGCTGTCTGTGTCAGGTCATTTGATGTAGCACTCTGATTGTCGATGTAGAGCAGATCACCCGCACCAAAATTATTGGCTGCCACATAAAAGTCGCCCGTAATCACCCCGTCGTAGCCTGATGAGGCTCCAGCGGCATCGTAATCCTTCGCCACCAACGCGTAGTTGTTGGCTGACAAATCCAGCGCCGTACTTGCAATCGCCGACGGGCTACCGATGCCCTCAATATCCAGCCACAAATGCCCGCTGCCCAGCGTGCCGTCAGTGTTCATCACCTGCGAGGCTACCGCATTGGCCAGCGCCGTCGTGCCCGGGGTCACCGTGCTGAAATGCAGGGTGCTCGTGCCGTCATACGCCGCCGAGACTTGATGACTGCTCACCCCGGTGAACGCACCCGCATCAATCGTGATGTGATAAGTGTTCGACAAATCCAGATCTGCCGCTGGGTTCAAGGTCACGCGAGCGCCAGAAATGCCGACCTGCGAAGTATCGGTGACAAGGATATTGAGCGTGCTGACCGTGCTCTCGCCATGAAAACCCGTACCGCCGTCGTTTACGATGTGGATGTATTTGCCCGCCACCGCCGTCACACCCTCGCTGTAATTGAGAACCAGATTCGAGCCCACTTCCAGATTAGTCACGTTGTTTAACGCGCTCGAATTCAGGGTTGGAGCCAGACCCGGCGTGATCATCATCGGGTCATATCCCGAGACTCCTGCGATGGGAACGTTACTGTTTAGCAGCAATGCCGCCTTTGCATCCCCGGAATGCACCGCGCCGTCGGCGAAGACTAGCTGGTCATTCAAACTAATATTGTT
Source organism: uncultured beta proteobacterium (assembly GCA_903913965.1). Lineage (GTDB taxonomy): Bacteria > Pseudomonadota > Gammaproteobacteria > Burkholderiales > SG8-41 > PALSA-1004. The sequence goes on from CAIWNB010000494.1 coordinate 2,003, forward strand.
AGTGCTGCCAACCACCTTGACGCTCTCACTGTAACCATCCACCGTCCGGCTGAAGGTCACAACACTGCCCGAGATCGCCTTCGTGTAATCACCCCAGTTACCCGTGAAATAAATCAGATCTTGGCCACCGTTCAGCACGGTGCAGTCCACGACACCACCGCGCGGCACATACACCGTATCGACCCCTAAACTACCCACCACCGTCATTGCCACGCCCGGTTTCGCCGGCGCAAAGGTATCGCCCGCCGTATTCAATGCAAACGCCTTGATGCTGGCATTTAGGACCGAACCGACTGCCGCGGGTGCCAGCGAGGTCTCTGTCGTATCGAGCGCTGGCAGCGCCGTGCCACTGGTCTTGTTGGCGTAAAGATCAAGACTATTTAAAGTGCCGTCAGAGAAAATAATCTTGTCGCTCGTCGATGCACTCGTCGATTTAATAAAGCTCACCGATTCAAGTGTAGCCCCCGAGCCGCGCCGCAAGGTCATTACCGAGCCAGACATTGACGAGGTATAGCTGGCGAAGTTGCCTCCCAGATAGATCTTGTCTGCCCCTGCACCACTCACGGTAAAGTCCAAGGTCACGCCAGGACGCACGAACACCGCATCGACCTGGCTCGAGCCGAGAAAAGCCACCTGCTCGCCACTTAAGGTCACCGACCCATACGAAAGATCAAAGTCAGTGAAATTAGCGCCTGCTGGCGAAGACAAAACAAAATATTTAGTAGTGGCCATCGGTACCCCCATCGACTCCAACTTCTTAAACTACAGGAAGATAGTCCCGCTTTCAGCGAGACTATTTCCGTTTTTTCTTATTCCGTTTTTTTCTTATGCGCTAATGACGGGTGATGTTGTGGCACCGAGCAAGGTTTTAAGGTCGACAAGGCCAGTAGTAGGAACAAAAGTATCAAACACAGCGGTAGAAGAATTCGCAAGCGAGATAGCTATCTGCCCCCCCAAACCTGTACCCGCAAACGGCACGAGCGTAGGCGGCGTGCCGTAATTCACGATACCTGTCTGTGTAAGGTCATTTGACGTGGCACTCTGATTGTCGATATAGATCAGATCACCCGCACCAAAATTATTGGCTGCCACATAAAAGTCCGCCGTCGTCACCCCATCGTAGCCAGGTGAGCCTCCAGCAGTGTCGTAATCCTTCGCCACCAACGCGTAGCTATTAGCCGACAAATCCAGCGCCGTTCCCGCACTGGCCGACGGACTACCAATGCCCTCAATATCCAGCCACAGATGCCCGCTACCCAGTGTGCCGTCGGTGTTCATCACTTGCGAGGCTGCCGCATTGGCCAGTGCCGACGTACCCGGCGTCACGGTGCTGAAATTCAGCGTAGTGGTGCCGTCGTAGGCCGCCATCGCCGCACCACTGGCGCTGGCCGTGAAGGCACCCACGTCGATGCTGATGTGATAGTTGTTGGCCAGATCGAGATCTGCTGTCGGATTGATCGTCACCTTGCCGTTAGCAATCGTCACCTGCGTTGTGTCGGTAGCGAGGATATTCAGCGTGTTGGCCGTGCTCTCGCCGTGGAACCCCGCACCTGTGACACCGGTGACGCTGTTAGCGTCATTCACAATGTGAATGTATTTACCGGCCGCCGCGCTTACGTTGGCGCTGAAATTCAGCACAATATTCGAGCTGACCTCCAGATTCGTTACGTTGTCGAGGAGGCTGGCACTCAGGGTTGGCGGTGTCGCCACAACGGTTTGATTGGTGACCGGTATCGCCGCACCACTGGCCACGTCATTTCCCGCGAGATCCTGCAGCGCGTTTATATCGTTGCCGCTGGTCGGATCGGTATAGCTGAAGGTCACCACATCCGATGAGATCACCGCCGTACCCATTGTCAGCGTTACGACATTGCCATTTACAGCACCATCAACCAGGGCACGCGCGACTCCGCCGACCAGAACATCAGGGAAGGTTATCGGCGTATGCACCGGGTCGATCGTCTCACTGAAGGTGAGCGTCAATACCGCGCCGTTGACTGTCGCTGTGGTCAGCGTTGGCGCCGTAACGTCGGTATCAGCCACATTGGCATACAGCGTATTGCCGCTGACCGTCAACGTGGTCGGCGTATGACCCTGCACCACCAGGGCGGTCTGAGTGACGGCAGCACTTGCATCACCGTCATACACCACCAGGGTATCAGGACCGCCTGTGGTATCCACCGTGAAGCTGCCGCCGTCGTAACTACCTTGTACTGTGTAGAACTTTTGATCGGTAACCAGGCCGTTGGTCGGTGCGGTCACCCCGGTCGGGTTGGACTGATTCGCCAGGGAGAACAGCTGAATGCGATCCCCGCTGGCCCCCGCCACATCAAAGCTGCCGTGCACCACATCGGCCGCGCCGCCGGTAAAGGTAAAGATATCGCCAGTGTTCAGCGTCGCGTCGCCACCCACCGCAACCGTCACCGCTGTGGAATCGCCCTGTATGAAGCGGAACTGATCCGCCCCCAGGCCACCGCTCACGGTGTCGGCCCCCGCACCACCCCAAATCACATCGGCGGCCGCAGTGCCGGTGATCTGGTCGTTGCCACCGTAGGCGCTGATGTTGACGGTGGAAGTGCCCGTCACACCACTCACATTGACACCGGTGCCATTGATCACATTGGCACCACTGCCACCAACCAAGGCAAGGTTGCCCGCATTACCCGCGTTGCCCGCGCCATCGGCCGTGTTGCTGCCCGAGGTGAACAGCAGCCAGTCCGTCTGTGCCAGCGTCGCGCTGGTGGTGAAGGTGATCGTATTGCCGCTCGCGTTACGGGCGGTCACGACATCCGTGCCTGCACCATTGACCAGTATCGTCGCTGCAGTGCCCG
>CAIWNB010000495.1 GCA_903913965.1 uncultured beta proteobacterium
CCGAACTCAACGCCTGGCACGCTTCCTACCAAGAAGAGATTCTCGAGCCAGCACTGCCTATCGTTGACCCGCATCATCACGCCTGGCTCGACGGTCGCGGGCGTTATGTTTTCGATGATCTCGCCGCCGATGTAAACAGCGGTCACAATGTGCTGGCGACAGTGTTCGTGCAAAGTGGCGAGAATATGTATCGCGCCAACGGCCCTGCAGAAATGAAATCTGTCGGCGAAGTTGAATTCATCAATGGCATCGCCGCCATGGCCGCCAGTGGCCGTCTCGGTAAAGCACGGTTATGTGCCGGTATCGTTGGTTACGCCGATCTCGCGCTCGGTGACAAGGTGCAACCCGTACTCGACGCGTTGATCGCTGCCGGCAACGGGCGGCTGCGCGGCATCCGTCACAATATGGCGTGGGACGAAAGCCCAGCCACCGCCGATCACAGCAGCGTCAACAAACACAACCCGCGCTCGCGCGAACTGTGTCTGAACGCCGATTTCCAGAAAGGCGTGGCGCGCCTCGCCCAATGCGGTCTGTCATTCGACGCGTGGATGTTTTTCCCGCAACTGCCCGAACTCATCAACCTGCTGCGCAAAAATTCAGAAACCAGCGTGATCCTTAATCATGTTGGCGGCATCCTCGGTGTCGGTCCCTATCAGGGCAAACGCGATGAAATCTTTGCCATCTGGAAAGCTCACATGCGCGAACTGGCCGCCTTTCCCAATCTGAAAGTCAAAGTCGGCGGCTTCGGCATGCCGCGCTGCGGCTGGGACTTTCATCTGCGCGAAACGCACGTCGGTTCAGAGGAACTTGCCGCGGCGTGGCAGCCCTATATCGAAACCACCATCGAATTGTTCGGGCCGCAGCGTTGCATGCTGGAGAGCAACTTTCCGGTGGATAAATTTACCTGCGGTTATGCGGTGGTGTGGAACGCCTTCAAGCGCCTGACAAAAAACTATTCCGACGCCGACAAAGCAGCGCTCTATATGAACACGGCGGTAGAGGCCTATCGCCTGACCGACCTCGCGGACGCTGCGGCCTGACCGCGCCGTCAACACCTTATTCCCAGGACTCACGCCATGCCCTTTCTCGACCTGCCACCCGATTTAAAAATGTTCTACACCATCGATGATCACACCGATGTGTGGAGCGAACCGGAAACCGTCGTCTTCGTGCACGGCTTCACCGAAAACACCGAAGCCTGGCGCTCGTGGGTACCGCATTTTTCACGCAAGTATCGCGTCGTGCGTTACGACCAGCGCGGCTTTGGCCAGAGCGGCGCGGTGGCGGAGAATTTCAACTTCAGCACCGAACTGATCGCCGACGATCTCGCACGCCTGATCCACGCTGTCTCGCCGCACAAGCCGGTGCATCTGGTCGGCGGCAAAAGCGGCGGCATGCCGGTGATCAAACTCGCGGTGCTGCGACCCCATCTGGTGCAAAGCGTAACGCTGGTGTCGTCTCCGGTTACGGGCCCCGGCGTTCCAGGCTGGGTCGATCACATGAACACGCATGGCATGCGCAGCTGGTCACGCTGGACCATGGGCGGGCGACTCGGCTCGAAAATGCCACAGCGCGGCGTCGACTGGTGGGTTGATCTAATGGGCAGGACCGCCGTTTCAACAGGCCTCGCCTATGTGCGCTGGGTCGGCGGCGTCGATCTCAATCCGGAACTGAAAGACGTGCAGGCACCGACGCTGGTGATCGCCAACGACACACCGCGACGCAGCATCAAGGAATTCGAGGCCTATCAACAAAAAATTCCGAATTCGGAACTCGTCAACATTCCGGTTGATGGTTACCACACCGCTGCAGTTGCGCCTGACGAGTGCGCGAAGGCGACACTGAAGTTTCTGGCCAGACACAAGGTTCGCTAAACCCTGAAGCCATTTGATCTCAAGCGTCCCGGCAACTTCGGCCCGCTACGCTAGCGGCTGCCTTGGCCTGCTTTCGAATCCAAGCCGGGACGGAGTTTAAAAGGCGCGGCGAATTGCAAGTGAACCGAAAGTACGGCGAGCCGGCATCCGCCGCAGTCAGGATGGACTTCGATTATCGCGCCTGGCCGGCCTTGGCTAATCCGCCTTGATATTCATCTCGCGGATCACCTTGCTCCACAGCGCGGTATCCGCGGTAATCGTAGCTTTGAAGGCTTCAGGCGAACTCGCGACGACAGAAGCACCCTCGCGGGTGACGCGTTCCGTAACTTCCGGTGAACGCGCTGCCCTCACGGCATGTTCGTTGAGCAACTTGATGATGGCCGGCGGTGTGGCCGCAGGGGCCAGCACACCAACCCAGGTATTGAACTCATAGCCGGGCACACCGGATTCAGCAATAGTTGGCACGGCTGGAATAGCATCCAGGCGCTTTTTGCTAGTCACCGCCAGCGCGCGCAAACGACCCGAGCTGATGTAACCGCCGGTCGATACCAGTGTCTGCATCGACAGATCACATTCGCCGGAAATCAGCGCGATCATCGCCGGTCCGCCACCTTTGTAAGGCACGTGCACCAGATCAATCTTCGTCATATAACGCAGCAGTTCGGTCGCCAGATGCGGCAGCGTGCCGGCCCCCGAAGACGTGAACTTCAACGTACCCGGCCGCGCCTTGGCCAGCCCGATGAGTTCCTTTACATTTTTCACCGGCACCGAAGGATGGACGAAGAGGATGCTCGCACCATCCACCGCAATCGATATCGGCGCGAAATCGCGCTGCGGGTTGAACGTGATATTTGGAAACAGGGCCGGATTAGCGACTATGGGCACGGTATTGATCAACAAGGTGTAGCCATCGGGCGCGGCACGCGCCACCGCCTCCATGCCGATGTTGCTCGACGCCCCGGCACGATTGTCGAGCACCACGCTTTGACCCAGCGTTTCGGACATTTTCGGCGCAATCAAACGGGCGACCGTATCGACACTACCGCCCGGCGGAAATGGCACCACCATACGAATCGGTTTGGAAGGGAACTGTTGCGCCATTGCTGCAACGCTCATCGTGCACACCAGCGTAACGATCGCGCGCGGAATTTCTGTTCGCATGCCTGCTCCTCCGGATTATTGACTAGCGGCTCTTGGCATGGCCGCGTGGATAAACTGATTCTACTGCGATGCGGGCGCTGCTTCATGCCTGACGCATCGGCAACTCATAGGGCGCGTTACAATGTGCGCCCTGATTAATGGTCGCCTGCCCTTGGCGGAAATTCATGCAGGGAAGCGGGAAAAAGACCGACAGAATGATCGGAGGAGAAGTGATGAAATTTAAATCGGCCGCGGTGTACTCTGCTGCAATGTTGACGTTTGTCACCAGCGTGGTTGCCCAACAATATCCAACCAAACCGCTGCGTATCATCGTCATGAACACGCCCGGCTCAGGGGCCGACATCGTTACGCGATTGATCGCGGCAAAGATGTCCGAGTCGCTCGGCCAGCAGGTGGTGGTCGATAACCGTGCCGGCGCCAGCGGCAACATCGGTTCTGAAATCGCTGCGCGCGCCGCACCCGACGGCTATACGCTGGCGATGATCACCTCGCAGCAGCCCAATGTCGTCGCCCTGTTCGACAAGCTGCCCTACGATCTGGTCAACGATTTCGCACCGATCAGTCTGCTCGCTTCAGCGCCCTACTTTGTGATCGTCAATCCCGCAGTGGCGGCGACCACGGTCAAAGAACTGGTGGCGCTGGCGAAAAGCAAACCGGGCAGCCTCAGTTACGGTTCGGCCGGTTCAGGTTCCGCGCCGCACCTGGCGACAGAAGTATTCAAAAGCATGACCGCCATCAATCTGTTGCATGTGCCTTACAAGGGCACAACGCCCGCGCTCACCGACACCATGGCGGGGCAAATCCAGATGACCGTGCTGGTGGCGCCATTGGTACTGCCGGCGGTCAAGGCCGGCAAGGTGCGGGCCCTCGGCGTCACCTCGAGCCGCCGCAGCGCACTCGCCCCCGACATTCCCACCGTCGCCGAATCAGTGCCCGGTTATGAATGGTCGGGGTGGTACGGTCTGGTGGCACCGGCAAAAACCGATGCTGCGATCATTCAGAAACTCAATGCCGGTCAGAACCAGGCCATCAAGAGTGTCGAATTCAAGGAACGCCTCGCCGGTGTCGGTGCCGAACCGATCGGTGGCACGCCTGCAGAATACGGCGCACATATCAAAACACAGCTCGACAAAATGAAACTGGCGATCAAGCTGGCGGGCGTGAAAGTGGAATAACGAGACGACCGAAGATCTGTATCGCTGCGCGCCTGCCCACAATAAGCTCCGCGCTTCCTTCGAAGCAGGATCTTTCTTTCGAAACGTAATTTATTCATCACTGATATTACGCTTGCATTCTGATCACGCCTGCGTAGCATGGCTACCGGTCACCGGAAAATCCGGGGCTCTCGATCAAATCGATCAATCATCGGAGGGGAACCATGCTGAAATTTTCACGCCTGCTCATCGCAATCGTTTTGTTGTCTCTCGGCCACATGCATACTGCGAGCGCCGCGGACAGCGACACCGCTTACATCGTGACTTATTTTGAAACGAGTTTTGCCGACAAGGACAAGGTGCGCGCACTGGCGCGCAAACTCAGTGATACCAGCAACAAGGAAGACGGCAACCTGCGCTTTGAGGTCTTGCAACGCATCGGCCAAGCCGACCAGTTTGTGATACTCGAGGCATGGAAAGACAAGGCGGCGGCCGCTGCACATGCCGACGCCGCACACACCAAGGAATTCCGTGAAAAACTCGGTGCCATACTGCGCGGCGCATACGACGAACGTCCGCACACCGCGCTCGGTGTTGGTGACGTAAAAGTGCAGGCAGCAAAAAGTCGCGGCGGTATCTTCGGTGTGACCCACGTTGATATCGTGCCGACGGAAAAGGAACGCGGCGTCAACCTCGTCAAGGAGATGGCCGGCAACAGCCGCAGCGACGCCGGCAACATCCGCTTTGAGGCGCTGACCCAAAACAGCCGCCCCAATCACATGACGGTAGTCGAGATCTGGAAAGACAAAGCAGCCAGCGACGGTAACGAAGCGGCTCCGCACAAAATAAAATTCCG
>CAIWNB010000496.1 GCA_903913965.1 uncultured beta proteobacterium
CAAAGCGGTCAGCGGCGGCTGTGAAGGCGTGATGCGCGTACCCATGTTCAAACTACACAATGCTGCAACAGGAAGCTGAAATCATCAACAAGTTGGGCCTGCACGCGCGCGCATCGGCGAAGCTGACCCAACTCGCCGGGCAGTTCCAGAGTGCGATCTGGCTGACGCGCAACGGCAAACGTGTGAACGCAAAAAGCATCATGGGCGTGATGATGCTGGCAGCGGCCAAGGGCTCCAAAATCACCGTCGAAACCGACGGTACCGACGAAGCCGCCGCGATGACGGCGCTCACCGCGCTGATCGCCAATTACTTCGAGGAAGGCGAGTAACGAAGTGAGGCGTGAGGAGTAAGGCGGACAATAAAAAAACGCCGCTCGTACTCCGCGCAGTTCAACCCGAACATCCTTCGCGCAAAATCATGCTGATCCCGCCCTTCTCCTCACGCCTCACGCCTTACCCGTCACGTCCATGAGCTTCACCATGCACGGTATTCCGGTGTCCGGCGGCATTGCCATCGGACACGCGCATCTGGTCTCGCACGCCAGGCTGGAGGTCGCGCACTATGACGTGCCGGCCGCACAAATCACCGGCGAACTGGCGCGTTTTGATGCGGCACTGGAGACCGTGCGCGACGAACTCGGCCAACTGCGCACGCAGCTTCCGGCCGACGCCCCGCAGGAATTCGACGCCTTCCTCAACCTGCACCTGATGATCCTGAGCGACGCGACGCTGTCGTCGACGCCGCGCGAAATCATCGAGGCCGAAAAATGCAACGCCGAGTGGGCGCTCAAAGTACAGACCGACGCGCTGCTCGCACAGTTCGACCAGATCGAGGATAACTACCTGCAGGAGCGCAAGGCCGACGTAATCCAGGTCGTCGAGCGCATGATGAAGGTATTACTTGGCCGCCCGGGCTATGCACCACCGGCCAGCGACAACGAACGTAACCTGATCCTTGTCGCCCACGATCTGTCGCCGGCCGACGTGATCCAGTTCAAGCAACACCAGTTCGCCAGCTTCATCACCGATGTCGGCGGCACCACCTCGCACACCGCGATTGTCGCGCGCAGCCTCGCCATCCCGTCGATCGTCGCGCTGCATTCAGCGCGGCAGTTGATCCGCGAAAACGAACTGCTGATTGTCGACGGCACCATCGGCATGATCATCGTCGATCCCGATCCGCAGGCGCTCGCCGAGTACCGTCTACGGCAAAACCAGTGGGATCTGGAAAAACAAAAACTCAAACGTTTGCGCGACACCCGTGCGGCGACCCTCGACAACGTCGAGGTCGAACTGCATGCCAATATCGAGCTGCCCGGGGACGTCGAGCAGGTGCTGGAAAGCGGCGGCACCGGCATCGGCCTGTTCCGCACCGAATTCCTCTTCCTCAATCGCGACAATCTGCCCGATGAGGACGAGCAATTCGAAGCCTATCGCAATGTGGTGCGCGAAATGGATGGCCTGCCCGTCACCATCCGCACCTACGATCTGGGTGCGGACAAACAAATCAACGATGCCGTCAACACCTCGCAAAATCCGGCCCTCGGACTGCGTGCCATCCGGCTGTCGCTCACCGAACCGCAGATGTTCCTCGCCCAACTGCGCGCGCTGTTGCGCGCCTCACATTACGGCAGGCTGCGCATCCTGATCCCGATGCTGATGAGCGCGGTCGAGATCAACCAGACGCTGGCTTTTATCGCACAAGCGCGGCAGGAGCTCGAAGACAAGTTCATCCCGTTTGACCGCAACGTGCAGGTCGGCGGCATGATTGAAATCCCCGCCGCCGCGCTGGCGATACAGACCTTCACCAAACGCTTCGACTTTCTCTCGATCGGCACCAACGATCTGATCCAGTACACGCTAGCGATCGACCGCAGCGATGATTCCGTCTCGCATCTCTACGATCCGCTGCATCCAGCGGTGATCAACCTCATTGCCGGCGTCATCAAGGCCTGCAATAAATCCGCCACGCCGGTGGCGCTGTGCGGTGAAATGGCCGGCGACGTGCGCCTCACACGCCTGCTGCTCGGCCTCGGCCTGCGCCAGTTCTCGATGCATCCGGCGAGCCTGCTCGAA
>CAIWNB010000497.1 GCA_903913965.1 uncultured beta proteobacterium
AGAAACAAATGGACGCTACCGAAACAAAAAAAATCCAGAGCGGTATAAATGCTGCAAGAAACATTAGAAAATCAATGTTGACTGAAGCGGAAGACCTAAAAAAGAACCTTGATAAGACAAACGCATTCATTGCTGATTATGATGCGTTTATCCTGTCACTTGAAACGCTTCTTATCAATGCCGATCCGCAACAAGCAGGAAACCAGCAAAAAGCACCACCGACTAAAAACCCGTTTAAAAACGAAGTAGAGAAGAAATATGACTACTGAAACTTTGGACAGACCCACCAACGCTTTAGTCTTGAAATTTAATGCTTCAAAATTACTTATTGAAGAATTAAGTATCGAGCTAAAGTCTCTTAAAGACGCAAGCAATTCATCCGTTTTAAGCCAGCAAAAACGTGTTCAATCGGTATTTCTAAGGACTGAATGACTTTGGGTTAGAGACTTAGTACGCGTAGTAGTTCTATTTGGCTTAAGTTCATAGTTATTTTCTTGTTATTCTCACGCGCCATGTACTGCCATTAAGTCAATGGTCCTATAATATTCACCCAGTATAGTCAATACGGTGCAAATACACAGATGGCTTATGTTTGGCTAAATATTCATCAATTATAGCTCGCGCTCCTTTCCAGCACTCGAAGCCCCATTTTTTATCAGTTCTATAAAGAACCAACTACAATGGTAATTTTGTTCACGTTTAATTCCACAAGCACTATTTTCTGAGGATAATATGCAAAAAGTTTCAGTTATCTTAACTTTTTGGAGCAAGAGAATTTACATTTTTAGCTATTGAGAAACACCAATGAATAAAATTAATGCCAGCGTGGTGATTCCTAGTCATCGTTTTGATGCGTCCAGTATGCGTCGTTTAATCCTCACCATTGATTTATTTTTGAATCAGGGTGCTGCTGCGAGTGGTGATTATCTATTGTTTGCCACTGATGACGATACTTTTCTTCCTGTTGGTGTGCAGTCGTTAGCTAATGCAATAGCAGTCAAATAGCTAATCACCTTATAATGACAGGAAATTATAGGATACGTTATTTAATGAAGTTCATTAGATGTTAATTAAACCTAATTTAGGGGAAAGCAAAATGGAAAATCAGGCAGTCGATCAGCGTGAGCTTATTTATCAGGATTTACATGGTGGGCAACTGGAAGCTCAGGAAATACAAAATCGCCATTCAGCCGAAAAAATATTAGGCATTGTTTTCGATGTTATTAAGCCTGATTCTGTTTTGGATGTCGGTTGTGGTTTAGGCACTTGGCTGTCTGTGGCAAGGGAGGCATTGAAAAGACCGGTTTGGATGCCTCGGCGAGGGCATCTCGTGGCTGCAATCTGCGTGGCACTTTCCGGACTGGTTTGGACCTCCGCCGTTTTGCTGATTCCGCTTCTCATCCACGAACTAACGTGTGGTCGCAACCAGGACCCGAGGGCAGGTGTGGCGAGTAACCGCTGGTGGCTGGGCTCGGAACTGGCATGGGTCGGGGCACTCGCCGTGGTAATGTTCGGTCTTTTGCTCCAGCCGATTTGGCAAAACATCCACCAATCGTTCTGCGATTTGGCGAGAACCACATCTGCTGCATCGGACGAGAATGGAAGTGCTACCTCATTCGGTGATTTGATGAGAGCCGTTTCAGGTGCGTTTATATACAGTCCGTGGCCATTGCTTGTTGGAGGAGCCTGCTGCCTCTCTCTGAAGCGCTGGTCGCTGGGGTTGGCACTGCTAGCTGCCTTGTTGGGGGCGGTTCATACGGGGTTCTACGTTCATCGCGGAGTCTATTTGTTACCCTATTTGTTCCTCGCTATCGCAATGGCTTCGGATAGGCTCGTGCACGCACCTTCAAGCCCCGTGATCCGACGTCTCGTCTTTGGTGTCCTGACTGCCATGCTCGTGTGGTCGTCCGGAGTCACCTTGGGCGCCCGCACAATGGTGGCACTCAGACAGCGCGACGTGCGCGATCCCCAGCGGATGGTGGGTCTAGTTAAGCGCGCTATAGGGCCAGGCGCGTACCGCGTTTACCTAGGAAGCTGGGAACCGTACTATGCCGGCCGCCAACTGGGTTGGAGGCTCTTCAGGTTTTTTAGGGGAGCACAACCAGGCGATCCGATTTGGAACAGATTGATGACGACCATGGACTACGCGATTTTCCGCACCGAGTATATCACCGCTAAGGATCACGAGGCTTTAACTGCCTTGGGATTCAAAAGGGAGCGTTTTGACAGTGCCGAAGACGGGGTATTGTCTGCCAAACAACCCAAACCTGCCCCCGGCTATGGGGCCTACTGGGTTTACCGCAGGCAGTGAAAGCGGATTCAGACACCTCGTCCGCATCCTGTTAGCTATCCACTATCAGCTTGCCTTCCATGTCCACCACTATCAGTGGAGAAAGTGCGGGCAAGCTGTAGCGTCTGGGCGAAGTCCGCACCGGCCCTCGCGGTTTTTGCTGGGCGCGGCCCATACATCCCGGCATAGCCTTGCAGAGGCGGACTTGTCCCCAACGGGGGATCGCGAATGAATCGCCTCTGTAATTGCTGTCCATCCGCATCTCACCCTCGGGGGCAGGTAGGAGCGGCCGAGTGCTTCCGACCCTACCTTTGAAAGGATAGGGAGTGTGGGGCCGAGGTGATGGGTATGGGCCGTTCGTTGCCTCGGGGCGAGACGCCCCGAGAACGGCCTGGCGCGAGACGCGCCAGCCACTTTGCGCTTTGCGCTTTGCTCTCTGACCTCTGACCTCTGATCTCTGACTGTTCCTTTCAGCGTTTCAGCGTTTCAGCGTTTCAGCTTTTACTTTCCATGTGGATTGTCTGCCAGATTGGGGCCCGTGAGCATTATGCGATTCCGCGGGCCTTGCACGTGCGGGCCGAACTGGCCGGGTTGGTAACCGATTTTTGGGTGCCACCCGGCCATTGTTTTTCCAGGCTGCCAGGAGCCCGGCGCTTGCGGGACCGCTTTCATCCGGAGCTGGGCAATGCGAAGGTCCACGCGCCGAACCTCAAGATGCTGGGGTTTGAGTTGGAGCAGCGCTGTCGGCGACGGAGCGGGTGGTCGGTCACTCTGGAGAGGAATGATCTTTTTCAAAAGGCGGCACTGGGTCATCTCAAGGAATGGGAGTCACGGCCGGCCCAGCGGCCCGTCCCTACCCTGTTTTCATACTCCTACGCGGCGCGGGAGTTGTTCCGCTTTGCCAAGCAGCTAGGGTGGCAGACGGTGTTAGGGCAAATCGACCCGGGACCGGAGGAAGAGCGCATTGTGGCGGCGGAGCAGCGGCGATACGGCCACCTTGCCAGCAGTTGGCGTCCGGTGCCGGCATCCTATTGGGAAAGTTGGCGTGAGGAGGTGGCATTGGCCGACCGGATCATCGTCAATTCAGAGTGGTCCCGTCAGTGCCTGGCGAAAGAAGGCGTGTCGGCGGAGAAAATGGAAGTGGTGCCGCTGGTGTTTGAAAAGACAGAAGACTTGGAGACAGAAGACAGAAGACTGGAGAGCAGATCAGAGGTCGGAGATCAGAGGTCGGAGGTCAGAGCGCAAAGTGCAAACGAAGAGAGCGAAATTCCGACATCCGACATTCGACATCCGACATCTCCCCTCAAAGTTCTCTTTCTGGGGCAGATCAATTTGCGCAAGGGCATCGGACGCTTGTTGGACGCGATGCGGATGCTCAAGGGCGACGACATCGAGCTGACGCTGGCGGGACCTAGCGAAATCGATCCCGCGGCGTGGGCGGATTTACCGAAAGTCCGCTGGATCGGGCCGGTTCCGCGCAGCGAGGTGGCACGTTATTACCGCGCATCGGATCTCTTTGTTCTCCCGACGCTTTCGGACGGCTATGCCTTGACCCAGTTGGAGGCGTTGGCCCACGGCTTGCCCGTGCTGGCCTCGAAATCCTGCGGTGCGGCGGTGACGCATGGGAAAAATGGCTGGCTGTTGGAGGATCTCGAACCCGCAACCATCGCGGAAGCCCTCCGCCAAGCCAGGCAAGCCCTTCCGCTGCCCGGAGTGGTTCCGCCGCAGTGCACCTTGGCCGACTTGGGGCAGGCGCTCTTGAGGCATGAGGCATGAGGCATGAGGCATGAGGCATGAGGCATGAGGCATGAGGCATGAGGCATGAGGCATGAGGCATGAGGCATGAGGCATGAGGCATGAGGCATGAGGCATGAGGAATGAGGCATG
>CAIWNB010000498.1 GCA_903913965.1 uncultured beta proteobacterium
GAACTTGGATTTCAGGGGGTCGGCATATCCGACGTCAACCTGGAGGACGCCGAACCGCGCTTGCTGGAGTGGTTGCATGCGGGGTTTCATGGCGGCATGGATTATATGGCAAAGCATGGTGTCAAACGCGCACGCCCGTCGGAACTCATTCCCGGAACGGTGCGGGTGATTGCGGCCCGTATGAACTATATGTCGGATGTCCCGGCGGCCAGCTGGCCCCTGATCGCGGATGGCGAACGCGCCTACATTTCACGTTATGCGTTAGGACGTGATTATCACAAGGTTTTGCGCGCACGCCTGCAGCGGCTGGCGGCGCGGATCGAGTCGGTGGCCGGTGTCCACGGCCCTCGCGTTTTTACCGATAGCGCGCCGGTGATGGAAGTGGAGATCGCGCGTAAGGCTGGCCTCGGCTGGCGGGGCAAACATACGTTATTGCTGACGCGTCAAGCCGGCTCAATGTTTTTCCTGGGTGAAATTTTTACCAATTTGCCATTGCCGGTCGATGTGGCGCAAAGCGAACACTGCGGCAGCTGCACAAAATGCATCACCGTGTGCCCGACGCAGGCCATCCTTGCCCCCTATCAGCTCGATGCGCGACGCTGTATTTCCTACCTCACCATCGAGCACGCCGGCAGCATACCGGTGGAACTACGGCCCTTGATCGGCAACCGTGTTTACGGTTGCGATGATTGCCAGCTGATCTGTCCGTGGAATAAATATGCCCAAACAACGAGCGAGCCCGATTTCGCTGTGCGTCACGGTTTGGATGATGTCACGCTGGTCGAGCTTTTTGCCTGGAGTGAGGATGATTTTCACGCTCGTCTGCAGGGTAGTGCGATCCATCGCATCGGCTACGAACGCTGGTTGCGCAACATCGCGGTTGGACTGGGTAATTTACCGCCAGGGTCAAGCGGGGCCAGCGCGGCGCTCGCTGCATTGGAGGGCCGCGCTGCGCATGTCTCGCCGCTGGTGCGCGAGCACGTGGCCTGGGCGCTGCAGCGCCTGCGCGGCGGTGCGCGTCAGGCCGTGGTCACGCGCTAAGACTTTGTTGCTTTGGGGATAAAGCGCAGGGCGACGCCGTTATTGCAGTAGCGCAAGCCCGTGGGCTGCGGACCGTCGTTGAAAATGTGGCCGTGGTGACCGCCGCAGCGCAGGCAATGGTATTCGGTGCGCGGATAAAGCAATTTGTGGTCGGTGGTGGTGCCGAAGACGCCTGGTATGGTTGTGAAAAAACTCGGCCAGCCGGTACCGCTGTCATATTTCATTGCCGAGGTGAACAGCGGCAGGTCGCAGCCGGCGCAGACAAATACGCCGGCGCGTTTCTCGTTGTTCAACGGACTGCTGCCCGCGTATTCCGTACCTTCCTCACGCAACACATTGAAGGCGGCGGCGGGCAGTTTTTTCTTCCATTCAGTGCTGGAGAGGGTAAGCGGCGGCGTCGCGCCAGCGGCGACGCTGGCGTTATCAGCGAGCAGCGCTTTCCAGTTTTTTTGCATGGTTTCAATTTCTTTCATCGACGCCGGCGGTGCGGCAAAGCTGCGTGAGGCCAGCGTGACCAGAGGAAGTGCTGTCAGGCCTAAGAAAAATTCGCGGCGATTCATAAAAACTCCATTCAATGAGGATGTGATCGGCAATCTGACCATCAGTCGGTTTGCGCAGTCATTCCTTACGTCGCTGGGGCGGCCTGACCGTAATGACTTGCCGTGCCCGTTCAGGCGTCCCGTGTCATGAGCTTTTCGAGTTCCTCGACGATCGCCGGATCGTAGAGGCCGTTGGCTGTTTCTCTGCGCATTTCGTTCAGTGCGGCAGACCGCGTCCAGGGTTGCCGGTAAGTCCGATAAGAGGTCATCGCCGCGTAGGCATCGGCGACATTGATGATACGCGCACCGGCGGGTATATCGGTGCCGCTGATGCCGCGCGGGTAGCCGCTGCCGTTCCAGCGCTCGCGCGCATGCGAAATGATATCCATCATCTTTTGGTTTTCGTAGCCGTGTTGCTTGAGTATGCGTATTCCCTCCAGCGGGTATTGGCGGAAAATTTCTTCTTCGCTACTCGACAGTTTGCTGCTGTTGCTACGGTTTAGCAGGTGCGGCGGCACGCTTTCCTTGCCGATATTGGCGAGGAACCCGGAATTCATAATTTCAATTTTTTCAAGCTCTGAAAATCCCAGCCGACCGGCCAGTGCATAGGCGATCACAGATACCAGCCGGCTGTGGCCGACGGAATCATCGAAAACCTCCACCGGCAAGATGAGTTCATCCGGTATTTTGATCAAATCCGCGACCCTGCCGAATTCACGGTAAAACGGCTCCGGGATTGTTTCGCGGTTTTTCAACGGGTTCTTCAGACCGGTGACCTGAAACGCCTCAACCCGTTGCCGCTTGCCCTTGACGCTGATGCTATCCATCGCCTTGGCTTTGAGCCCGGCTTCCGCATACAGCAACATTAGTGTTGTATTGGCAGGATCGAGGCCGATGGCGGTTTCCAGGTGCTTCAGGGCGAGTTTCGGTTCGTCCAGTTCAAGATGAATGTTGGCAATCTGGTAATGCAGGTCGATGTTTCCCGGGGTTCTGGCGACGTCGTTGAGCATTTCGTCGAGAAGTTCGGCTTTTTTTACATCCGCTTCGCGCAGCCCAAACTGAATTTTCTTTTGTACCTCGACGCAGTACGCGACGCCGTCATAGGTGTCGCGATCAATCAGCACGCCGCCCGGTGTGCAGGCCTGTTCAAGTCGTGAGGCGAGGTTTACCGCATCACCGATCGCCGTATAGGTTTGACGTTTGAAACCGATCAAGCCGGTAATCGCGGGCCCGGTGGCGACGCCCAAACGCATCTTCCAGGGGTGGGTAAATTTCAGCATCTGTTCCTGCATTTTTAGCGCCGCGATCACTGCCATCGTGCGGTGGGCAGGATAATTGATCGGCGCACCGAATTCACACATGATGCCGTCGCCCATGTATTTGTCGATATGCCCGCTATAGCTGAGCAGGATTGGTTCCATGTCCTGCAGGTAGCGGTTGATATCGGCGATAACCACTTCGGGCGGATTGTTCTCGGAGTAGCTGGAAAAATTAACGAGGTCGGAGAAGAGCAGGGTGATGTCGCGCTTTTCGTTACGTAACTTCTTCTCGATCATGAGCTTGACGACCACCGGATCCATGGTCGAGTAGAGCGCGCCCTCGAGCTTTTCCTTCATGCTCTCGATGGTATTACGCGACTGCTCAAGTTCCAGCGTGCGCTCCTTGACGCGTTCTTCCAGATTCTCGCTGTAATCCTTGAGCGTGGTGTTGGCAGCGCTTAAGGCCTCTTCCTGCCCGCGCAATGAGGCGTTCAGTGCTTCGGTGGAATGGATTTTTTCCGCCAGCTTGTCAGCGAGGCTACCGACCACCGCGCCGGACAAAATCAGAAAGCCGCCCCAGACGACGACCTGCGCGTAAATCGTTGTGGTGTCCTGCTCCACAAAAAACAGATCCTGTTGCAAATATACAAACCACAGCACCGCCAGCGTGGCGAAAACCGCACCCAGCATGGCAAGGCGTCTACCCAGGAAATAGCCACCCAAAATAACCGGCAGAAAGTAAAAATTCAGAAACGCAATTTTGTATGGGATGAAATAGTTGATGCCGGCTGTGGACAGCAGTACAAGCAGAACGAACAGCTGTTCAAAATATTTCAGGATGTATTGTTTAAATTTTTCCATGACCGGTCGATTGTTTGTTCAAAACGCGTCACTTGAGGCATCGCTTGAGCGCGAATTCAAGCAAGCACCAATGTATTGACTGTTAATACCCTGCCTTGGTGCCATGGGTTCGGCAGGGCATCGATCATTCGGGTTCTGCCATCCGTGAGTCACCTGGATTAACAATATGGCGCCTAAATTCAAAAAAAACGTCATGACAGTCATTGCGCAGCGCGTCGCAATCCAGCGTATACAAAGGTTAAAGGTCGAAAATTCGGCTGTCTGCGGGCTTTGCCTCAGTGTGCAAATCCTACCTGAATATCTTAAGTTTTACCCTTTAAATCTTAAAAATTGTTCGCGCACCCGGAGACGTAGCGTTTTCCAGAAAGGCGTGCTTTCGGGACAATATCTATTCTGCGGCACGAGTACTGGCGACATTGACTGTATTAATGGCGCTGTGAGATTTGACATCTGCGTGTAGGGGGGTATCAGCGCTATTGCGCAGGGCTTTAGTGTTTCTCGTCGTTGGCTGCAGTACCCGCCTCTATTTTTTGCACGACGGGGGTTTCAACCGAAAACTCTCCCTCGATGATGTCAGGCGTGGGTGACGGGTCCACTTTCCGGGCGCGCCACAACGCGCGTATTGAAAAGGTTGAGAGGGCAATAGCTGCGATAACGAGAAAGAAAAACAAAAAGAAGAATGCCGTCACCAACAACGCCGCGCCCAATACGAGGGCGAGCATGCGTCCGATAAAGGTTTGAGGTAAACGGTAAAAACGGGTTCCAGAGGGTTGGCTCATCAGAGATGGATCTTCAGAATCCTGGTTGGTTCCATGGATGACGCATTATGACAGGCAGGCATGACACAAAAAACGCCGGTTAAGCCACAATAATTGTGGTCTAACCGGCGATGATGTTGAATGCTGCGACGACTAAGCTAGTTCTTCAGGGCCGAGGATCAGCGCGCACACCGAAGCGCGGAAGATGGTCCCCGCGCATTGCGCGGGGAGTCGACCGCGAAGGTGTGCGGGCGCACGGCCTTAAAGTGCTGCCTCCGAACCAAAGATCACCGTGCACTGGCTGGATAGAACTCCCCCATTGCCGTGCGCCAAAGCGATATCGCAGTTCTTGACCTGGCGCTTGTCGCACTCGCCACGCACTTGACGGATCGCTTCAATCAGCACCAGCAGGCCGTACATGCCGGGATGGTTGTACGACAGGCCGCCGCCGCTGGTGTTGACGGCCACTTTGCCGCCCGGCGCGATATTGCCACCGGAAACAAAACGTCCGCCTTCGCCTTTGGGGCAGAAACCCAGATCCTCGAGGAACAGGATGGGGGTGATGGTGAACGCATCGTAGAGCGACAGCATGTTGACGTCGGACTGTTTGACGCCGGCCATCTTGAACGCCTTCGGACCTGATTCGGCGGCCGCGGTGACGACAAAGTTTTCCATGTTGGAAATCGTCGCGTGACCAATCGCCTCGCCGGTGCCAAGCACGTAGACAGGTTTCTTTTTCAGCGTCTTGGCGCGTGCCGCTGAGGTCAGAATGATGGCGCCGCCGCCGTCGGTGACGAGGCAGCAGTCACGCACGGTAAACGGATAGCTGACCATGCGCGCATTGAGCACCTGCTCGACGCTTAACGGTTCTTTTTCCCAGGCCTTCGGGTTGAGCAGCGCCCACTGGCGTGCCGCGACCGCAACTTCAGCCAGCTGTTCGCGCGTGGTGCCGAATTCATGCATGTGGCGCGCTGCTGCCATCGCGTACGCCGAAGCCGGCAGGAAGGGCTTGTACGGCGTTTCGTAATAGTTGTATTCGGGACGGCCGGCGGCGGTGCGGCTAACCGTTTTCTGTGTGCTGCCGTAGGCAATCAGCGCGACTTCACAGAGGCCGGCTTCGATCGCTGCCTGTGCGTGTGCGATATGCGCCATGAATGACGAGCCACCGATGATGGTGCCGTCGAAGTAATTCGGCTTCAGGCGCAGGTATTCGGCGAGTGCCAGCGGCGACAGGCGGACCTGGCCAACCGCGGCGAACAGGCCGTCGATGTCGGACATTTTGAGGCCGGCGTCGTCGAGGGCGCGGCGCGTGGCCTGTGCCATCAAATCGAGGGGGCTGGTGTGTTCGGCGACTTTGCCGAGATCGGATTCCGCGGCGCCGACAACGGCGACGCTGCCACGTTTGAGATGGTTCATTTTGCACCTCCTACGGGCACGAATACAGGATAGGCTGGCTGCTTTTCATCGCCGGGGTGAGCGCGGAACTGCACGCGCATGCCGATCTTCACTTCCATCGGGTCGATGTCTTCGACGCGGCTCATCATGCGAAAGCCCTCGTCAACGTCGATCATGGCGACGTTCCATTTGGCGTTCTCCTTGCCGCACACGACGGTCGTCGTGTAGACGGTGCCGAGGCCCTTGGAGACGCGCCATTCAAGATTGGTGCTGCCGGTCTTCGGCGCTACTACGCGCGGGAAGAATATGGCCTTGTTATCATCGGTGCAGACCTGGTAGGCCAGCTCGCCCTTCTTGATATGCTCGATGAAGACTCCGAGCGGTGATTTTTCCATCAGACTATCCATCACTTCGACTCCCTGTTGGTGTATCAACTAAAAATCAGTCACGTAGAAAACAGCGATGCACGAGACGTTGAAGCCAGCGGCCGGTGATACTCGATACCGCTAAAGCCATTTTTTCGCGACTCTCTGTGCTCTTGGTGGCCAGCTATTATTTTTGTTCCAGACCGAAATCAATCAAGGCCTGCGCCCGCAGTTTGTTCTTCTGCACCTTGGCGCTGCC
>CAIWNB010000499.1 GCA_903913965.1 uncultured beta proteobacterium
CAATCTAATGTATAGACCTCCTGCTTTCACATGCCATTGGACATATCGACCTTGCCCCCTCTGGCAGTCGACGACTCACATGCGGCGCAATGCGCTGCGCTTAGTGCGCCCTACTGCGCTTCGTCGTGCTCTACAAGGCATTCAAATGGGGCCGGCAGTTCGCTAACGCCGCGCTGCAGCGGCCGTTGCTTAACGGCTATTCGGTGAGAAAGTGGTTGTAGGCGAAACAACCGCATTTACCAACACCCCGTAGGGAGCACTAAGCGCAGCGCATTGCGCCGCATGTCAATCATCGTAACCCAAAGCGTCGGCCCTGCCACCCGCCCAATCCAGCGGATAAACCCCGGCCTTCACCAACCGGTGAAACGTCGAGTGCGGCCAATCGGCGACGCACCTGACCAAGCCATGCTTCACCGGATTGAAGTGCACATAGTCTATATGCGCCTGCATATCCGCATCGTCGCGCAGCAGATGCTCCCAATAACGGCGCTGCCAGATTCCACGCTCGCCGCGCGCGGCACGCACCGCCGATATCCGCTCAACCTTCGGTAACGCTTTCGAGAACTCCGTCTTGATCAAGCGCCAGCGCGTGGCGAAATTCATGTCACCTGGCGGCAATTCGATCACGCAATGTAGATGTTCGGGCAGCACCACCCAGCCGTGGATGTGAAACGGGTGCCGCTGGCGGACTGATCGAACCACCTCGCGCAACAAATCGACGTGGCGCGTGAGCAAATCATTGCCGCGCCGTTGCAATAAATTAACGGTAAAGAAATAGGTGCCGCCTGCATGCCAGGCTCGGCGATAGCTAGGCATGCGGCAGTACTGGATAGGCTGTAATACGGCGCAATGCGCTGCGCTTATTGCCCCCTACTATGCTGAAGCGGGGTTTGCGTGGCATCGTCGATCACCGTTGTCGCGAATGATGTCATGACCTCAACGTGCGCGCCGTCAAAAAGTTACACTGACCCCAGTTAATCGACGCGATACGCGATTAACGGCTATTCGGTGAGGAAGTGGTTGTAGGCGAAACAGCCGCATTTACCAAAACCCCGTAGGGCGCACTAAGCGCAGCGCATTGCGCCCTACGGAGAATCATCGTGCCCCGAGCATTGACCTCGCCCCCCCCAATCCAACGAGTAAACCCCTACTTTCACCTGCCATTGGACATATCGACCTTGCCCCCCCCCTCTGGCAGTCGACGACTCAAATGCGGCGCATTGCTCTGCGCTTAGTGCGCTCTACCATGCGACCATCTTGTAATCCTGCCGATGGACCGCCTGAATTCAAGAATAAGGCTTCAAATTCAACGTGCGCTGAATTTTTTGACGCACGCCATCAGACAGGCCCGCTTGTTCTGCAAACGATTTCCATTTTGATACCGTCGCCTGCACCTCGGAAACGATTTTCGCTGCACGCCCCCGTTTCATTGAAGCCTTCTTTGCGCAGGCGTTGAAGTCGTCCAGTGTGAAGTTGTCGCGCTTGCCGTTCATCGTCATTTGATGACTTGCCGTCCACGCCCCCGCAGGATTAAAGCTATAGGTCATATCAAAGGCCGGCGATAGCGACCACTCGCCGGACTTGTTCATCAAGAAGGCAATATTCTTGACGTGATCATCCTGATTGCGGGCTAGGATGTTAAAAGCCATACGTCGGAACTGTTGCTCGATGGCCTGCATCGGTAACTGCAGTTGCCGCATCACCAGCAAAGCCTGCTCGTAGCTGTAAGCTCCTGCCATATTAAAGTCATAATGCGCCAATGCACTAAGTGACTGCATGTGAAGTTTCTCGCCGCCGGCGAGACGATCGAAGCGGCGCGTCATGAAATGCGATCGGCCATGCTCCTTGAAGAGCCGGCATTCACTCATATCAATGCCGCACTCAAGCGCCATCAGGTAATAAGCATATTCAATCAACCCGTAACCTTTCGGGTCATCGAGTTCCTTGTCTTTATTGCCGCTCACGCCATCGAACTTAAGCAGCCAATATTCAAAATCCTTGCCGGCTTTGACTTGGCCAGACCGCACTTCATTGGTTTTTCGGTTCCATGCGATAACTGCCTTCGCGCGTGCGCCACCGGCCGACGTGCCCACGCGCAGAATGTCGCTGAGCGCATCCTCGCTGCCTTGAGCGGCAAAAGACGCCTGCAAATTATTTCGGTGGGTCAGTACTTTCGATGCAAGTGCCACCAGCTGGCTAACTTCAATGCCCGTAGTCTGCTTCGCCGCGGGGCCGGTGGCAGGGGCGAATTCCAATGCGCCCATGCCGCGCTCACCGGTATAACAAAGCCGCTCAATCGCATTGAAGGAATCCGCTTGCCGCCCACGCGAGGCCAGCCAGGCATCAATCAGCGCATTGCCGAATTTGTCCGGTAGCGAATCGGCCAGCAGGCCGGGCAGCCCGTGAAAAGTCGTGCGCGAAAGCGCGGGAAAACGGTGCACGCGGCGGGACAGCGGCATCACAAGCGGCGCGACTTGAATGCCGCTTTGCGCAAATGCGGCATCGTATTCAAAGCTGGCAACGTCATCTCCATCCTGCAGCAACACGGCGCCGATGGTTTTACCCCACAGTTTGACTTCGGCGAGCGCAGTCACGGCTTCTCATCCCAGCGCCATGGTGCGCCAATTTCCTTGCCGGCCCGACGCCCCGGAGCGCGTTGCCTGACCTTGCTCTTGCGCTTCAAGAAATCCATCGGCCGGGACCCGGACTCCGGTATCAGGCTATCCAGCCCTGATGCCGCCTCGAGCACCCGCAACACACGCACCAGGGTGGCCAGCTGTGACGTTAACCCCGCCTCCATACGTTCGAGGGTACGCTTGGCGATACCGGCTTGTTCGGCCACTGCTGCCTGGGTGAATTGCAGCTCGATCCGACGCCGGGCAATCCGCCCGCCCAGCTCGGCCAGCACCGCATCATCTGTGAGTAAACCGGTGATTTTCATGGTCGTAATGAATGGCGAGTCATTGCATTAAATCGCTATAGTTCGTCAGTTATTACGAGTTATAGGCGAATATTTTACAACCGTCAAGTCGCCATTATTGGCGAATTACTAATCATAATTTTTATTATTCGCAATTTATTACGATAAAAATAACAATCTCTTTAAACCGTATTGGTAAAAAAACAGCGATCCTGCGAGGCCGCCGCCGCATTTACACGCGCCTCACAATTCCGGACGCCATACGCGAAGCGCATCGGGTATCCTGCCGCCGAGCGCCCCCACCCTGCCCCCTCCCCCGCAAAGCAGGGGAGGGCATTCATTTTTTACCGCACGCGGCATGAGCAGGCCTCTACTCCTGTCCACCCCGGGTCAACGTGATAGCCCGCCGCGCGTTCCTCTACTGATGCCCCTCACCCGCGAAGACCTCGAAAACGACGCGCTGCGCAAACAGTATGAAAACCTGC
>CAIWNB010000500.1 GCA_903913965.1 uncultured beta proteobacterium
ATGAGAGCGGCAACTGCATGGGTCATCTTCATTTGATCTCCTCGTGTGTGGCGGAACGGACCGCCTGTAGACATTAACGTTGGCTGAACTGACCGGTTGACGCTGCGATTGCGTTAGACGCTAGCGCCAGCGTCTAACGCGACACTCACCGCGCGGCGAGATAAGCGGCGATACGACGCACACCTTCTGCGAGCACCGGCACTGCGTTCGTATAGGCGAAACGCACGTGCTTGTCTGCGGCATTGGCCCCGAAATCAGCACCCGGTGTGATGGCCACACCGGCGCTCTCCAGCAGATCGCGCGCGAAAGCAAAACTGTCGTCGCACAACGCACTGCAATCAGCATAGATATAAAACGCGCCTTGCGGCACCACCGGTATGCGGAAGCCAAGCTCGCGCAAGGCCGGCAACAGATAATCACGCCGCGCCTTGAATTCCGCACGCCGCGCCTCGAGGATGGCGATGGTCTCCGGCTCGAAAGCCGCCACCGCCGCATGCTGCGAAGGTGTGGGCGAAGAGAGATAAATATTCTGCGAAAGTTTTTCAAAGGCCCGCAGATAGCCCTCGGGCACCACCATCCAGCCCAGCCGCCAGCCGGTCATGTTGAAGTATTTCGAAAAGCTGTTAATGACAAAAACCTGGTCGCTGAATTTGAGCGCTGTGGAGTAATCACCCTCATAGACAAGGCCGTGATAAATCTCGTCGACGATCATGACGCCGCCGCGCGCTGCCGCGATGGCAGCGATCTCCTTGAGCGCTGCGTCCGCCATCAGAGTACCGGTGGGATTCGACGGCGAGGCCACCATAACCGCACGAGTACGCGGCGTCCAGCGCTGCGCCACCAATTCAGGCGTGAGTTGATAACCGCTGTCCGCACCGACGGCGATTTCATCAGCGACCCCGCCCATCATGCGCACGAAGTTGCGATTGCACGGATAACCAGGGTCCGCCATCAGCACTTCGTCACCGTTGTCGATCAATACCGCGATCGCCAGCAACAAGGCCCCTGAAGCACCCGAAGTAATGATGATGCGCGAAGGCGACACGTCAACGCCGTAACGCGTGCGATAAAAACGCGCGATGGTCTCGCGCAGCACCGGCAGCCCGAGGGCGGGCGTATAAAACAAACGACCGGTTTCGATCACGCGCATACCAGCTTCGCAGACCGGTTTGGGCGAGAGAAAATCCGGCTCGCCGATTTCCATGTGGACGATGTTGCGGCCGGCCGCCTCCAGCTCGGCGGCGCGCGCCGCCAGTTCCAGCACATGAAATGGCTCTACGCCGTCAAGGCGTTGCGCAACGCGTGCCGCGGCGGGCGGCAAACTCAGATTGTGATCGGTCGTCATGGTGCGATTATGCGGCAATTAGCCCGATGCTAGAATCCACGGCCCTGACTTTACCCACGAAAATCCCATGACTATCTCAATGTATGAGGCCTCGGCCCCCGTCCTCGAACGTATGCTCCTCAATCTGGTCGCCATCCTCGAAAAGGGCGCGGCCCACGCAGCGGCGAAAAAGATCGAGCCGTCGGTGTTTATTAATGCGCGCCTGTCACCCGACATGTTCACCTTCGCCAAACAGATACAGATCGCAGCCGACATGGCCAAGGGTTGCATGGCGCGGCTGGCCGGCGACGAACCGCCCAAATACGAAGACAACGAAACGACGTTTGCCGAATTGATCGCACGCATCGAAAAAACGATTGCCTACATCAAGCGCTTTACGCCGGCGCAGATCGACGGCAGCGAAGACCGGCACATCGTGCTGCCGATGCGCAGCGGCCCTTTGGAGTTCAAGGGACAGCCCTATCTGCTGCACTGGGTTTATCCGAACTTTTATTTCCACGTCACCACCGCCTACGACATCCTGCGTCACAACGGTGTTGAGGTCGGCAAAATGGATTTCCTCGGCAAGCCCTGATCCCTCGGGCCTGATGTTCGCCCGAACCAAGCTCTCAGGCCGCCACGCCACCCGGTGGCGGCCACCTCTGCTGACCACAGGCCCTGCCCTGCCCCGCTGCCCCCCCCGCCTACTGCCGGCATCCGCATCGAAACAGCCCCACCTTCCGCCTGAAACAAGCCGCATTTTGGCTTAACCTAACTTAACATTTATTGATACTTTAAAATGGTAATGTCGCGCCTGTACAAGAGGCAGCGGGCGCGCAAAACCAACAGGCCGATCCAGCGATGAGATCCGGTCGCGCTGCGCTCTGGTGCACGGATGAAAAGAATGGGAATCGGGGCTATGCAGCGAACTTTCAAAGAGTGGATTTCTTCGACCAACTTCATCGCCAGCCTGGGCGTGGTTGCCAGTCTGCTCGTCGTCGCCGTGGCGTTTCTTCAAGTAGCCAGCGATCGCGATCGCCATATTGAAACCTGGAAAGCCGTCGCCGCGTCGGAGTCAACCGCACTCGCCGCGCATGCGCATCAGACCATGGTTGCCGCAGACCTCGCGCTGAAGTCGATTAATGAAATCGTCGCCCAGTCGAAACCCGGCACTACGGATGAATTGCGCAAACTGCTCGGCACGCGTGAAATTCATGAGATGCTGAAAATCCGCCAGAGCGGCGTGCCGCAGGTCAGCGTCGCCTCCATTGTCGACCTCAACGGCGACATGGTGAACTTCACCCGCAATTTCCCGCCGCGCTCTGCACAAGGGGCGCTGATCAATCTCAAAGAGCGTGATTATTTCCAGGCGCATCTCAAAGACACGGCGCTCGAGGTATTCCTCTCGGCACCGGTACAAAACAAAGGCACCGGCACGTGGACCTTCTACCTCGCGCGAAAAATCCGCGCGCCCTCGGGAGAGATGCTAGGCGTGGTACTCGCCGGCATTGAAAGCGCCTACTTTCAAAATTTCTTTAAGAATATTTCCGACGACGGCAAAGCCTATGCCTTGTTCAATGCCGAAGGCACCAGTCTCGCCCGCTGGCCTGACGAGACTAACGACATCGGTGGCAACTACGCCACAGGGTCGATCTTCCGTATCCTCAACTCCGGCGCCAGATCCGAGATGCTCGACGCCTCCGTTCCAAGCGGATCAAAAAGCTACGGTCGCGAAAATCGTATCATTGCCCCGACGCGGGTTGCCGATTATCCGCTGGTGGTGGATGTGCGCATCTCCGGCGAAGTGATTCTCAGTGCCTGGATGCGCGCCGCCAAAGCCAACGTCATTCAGGCTGTTTTGCTCTCGTTGATCATTGCCGCGATGACCGCGCTCGTCTTGCGACTGCTGCGCCAGAACGTCAAACAAATCGATGAAATTAGCCGAACCAGCAGTCTGCTCGAAGAAAGTGAAGCGCGCCTCAACAGCTTTTTCCTCGAGTCCCCGGTCGGCAAGGCGATTTTTGACAAAGACGGACGTCTTGCCAGAATCAACCCCACGCTGGCGCGCCTCAGTGGTTTACCAGCCCCATCCGAATTGGCAACGCCACTGGAGAATCCGTTTACCGGCGTGTTCAAACTCGAACTCGATGCGCTGGTGCAAGAGGTGCTGACCCGGCATGCCACGTTCGTCAATCAACCTTTTCATATCCCCGGCAGTCCGTCTCAACCCGCTGCGCAGGACTGGCTGGTCTCGCTCTTCCCCGTAGTCGGCGCGG
>CAIWNB010000501.1 GCA_903913965.1 uncultured beta proteobacterium
GCAGCCATCATCCGCCTGTCAAGGACGTCCAGTGCTCGCACGCTACAAAGGTTACAAGGTCAAGGATTTCAAGAAGGCATTTGTCCGTTGGCTAAAAACGCCGTTCTACAGCGGCAATGCGTATGAGTGCCCGGTCTGCAGCGGCGGCCTCAAACATTTTTATCCGATCTACAAATCGTTTCCGCGCAAGCTGCGTGAAATGGGTTTTGTCTATCCGATCGAGCGGTTTGAAACGCTGAATCTGTCAGCGTATTCTTGCCCCGCCTGTGACGCCTCTGACCGCGAGCGTTTATACGCACTCTTTTTGCGCGGCCGCCTGGCGACACTCGCGGCTGGCCGCCAATACCGTTTCATCGACTTCGCGCCATCGCTGGCACTCTCGCGCCTGTTACGGACGTTTCCGAATATTGAATACCGGACCGCAGATTATTTCCGCCCGAACGTCGATGACCAGGTCGATATTTCGAACATGCCGCTGTATACCGATAACTCGGTTGATCTGTTCATGTGTTCGCACATACTCGAACATGTGCCCGATGACAGGGCCGCCATGCGCGAACTCTTTCGCATACTGCGACCGGGCGGTTGCGGCATCGTCATGGTGCCGTTGATCGAGGGGGTTGATGACACACAAGAAGATCCCGCGGTGAATACGCCGGCCTTACGCTGGAAATATCACGGGCAGGATGATCATCTGCGCCTTTATGGCAAGCGTGATCTGGTGTCACGTCTGGCGGATGCCGGATTTCAGGTGCGCGCACTCGACCGCGCGCATTTCGGCGCGGAGGGGTTCGCCCGCGCCGGTATTGCCGACAACTCTGTGCTCTATGTGGTGGAGAAGGCCGCCTGAACAGGCGGTCTGCAGGAAAGGGCGCGAACGCGCCCTGCGCTGGAACGGACCCGGAGCCCTTGCGTTAGAACGATAGGGGCGCTCTCCAAGCCCCTACCAAGGCCGATCAGGCAAGTTACAACGTATCTTGCCGCGCCCGGATTGACGGCCCCCAAGGATTAACCTTCTCAGAGGTTGACGTTGTTGCAAGCCGGGCAGCCGCATCGTGTGGTGAGTGGCCTACTGTGGTGGCGGCGGACGGTCGATGCGCGTGGCTGGATATTCCTTCAGCAGCGCAGCCGCTGCCGCAATCACGCGCGCGGCAGGCAGTTGTTGCAGACAATCGCTGAGGCTGTTGATGTGGCGTGCGCAGCCTTCGTGCAGGCACGGCACGCAAAGACCGCCGCCCTGCAATAAAAATATTTTGCCGGCGCGCTGTGAGCCGTGGCGCAGCCAGGGATTATCGCGGCCGCTTGGTTGTGCCGGCCACGGCCCCCATTTCACGGGATCGCTGGGGCCAAACAAAGTGACTACCGGTACATCGAGGGCCGCGGCCAGATGGGTAATCGCAGTGTCAGGACCGATGTAGAGATTGCACTGTGCGAGCACGCCGGCGGTTTCGGCCAGGCTTAGCTGCCCGGAGAGGTCGATCGCTCCGGGCAGGGCCTGTGCGATCGTCGCCACACGGGCGCGTTCATCGGGGTCGGGCCCGCCGGTTAGAACGACGTGCAAACCTTGCCCTGCGAGCCATCGTCCCGTCTCGCGCCAGCCGTCGAGCGTCCAGCTTTTGTAGGGGAACTTGGGCGAGGGATGCATTACGGCGAATGCGCCGTGAACGCCGGCCTCGTGCAGTTTTTGTCGTGCCCGTGCCGCGTCGTTTGCACTGCCTCCGGCAATCACCTGCGGCAGACTTTCTACGTCGAGCAACTCGAGCGTGCGCAAATAAACATTCACCGTGTGCGTGTCGGCGTTGTTATAGGGCCTGCAGCGATCGAGCAGCCATTTCTTCCAGCGGTGTTTTGGCGTGTCGACAACCAGTCCGCAAGACAGGCGTCCAGCCAGCCAGGCGTAGAGCGTCGGGCGGTCGCTCGGCACCAGTGAAATTGACAACTCGTAACGGCGCCAGAGGCGCATCGCCAGTCGCAGATGGGTGCCGGCGGTTGGCCGTTCGGCGATGGTTAGCACCTGGCGTATATCGGGATTGCCGGCGAGTGCGCCTTCAGTGCCGCCGAAGACCAGCACGTCGATGGCCGCATCCGGCCAGTGTCGGCGTAACGAGCGGATGACCGGCGTGGCGAGCAAGACGTCACCAATGCGGCGCGTCACCACCACCAAAATACTGCGCGGGGCTTTCATGCGTATTGATCGAGCCCGCGTTCGGCACGCACGCGGTCGGATTGCAACAGCGCGTCGAGCCGCTGCCGGTTTTCCATGAGCCGGCTGCGATCGTTCTCGGCGTGCCACAAATGAAACACTGGCGTGGCGAAGCGCCCGTTCTTGTGTCGCACGCCGGCATGCAAGAGCCGGATGACGAGATCGCTGTCCTCCAGGCCCCAGCCTGCGTACGCTTCGTCGAGCCCGTTAATGCGGTTGAGATCTTCACGCCAAACGGCGAGGTTACAGGTTTTAACGCCCGCCCAGCGCTGCGGTGCAGAGCGGCGCCAGTGGCCGTCGCGCAGACGTAGCAAAGGCAGCAGACGGTTGACGTCGCGCTGTAGCCACGCCGATAACCAGTTGAGCGAGCTGTAGGTATGCAGGGGCAGTGTGGCGGCCAGCGTCCGCTGGGTGAAGTCGGCGCCGAGCAAAATGCGGTTGCCGGCGACAAACCAGCCGCGCTCGGCGAGCTGCTGATGACGGGCGACGAAATCAGCGGCCGGCACGCAATCGCCGTCGGTGAAGATAACGTAATCGGCGCTGCTCGCCGCCACTGCGCGATTGCGGATGGCGGCGGCGCGAAAGCCTTGGTCTTCGTGCCACACATGATGGACGGCAAAGCCGGCGTGCCGACGGCAATCATCGACGACGCTGCGGGTAGCCTCAGTCGAGCCGTCGTCGGCCACCAGCAGTTCGAAGTCCTGGCTGCTTTGCGCGCGATAGCTGGCGAGCACCGCCGCCAGTGCGTCGGGGCGGTTATAGGTGGTGACGATGACCGCGGTTTTCACTTACTTGGTTCGCGGCCGGCGTTCATTGAGCCGCATCAGTTTGAGATAGCGATAGTAGGCGCCCTCGGCATTGGAGACCGCCAGCATGAAGCCTTCGCGGCCGTCGAGAAAGCCGGCGCGCAACACATAGGTGCGGATAAAAGTCCACAAGCCGTGCACGATGGCCGAGGTGAGCGAAGATGATTTGCCGCGTGCCTGCATCATGGCCGCACCCGCAGTGGAGTAGGCGGTCATCTTGGCCAGTGCATCGTCGAGGTCGCGGATCGCTTCGTGACGCAAGGGTTGGCGCAGTGATCCGGTGACGCCATCGACCAACAGTTTTTCATGCACGAGGTCGTTGGAAAAACGCGCTACGCCGCGTTGAAAGAGTCGTGTCACATGATCGGGCCACCAGCCCGAGTGATGCATGGTGCGGCCGCAATAACTCGACAGGCGCGGCATGCGGTAGGCCGGCAGGCGGTCGGCGGCGGCGATGGCTTGCACGATTTCCTCGCGCAGTTCCGGCGTCACCCATTCGTCGGCATCGAGCGACAGCACCCAGTCGCCGGTCGCCAGCGCGAGGGCGCGATTTTTCTGCGGGCCGAAGCCGGGCCAGTCGGGGGCGTTGTCGACTTTCGCGCCGAGGCCGCGCGCCAGCGCCGCGGTGTCGTCGCTGCTGTTGCCATCGACGACGATGATTTCGTCGGCCCAGGCCACCGAGCGCAGGCAGCGTTCGATGACGTCCGCTTCGTTTTTGGTGATGATGATGACGGAGAGGGTCATGTGGTCGTTATTACTTCAGGTTTTCGTGGCGGCATGTAGCCACCAAACAAAACGCCGAGGCACCAGGCGAATAACAAGCCCTCGACATGATCCATCAACATCGAATTAAAGAGGCAGCCCACGGCAAAAGCGATGGCGAGTCCACGTGCGAGGTCCCGTTCCAGCGGGCTAGGCAACCCCTTGGCCTGCTGCCATACCACCAGAAACAAGAGCGCTGGCATCAGCAGGCCCAGCATGCCGAGCTGAACGGCGAGATTCAGGTATTCATTATGCGGGTTAACGGTTGCGTCTTTGCCCAAACCATCGACCTGCTGTGCGTAGGCAGCGGCGAAGCCGCCGGTACCAACCCCGATAATGGGATGCGCGGATACGATGGCGATACTGTTGGTCGCAAAGTCAAGACGTTGGCCGGTGGAGGTGTTCGATGCGCCGCCTTGTTGCCAGGCTTTGAAATCTTTGATGACCGCACTGATTCGGCCATCTCTATGTCCTGAAGCCGGTTCAATGTTGCCGCCGGCAAACCGGCTTTCTGGGGATGCAAGGGCAAAGATCAAAACTGCTACACCGATTAGACCGCATCCTGTAGCTAGCAATATGCCACGCCAGCGCCATACCGAAAAACATAGGTATACCGCCAGGGCCGCCAGTATGATTTGTCCGCTGCGCCCGGACAGCATAAGCGTTACGTTGACGATGGCGAGTGCGGCAAGTGTTACCCAAAGTAAACGCGAGCGTAGCGAGCGTGCGTGAATTGCAAGTAATGCCAACCAATATGCACCGCATGCCATCAGTATGCTTTGGGTGAGATAGAGTTTGAATACGTTGGGTTGGTTGGCCGGGTCTGTCACCAGATAGCCGTGTGGTACTGCGCCCGCCCGGTTCAGATAGGATAAGAGCAAAGTCAGTAGCAGTGCCGTGAGCAAAAACAGGCCGGCACGTCGACGATCTTCTGAGGCCCGAAACAGGGTGATGAAAATCGGCACAAATGCAAGATCAGCGTATTTGCCGAGTATGTGTGCGCCCTCTGCGGGGTGCGTACTCCACAAGATGCCGGCGGCGAGTAGCATGAAAAGACCCAGCGCCGCCCTCACGACTGGCGTATCCGTGATCACGGCGAGCTTTTCACGAAATTGTCCGCTGGCCAGCCACAACAGTAATACAGCGGCGAGCAGCAGGTTGTCGAGCGCGACCGAGACCGGTATTGAAAAGCCCAGCGCTATGGCGCAGCTACGGGCGGCTCGCGTAGATGAGCTAGATATGTCTTGGAGGCGCATGCCAGGCCTTAATTCCTTTGCATTCCGTTTCAAAAACAGGGTCATCCACGCTTTAAAGAGGCCTAAGGTAGAAAGTTATCAAGACCATTCCCGCTGAATTATCGACTGTTATCCTACGAGATTGATGTCAGTGTCCAAGACCGATCAGCCGCGCTTCGGCTTCCTGCTCTAGATATACCCAGTCAACTATTTCATCGCTCGGGGTGTATCCTGACACTAGTTTTCCCATGAGCAGTCGGATGACACCGACGTCATTGACGTTGAGTGCTGATTCCAACGAATTCAGTTCGCCTTCCAGGGTAGGCCAAGCAATGAACTGTTCGCGAGCCCTCATGATCCTCGGATGTATTGTGGCTATGGGGTTATCGTCGATTAGCAGTTCTTCGTAGAGTTTTTCACCAGGGCGCAGTCCGGTAATTTCGATCTCCATGTCGCCATCTGGATTTTGATCATCTTTTAAGGTTAAACCCGATAGTTCGATCATCCGTCGCGCCAAATCCATAATTTTGACCGGTTGTCCCATATCGAGGATGAAGACGTCGCCGCCCTTGGCCATCGCGCCAGCCTGTATTACGAGTTGAGCGGCCTCGGGAATGGTCATAAAGTAGCGGGTAATTTCGGGATGGGTCAGGGTGAGTGGACCACCGTCACGGATCTGCTGCCGGAACTTCGGCACCACCGAGCCCGAAGAATCCAGCACATTGCCAAATCGTACCATGCTGAACTTCGTCCTGGGGCCAGTCGCTGCCAGCGCTTGCAGCACCATCTCGGCGAGTCGTTTACTTGCGCCCATGATGTTGGTTGGGCGCACGGCTTTGTCTGTGCTAATCAGAACGAAGTCGGAAACGCCGCATTCAATCGCTGATTGTGCTGTGCATAGCGTACCCAGTACATTGTTCTTGATACCTTCGGCCGGGTTGTGCTCCACCAAGGGCACATGCTTGTAGGCGGCTGCGTGGTAAATCGTCTCGGGATGCCAAGTGAAAATGATTTCCCGGATACGTTTATTATCCTGTACTGAAGCCAGTAAGGGCACGAGTACGATTTCAGATTTGCCAAGTTTTTCTTGCAGCTCTTGGTGAATCGCATAGAGTCCAAATTCGCTCTGTTCGATCATTAGTAGTTTAGCGGGGGCCAAAGCCAGAATCTGTCGGCAAAGTTCGCCGCCGATTGAACCGCCAGCCCCAGTTACCATGACGACCTTACTTGCAATATTCTTTGCTAGCAGAATATGGTTGGGGACTACCGGCTCACGACAGAGCAGGTCATCAATATCCAGCTCCCGGAGAGTTGACACACTTACCTTGCCTTGAGCCAGGTCGGTAACGCTGGGCACAGTACGAACAGCAACATGGGCGCTGCGAATCTGGATCAATATCTCGTTTCGGCGGTTGCGGCTGAGCCCAGGCATGGCGAGCAAGACGTCGCTGACGTTAAGCGGTTTCACCAGATTAGCCAAATCGTCCGGGTCGTATATGGGTTGTCCATTTAGAACATGGCCATGCAGCCGGTCGTCGTCATCGAGGAAGCCGGCTACTTGCATTTTTGGATTATTGGTCATGGCGGTTGCTAATTGACGCCCTGTGCTTCCTGCGCCATAGATGAGCACCTTGGGGCGGGAAGCCTGCTTCAGGATGCTCTGGTACTGGTCACTGAGCCAGACGCGTGCAAATGTGCGAGATGCGCCGACAAGCAGCAATAGCAGAATAGGCTGGATAATCCCAATGGTGCGGGGAATACCAGCAATCCCAATCACCGTAAAAATCGCCGTATAGAGAAGACCATAAAACGATATGGCCTTAGCAACTGCCAGCAACGCAGGCCAACCGCTATAGCGGAAAATGGCGCGATAGAGTCCCGACAGGATAAAAATTGGCAGCGCGAGAATGATTGACGTGGCGGCCGCCCAGACTATTCCCGGAGCCCACTCGCTCTGGCCCGTGAAACCGATAAACTCTCCCAGCCGAAGGTAGTAAGCAAGCCAGACGGTCAGAATACACAAACTGAGGTCTACGGTAAGCACCACAACGCGTTTAGCCGCGCGCGGTAGAGCAAGAAGCGAAACTGAAAGGTTAATGGGGAGTTTTTTCATGGCGTGTGGCCTTCTGATTACTCAGAATAATCGATGATTTTCTTCAATGGGACACTCCGTCCCTCGCAAGCACTTTCAATCCCGTAATCCAAAGTATTTTCAGATCAAAAAAAAATGACCGGCGCTGAAGATACTCTTCATCCAATTGCACTTTTTTAGAGATTGGCAGTTCATCACGCCCGTTAATCTGGGCCCAACCGGTTAAGCCGGGCACTAATTCATGAACGCCCCTTTCCGTGCGTAGGGCGATCAGGTCGTGCTGGTTGAACAACGCTGGCCGCGGCCCCACGAAACTCATATCGCCCCTGAGGATGCTCCACAGCTGGGGCAATTCATCCAGGCTGGATTTGCGCAGAAACGGGCCAATTGGCGTCAACCATTGGTCTGGGTTTTGCAGAAGGTGTGTCGCCACAGCGGGCGTGTCAATCCGCATGCTGCGGAACTTGGGCATTTTGAAGATGCGGTTTTGACAACCGGCGCGGTCACTCCAGTAGAGCGCGGGCCCAGGGGAGGTTAGACGCACAGCTAGGGCCACGATCAAGGCTGGTAGTGTCAAAAACAACGTTGCGACTAAAGCCAACGCCAAATCAAATACACGCTTCATGCACGAAACCCTTCTGCCGTCCGACGCAATCCTTCATCGACGGACACCGGGGGAGTCCAGCCCAAGAGTTCTTGCGTTTTGCGGATGTCGACCTGAAGTGAGCCACATAGCCTGTGGTAAATGCTTTGCTTGCCAAGCAGTGCCGCACCAAACCGGAGGGTGGCGACCGGGGCGTGGAACAGCCGGGCTGGGATTCCTTGCGCATTACCCATCCGTCTCAACAGTGCGGCGGTGGATAGGTCTTCACCATCGCTGACCAAAAAGGTTTGATCCGCTGCGGCTGGATGTTTTAGACAGGTCACGATCAGGTCTACCAGATTGTCCAAGGCAACTAGACTACGCCGATTTTCAGTGACCCCGGCGAGTGGCAACGGAACGCCGCGGGCAAGCCAACGCATCATCGACGCAAAGTTAGCTTTTACCCCGGGCCCATACACCAGGGGTGGACGAATGATCACCACCTCCATCCCAGTTTCGACCGCAATTAGATGGAGCAGCTGTTCGGCTTCGTGCTTGGAGATGCCGTAGGGATCTTCGGGGGCAGGCATATCGGCAGCTTTAAAAGGGCGCCCCACTGCAGTGGACTCACCATTGACCTTGATGGAGCTCAGGTAGATAAATCGCCTCACGCCAGCGGCTGCTGCTTGTCGTGCGAGATTTGCTGTGGCCGCCACATTTACGTGGCGAAACTCAGCCAATGTGTTCGGGCTTTTATCGTTCATTACATGCACTCGACCAGCTAGGTGCACCACCTTTTGCACATCAATAAGCCCGAAAGACCAATCCGTTGCCGCTGTAATATTTTCGATCGCGATATCTTCAGTGCCGTTAGGCTGTGACTTCAGGGTTCTAAAGGCACCACACACAGAGACTGAGTCTCTGCGCAGTCTTTCATACAAGGCTGTACCTATAAATCCGTTAGCACCTGTGATTAATACCTTCATTTCTTCAGTATTTCGCGGTACAGCGCCAGGGTACTGTCGTTTACATGCTGCGCAGAAAACTCCTGCTCCAGCCGCTGCCGACCGCGACCCCCCATTTGTCGGATCAATTCAGGATTATGCAGCAGGCGTTCTAGTGCGTCGGCAAGCGCATGGGTATTTTTTGCGGGTACCAGAAAACCATTATCGCCATGCCGTATGGCTTCGCGACAACCGGGTACATCAGTTGTTACGCACGGTAATCCGGCAGCCATCGCTTCTAGCAGGAACTTCGGTAAACCTTCGCGATAAGAGGGTAGGCAAGCTATAGTGGCCGCTGCTAATAATTGTGGAATGTCACTACGGAATCCCCACAGTTCTACCGCGCCCTCCACCTTCCATGCTTCAAGCGTGGCGTCGTCAATACAGGCTCTGTTATCGGGATCGATGTTGCCAATGATGACAAAACGCGCTTCCGTGCCGCGCTGCCGTAGTAACCGTGCAACCTCAACAAATTCACCTATGCCCTTGTCCCACAAAAGGCGCGCGCCCAGCACAATTATCGGTGGATGTTCTTTTTTGGAGTTAGGCTGGAAAACCTCTGGTTTTACGCCTGCGCCACGTATCAGCACTGCGTCATTTTTTCTGACGAGACCGTTCTGCACATAAGCTGAAAGGTCATCCGTATTCTCGAACACCACCTTACTGCGTGGCGGATTTAGGAGTATTCGTATCAAAAACAGCAGTAGCGGACGCAGGATCCGCATGGCGAGCTTGGTTGAAATAAATGCGTAGCCAGCACCAACTACTGCGTTTACGACATACGGAATTCGCACAATTCGCGCGGCAAGACTGCCCAGGAGAATCGGTTTCAGAGCAACCTGATGCACCAGTAATGGTCGCTCTTTTCTATAAATAGAGACGATCCGCATCAGCGTACGGAGTCCAGTAAACGGATTCATCCCGCGCCGGTCAAAATCAAAATGAATTAAGCGCAGGCCCGCATTTTCGATCGCGACGGCATGTTGATTCACTCTGGTCAGAATTACCACGTTGTGACCAGCATTCCTCGCTGCTTTTGCTCTTTCCAGGAAGTGAGAACAGAAGAACCAGTCTTCGGACACAAAAAAGAGTAGCGTTTTACGCTCTGGCAAGCATTTCATGGCTGATTTGACCGTAGCCAAGCCTTTAGCAGAGTGAACAGACTGGCTACTAACCACAGTAGATTTTTCGTCAATGCGAAGGAGCGAAATTGTGCTCCAGCAACATGCACATAAGCGCGCCTGGATCTTCGTGCAACACTTGTTACCGGAACACGGTAACCAACCAACGGTTGGATTAGATTGGCAAATTGCGAATTTATGTCCTCGGACATGCGAACCCAAAGCTCATAATCCTCGGCACTATTGCCACAATACCCCCCTAGGGCACGGACGCTGGCCGTGCGTAACATGGTAGCCGGATGACATAGCGGATTGCGCCAAACAAGGAGTTTGCGGATATCCCGGTCTGACGCAGGCAGCAGGCAAGTAGAGATCTTCTTGTCTTCAGCGTCAATAACGTCGTAGCTGCTTCCGCAAACTGTCACCTCTGGATGAAGCCGGAGAAATTCCACTTGCGCAGCAAAGCGTTCGGGGTAGGCAATATCGTCAGCATCCATAACCGCTAGCAGAGGGGCGCGGCAATGATGTAGAGCCAAATTACGGCTGAAGGTTACCCCCGCTATCCAAGTGCGAAATAAACGCACGCGAGGATCGGAAGCGCGGGTTATCAGCCTAAGAAAAGTTTCATCATCCACGCTATTTGCGACAATGATGATCTCGAAGTCAGTGAATGACTGCTCTTCGATGGATAACAGTGCGCGATCGCAATAAGTGTTCCATGTGTTAGTACACAACATCACCGAGACCGCCGGCATATGTAAGTCTCGATCGGTCATCGAATTACGCTAGCCGTCGAGTTCACAACGCAATCCAGTTACCCGGGCAAGTCTGATCGCCCGCCCGAGGGAGCCCAGCGTACCATTTGCGCGGACGTACGACCTGCTTTGCTGGTGATCGATTCAACCAGGCACCCCACCAACTGAAGCTGCTATTCGCAATGATGTGATGACTGGCGCGCGACATTAGACGCAGGTCCTGAAATGCTGTCGCCGATGAGTTATGGTCTACATATACACAGGGATAGTCTATTTGCAAATTCGATTTTAGCCATAGAAGATCATCCGAGAACACAAAGAATACCGGATTAGACAAGCGCTCTCCCATTAATTTTATCGCTGCCTGATAGTAGTCGAGGCCACAAAACCCGTGCAGGCTATTCGCTGTAGCATTACTCGTATAATCGCCCCGACGGACATGAAGGCTGACCGACTCAACTTTTTCAATATGGCTAGCAATTTGCTGATCCTTGTCCGACATCGGAAGCAAGGGCTGCAGTTCCGTGCGCAACAGATTTTCGATGCCGGTGAAATAGGCGGCAGACTGCCAGTAGCCATCGAGGAACACTTGATCCTTGAGCATTCGCGCCATAGGTAAGAATCCCCCTATCGGCTCATATACATACTTCAGGGCGCCTGGCAGCGGTAGCGCACGGCGTATACGTTTCCAGATGCGCCCGGTATAGCTCTGCAATGCTCGTCGTTCAGCGGCACTGGTTCGTCGCGCATAAATTTTAAACTTGTCTAGTTCGAATGTACGCGGTGTCGAATTCGGCGACGCGTGGTGATAGAAGGAATCCTCCAGGACCAGTTCAGCATTTGCATGAAGTGCAAGGTAGCGTCCCAACGCATACTGAAAGAGCTGGTTGCCTAGGCCGCCCGTCAGTCTTACGACTACCATCAGCGATCTGCTCCTGCGATTATGGGCGGCTCTGGCTTACGAAATAAAAAGCAGCCGCACCCATAACGTTGCCGGGCTAACAATTCAGCGCTTGGCGAAGCCACCAACCCACCATCTCTCTCTCGATCCGGAATCAAAAAAAATTCTTCTAGAAGCAGCTCATCGAACATCTGTATTACCTGATCGAACGCATAGATTCGGTGCGCATTGAAGGCAATCCTTGGTTGCCCGGCTAAAGGCACTACAATCAGTAAGCGCCCACCTGGCGCGATAACGCGCCTGAGTTCAGCGCACGCGATTAGGTCGCCGTCATAGTCTAGTGGGTCGCCATAGCGGCCGAGGCCGATATGTTCGACCACATGCATGCAGGACAGAGACAGAACTGACCCGTTGGGAAACGGCAGTTTCTTTATATCAACAGCCTCTTCCCTCAGCCCGCACAAGCCAAGATTGGCCGGTCGGTAATCGAGGAAACGTATCGGTACAAAGGCCGATGTACCGCTTACAAAGTAGAGGCTACTAGAAATGTCGGTATGCTCAACCGGGCGTGTCCGGGCAAGCACACGCGCCGCCCAAGCACAATGAAAAACATAATGGCGGTCGAATCCGGTTGTTGCCGTCGCATCTACTAGGCAGGCCTTGATGTCGCCCATGTGCAGTGCAAATCGTACCCCCTTCCTGCCCCCGCGTTTCAGGGCAAGGAGTTGTGGGAGGAACAGCGCGGCCTGCCTCAAGTAGCCGCTAGTTTTTTTAAAAATACGTCTTAGCAATGTCACTGCCACCCGTTTCTCCAATCTTCAAATTGCGCAGTGCGCGACACGGGTTTTCTTACCAGACGGCCAGGAGATGCCGGCGGTGAGTTCGCTAACCAGGCGCCCATGAAGAACTTGAATATCCCAATGTCGATGCATCGCTCGCGCACGCCAGCGTATTGCGAGAAAATAGGCCATGCGAAGCATTAGTTTCATGCCAAGCGACTCACCGCTTGCGGCAACCAGATCGCGCCGTACCTTGGACTTTTCCGTCTTATAGGCAACCCGGTTGGCGATCGACTTCTGCCCTTCGTGGCGTCTGAAGGCGCTGAACGCATAAGGTACATAGCACGTCTTGCCAGTGGCGGCATAGCTGGCGAATAGAGCGTAATCGGCGGCGTTTTTTAAAAGTGGGTCGAGACCACCAACGCGCTGATAAAGGGCGCTGCGCCAAAAGCATGCATCCTGAAGCGGAGTCCAGTCCCCATAGAGCATCGCGGCTCTCAGGTCGTCGCATGCTCCTCGCGAGTAGCTGACCACACGACTGTTCTCATCGATATAAAAATCGTCTCCAAAAATCATGTCTGCACCGGACTCTTCGATCAGCTCGCGTGCAAGATCTAATGCGCCGACAAGGAACAGGTCGCCGCAATTAATCCAGCATTGGTATTGTGCTTTGCTTCTTGCAAAGCCCTTGCTGATCGCATCTGCGTAACCGTTATCTTTTTCGCTGACCCAACCGGTCAGCCTATCGGCATATTGCTTAATGATCTCGATGCTGCCATCGGTAGAGCCCCCGTCGATAACGAAATACTCATCGCCGGGACGCAGGTTTGCAAGAACTGATTCAATGGTTTCCGCTAGGTAGGGGGCCATGTTGAAGTTGGGGGTAACGACGACGAACCTTCCTGGGACTTCCGTCAAGCATTCCGACATGTCAGCCTCGCTCTATTGCGAGCAAATTTTCATACAATTTCTTATGCAGGCCACTTATAACTGAGAGACTGTGATTGGTTAAGGCCTTACCTTTGGCAGAGACTCTCAAGGGCTCATGGTTTTGATGGTGAACAACCCATTCCACCTCCGCGACCGAATCAGCCGGATCGAATGGGGTTGCTAGCCAACCGGTACTCTGATGATCAATCATTTCTGGGATAACGTCTACAATGAATGCGACGCGCGGCACAGAAGCGGGCCCGAAAATCTGAATAGTAATACAAGTGGAAACTCCGCAGCACAATGCTGGTCCGAAGACGGACGGGCGAGAAGGAGTTTTTAATGGTTAAGAAATCTGCACGGCTGACATGCCGTACGCACACAGCAGTATTCAAAGCTCGAGTCGTGCTAGCGGCACTACGTGAAGGCCGAACTCTTGCGGAACTTTGCAAGGAGTTCGAGTTGCATCCTAACCAAGTTACCGATTGGAAGTAACAGTTGAGCGAGCGTCCGGTTGATTTTTTTGGCGGTACTGATGCTCCGGCACCGGTTAATCTGGCGCAACTGCATGCTAGGATTGGTCAACTCGCATTGGGGAATGATTTTTTGGAAAGTGCGCTCACCACGGCAGGATCGCTGAAACAAAACCATATGTGGCACGCCGTAGATCGGCAATACAGATCGAGGCCGTCAGTTTATGTATACCGAATTCACTGATGTGGTGTTGGCAAAAGGTTGCTGTGTGTCGATGGATGGCTGCGGTGCCCGGCGGGACAAGGCCTTGGTCGAGCGAGTGTGGCGCAGGGCGCAATGCGAAGGGGTTTATCTCAAGGCCTATGCTGGCGTGAGCGCTGTGCACGCTGATCTTATCGATTACTGCCGGTGTTACAGCGCTGCCCCCGCATATTCTAGCCTCGATGAGGTTACTCCTGGGCTTACCTTGAATTGCTGCCCAAGCTCGTTAGAGCCGCATAGAATGAAACCTATGGGGTGCCCCGTGTGAGTCGTGACATTAGCTGCGCTTTCCCGAAATTAACCCAATTGGATTCCACTTAAAAATCGTAGAATTATGTTCAAACAAGCAGGGCTACTTCTCTTTGCGGACACAATCGCGGTTCAACGTAATAAGTTATGCAACCGCAATGCGGGTAGCTACACCCATTAGATTAGCGATTCGCTTCCAGGGCCTGCTCTTATTGCGCTTCGGTATATTATCCCTTGAGTAATTCCTGCACCGATAGTTCAGGTTTAAATGGAATATGTGGCACATTGGGCCGGTGGGTTTTTGAGAGGTCGAGGAAAATTAGCCACGCTACCGCCCTGCCGGAATATTCCAGCATGTTGATTTTCATCATGTTTCGCCAATCCCGCACGGCGAGTCCTGCAGCTGCTGTTCTACAACGAATCGAGTCGCAATACGTCAGGCACGAGGAGCGGAACCGTCGA
>CAIWNB010000502.1 GCA_903913965.1 uncultured beta proteobacterium
GTGATGTCGCTGGTGAGGACATTCCGCTGATGGTCGATTGCAACTGTCCCTGGACGATCGATGAGGCGGTTGGGATGGCGAAAAAGCTGGCGCCTCTGAACCTCAAGTGGCTTGAAGAACCGGTATGGCCGCCGGAAGATCATCGCGGCCTCGCACGCGTACAAAGTGAAGGCGGGATACCTACGGCGGCGGGTGAGAACGCCATGTTACCGGAATTCAAGAGCCTGTTTGAGCAGGGGGCGATTACCTACGCTCAACCCAGCGTAACCAAGGTTGGCGGCGTGACGCAGATGCGCAAGGTGATGGCGATGGCCGAAGCATTCGGCGTCAATGTGGTGCCCCATTCGGCGTACTTTGGCCCGGGCTTGCTGGCGTCGATACACTGTATTGCGGCGATGGCCAATGAAACTCCGGTGGAGCGCTACGATGCAGACTTTGCCGAGAACCCGCTGCATGATGCGATCAATCCAGACGCCAACGGGCGGATTGCGGTGCCCCAAGCCCCCGGACTCGGACTCGATCCTGATCCGGTGATGATCGCGAAGCTGCGCGTTGGCTAGTCGGTAGCGCAGTTCGGCGCGCAGCATATGCTGTATGCTGCCGCGTGATGATCAATGCTGGTCGATGCGGGAGGAGCATGCGGCAAACGATTGAACGACGGCTGGTGGTATTGGCGGCGGCAACAGCATTGATCACGTATCAAGCCTGTGCGCAGACATACCCTGTGAAGCCGGTGCGCATTGTGGTGCCGTTCACTCCTGGCAGTGCCACTGACGTGATTGCACGCATGATCGCGCCGCGCCTTGCAGATCGATGGGGCCAGCAGGTGGTGGTCGACAACCGTCCCAGTGCCGGTGGCACGGTGGCTGGTGGCATCGTCGCCGGTGCACTTCCGGATGGTCATACCTTATTGCTGGCGTCATCGGTGTTTGCCGGTAGTGCCGCACTCTATCCAAAACTGCCCTACGACACGCTGCGCGATTTCACCGGCGTGACGCAAATCGGCAGCACGCCTATGCTCATCGGCACTGCAGCAGGCAACGGCATCAAGACGCTGCGCGAGCTCATTACACTGGCGCAACAAAAGCCCGGTCAAATCAATTACGGTTCATCCGGCATTGGCAGCGGCACACATGTTGGCGGTGAATTGTTCAGAATGACCGCCGGGATCAATACAGTGCATGTGCCTTACAAAGGCACTCCGGAAGCCATCAACGATACGATTGCAGGCCGCATCCATTTTGTCGTTACCTCCATCGTGCCCGCAGTGCCCCTGGTGCGCAGTGGCCGGCTTGCCGGTCTCGCTGTTACTACCCGGGAACGTGCGCCGATTCTGCCTGACGTGCCGACCGTCTCCGAGGCCGCGCTTGTCGGTTTTAATTACGAAGGCTGGTACGGGCTCATCGCAGCAGCGCGAACACCCGCCAGGGTGATCGAACGTTTGTCGGTCGACGTGGGTATTATTTTGCGTAACGCCGAGGTTGCCGAACGATTGGCGGCACTGGGCGCTTTGGCAAAGCCCACCTCGGCGACCGAATTCGATCGTATGGTGCGGGATGAGATTGTCATCCGCGGCAAGGTTCTTAAAGCTGCGGGAGCCACTGCGGAGTAGATGATGAAACGGATACATTTATTTGTCAGGATGGTCGGTTTTGCGCTGTTGTGCATGAGCGCTGGTGCGATCGCGCAGGACGGCAGGCCGTTGCGGGTGGTGGTGCCGTTTCCTCCTGGCGGCGCGGTAGACACGCTGGCGCGCGCCTTGTCGGCCCCGCTGAGCCGCGCACTCGGACAAAACATGGTGATCGACAATCGTCCGGGGGCGAACACCGTGATCGGGACTGACGTCGTGGCGCGTGCACCGGCCGACGGCAACTCGCTGTTGTTGATGGCCACCAGTTTTACCGTCAACCCATCGGCGCAGGCGCGGCTGCCCTACGACTCGCTAACTGATCTGGTCGGAGTAAGCCGCGTCGCCTACAACCCATTGATCATTTGCGTGCACCCCTCCCTGCCGGCGCATAGTGTCAAGGAACTGGTGGCGCTGGCACGGGCCCGCCCGCGCGAGTTGACGTGGGGTGTGGCGAGCATCCTGGGCGGCGGTCGCATTGCCGGCGAACTCTTTCGCGAAACCGCCAATATTGAGTTGATCAACGTCCCCTACGGTGGCGGCGGTCCGGCAACGGTGGCCTTGCTCGGAGGACACACCAGCATGATGGTTGCCAATGTTCTCGAGTGTTCGCCGTATCTGCCGTCGGGACGCATGCGTGCGATTGCTGTGACCTCGCTGGCGCGTTCGGCTGCTGTGCCGAAGGTGCCGACGGTTGCGGAATCTGGTTACCCGGGTTTTGATGCGACGAACTGGTTTGGCGCCATGTTCCGCAGCGGCACTGCCAAGCCATTGATTGATCGTATGAGTGTGGAGATTGGACGCGCCTTGCAGTTGCCGGAGGTCAATGACGCGCTGGCTCGCGTCGGCCTGACCGCAGGGGCGATGACGCCTGCAGAGTTCGATACATTCATACGCAGTGAAATGCAAAAGAACGGACGCATCGTGCGCTCGCTCAAATTAAAAGTGGAATAGGGTGGATCACTGATGAAATGGTATGCCTCGATCAATCTGGCGGGCGGTCTGATGCTGGCCGCTCTGTGTGCCGCACAGGCGGCCGATTTTCCGCAGCGCCCGGTACGTATCGTAGTACCGATCGGTCCCGGTAGCAGCATGGATATTATTGCGCGTGTGCTCGCGCAAAAACTCAATGAGGC
Source organism: uncultured beta proteobacterium (assembly GCA_903913965.1). Classification (GTDB taxonomy): domain Bacteria; phylum Pseudomonadota; class Gammaproteobacteria; order Burkholderiales; family SG8-41; genus PALSA-1004. Next base: position 2,764 of record CAIWNB010000502.1, read on the forward strand.
ATGGGGACAGCCGGTAATCGTCGACAACCGGGCCGGGGCTGGCGGAAATATTGGCGCCGAAACCGTGGCGAAGGCCGCCCCCGACGGTTATACCGTTTTGTTTGCGTCGAGTTCGTTTGCCATCAGCCCCTCGGTCTACCGAAAAATGCCGTATGAAGTGCTGCGTGATTTTGAACCAGTGACGCAGATATCGTCGCGTGGCAACGTGCTGGTGGTGGCCGCAGGGTCACCGTTGAACACGGTGCGCGAACTGGTGGCTTTTGCAAAGGCCCGCCCAGGGCAGTTGAGTTTTGGTTCGGGCGGCGGTACCGGCAGCTCCGACCATATGGCCGGTGAGCTATTTAATATGCTCGCCGGGGTGCAGATTGTGCATGTGCCCTACAAGAGCGGACCGCAGGCGCAGAACGATTTAATCGGCGGGCAGTTATCAATCTATCTTGGCGGCATTCCAATCCAGCTGCCGATGATCAAGACCGCCCGCGTCAAGCCGCTTGGTACCAGCGGGCTTAAACGATCGCCAATGCTGCCTGAGATACCGACGCTGCACGAATCAGGTGTGACGGGTTATGAGGTGGACGTCTGGTACGGATTGTTCGCGCCACGAGGCACACCTGCCGCAGTGGTGACGCGCATCGCCGCTGATGTGACACGTATTGTCCGCACGCCGGCGATGGCCGAGCGCTGGCAGACGCTGGGGGTAGAGCCGGCCGGCACGACGCCGCCGGAGTTCCGCGTCAAATTCACCGCAGAGATCGATAAATGGCGCCGGGTCGTCAAGGCCGCCCAGATTGAAATCGAATGAGTTTTAAGTGTCCTGCAGGGTCGGCATCCGCCAGATACGAATACGTTAAAACTGTCTCGAAATGGTATGCCTAAAGTCGTTGCGCTTACCTTGTTTTTTCTGCTCGCTGCTTGTGGCGTCGAAACCGCAGGTACCACGGCAACGACTGTCACGATCAAGAAAAACGAAATCGAGGCAGGTCAAAAAACAATGGAGCGGGCCAAGGAAAAAATCGAAGACGCGGTCCAGCAGACACAGCGCGGCGCTGAAAAAGAAGAAGACAACAAATAAAGCGCGAGTATTCCTTATTCCGCACGCACATTGGCGGTGCGTGCCACCTTACCCCAGCGCGCGGTGTCTTCACGGATTTCAGCTGCAAACTGATCCGAGGTGTTACCGATTGGTTCCAGTCCGGTCGACTGATAACGTTCGCGCAATTCCGGGTTCGCCAGTGCTTTGGATATTTCGGCGTGCAACTTTGTCAGTATGTCGCGCGATGTTCCTGCGGGTGCCAGCAGCCCGTACCATGAGCCAATGATCAACGGCGGGCCACCGGCCTCGGCAAGAGTGGGTACCTCGGGGGCCACCGGCGAGCGTTTGGCGGCGGCCACGCCCATCGCGCGCAGGCGTCCTGCGCGCACCTGCGGCATGGTTGCCATCATTGAATCAAAACCCATGATGACATGTCCGCCGATCAGGTCGGCGATCAGCGGCTGGCTGCCTTTGTAAGGCACGTGGATCAACCGCGTGCCGGTTTGCTGCAGAAAATATTCTGCGGCCAGATGGTTGGTGCCGCCGATGCCGGGGGAACCGTAGGTCATCTCGCCGGGGCGGCGTTTGGCCAGCGCAATGAACTCTTTGACATTGCGCACCGCCAACGAAGGATGTACGACCATGACAAACGAGGTGGCGCCAACATTGCTGACCGGCACCAGATCCTTCGCGGGGTCAAAGGGTAGTTTTGCATACACGTGAGGATTGATCGTGATGGTGCCGGTAGTCGCGCCGATCAAGGTATAACCGTCTGCTGGCGCCTTGGCGCCGATTTCAGTGCCTATGATGCCATTGGCGCCGGCGCGGATATCGAGCACAAACTGTTGCTGCAGGTTTTCACTGACCTTTTGTAGCATTGGCCGCAAAACGATATCGAGTCCGCCACCGGCGGCGAATGGCACGATGACGCGTACCGGCTTGCTCGGGTAGTTTTGCGCGGAGGTTTGATTGCCTGCAGTCATGCAGGTGGCGGCGATTAAAGTAGAGATGACAAAACGCATTTTGTTTCCTATGAGTTTCGTAGAACGCTGCCGATTGTAAGTGTTTTTTGTTCCTGATCGCAGACGCGGTCTTATCGAAAATAA
>CAIWNB010000503.1 GCA_903913965.1 uncultured beta proteobacterium
AGAGGCGTGTTGTCCAATTCGCTTTTGCCGAATTCGGAGGCGCGGGTGGCACTGGCGCGATACATCAGTTCGCGCAGCGGACGGTGTTCTGCGTATTGCATCACCGGCATATAAGAGGGGCCATGCAGGGTGAATTTCCAGCCTGGCTTGCCGTCTTTTTCAGCGGCGTTGCGTGCCGCTTCGATGACGTCGTCGGGAATGCCTTTCAATTCGCTCTCATCAGTGACGATATGCGCGTAGCCGTCGGTGGCGTCGAGCAGGTTGTCGGAGAAGCGTGAGGTCTGCGTCGAGAGGCGGTCACGAATTTCGGTGTAGCGCACTTTCTTGTCCGCCGCCAATTCAGCGCCGCTCAAACGAAAGTCGCGCACCTCGTGTTCGATGACGGCGCGTTGTGCCGCACTCAAGGTGGCAAATCCGGCGCTGGCATGGAGGGCGCGATATTTGGCGTAGAGCGCCGGGTTTTGTCCAAGCTCGGTGTAGTACTGCGTCAGCTTCGGTAGACTCGCATTGTAGGTTTCGCGCAGCTCGGGGCTGTTCATCACCGAGTTCATGTGGCCGACCTGGCCCCAGGCGCGGCTGAGTCTTTCGTGCGCATCGGCCAGAGGCGCGACGAAGTTGTCCCAGGTGGGTGTCGCCGGATCGGCCGCCAGTTGCGCAATCAAGGCGCGGTTTTCAGTCAGTAGTTGATCGACCGCGGGTGGTACCAGCGCGGGTTCGAAGGCATCGAAGTGTGGCAGCCCGGAGAAGTCGAGTAATGGATTCATGGCGGCGGATTCAATCTATCAAAATGGATGTAAATCAATGGCGCAAACGCATGGCGCTGGCATCGACGCAGGCTACGCAATCAATGCGGTGCCGGCTTACGCCGATTCGTAAATGACCTGTCCCTCGACCAGCGTATAACGCACGCGCCCCTTGAGCTCGATGCCGGTGAACGGGGTGTTCTTGCCGAGACTTTTCAGCGTGTCCGGGCCCACTTTCCAGTAACGTTCCGGATCGAAGATGCACACATCAGCGGTGGCGCCGGTTTCGATACGGCCGGCATCGACGCCCAGCACGCGCGCCGGCTCGCTGGTGATGCGGGCCAGGCCCTGTAGCAGCGGCAATTTGGTTTCTTCAGCCCATTTGAGTGCAAGCGGCAACAGCAACTCGACACCGGTGGCACCGCTTTCGGCTTCGCCAAAAGGCAGCTGCTTGGCATCTTCATCGACGGGAGTATGGTCGGAACATAGCGCGTCGACGGTGCCGTCAGCCAGTGCGTCGCGCAGCGCCGCGCGGTCACGCTGGCTGCGTAGCGGTGGTGTCAGGTGGCAGTTGGCATCGAAGTAGCCGATGTCCATTTCCGAGAGATGGGCGTGATGGATGGCCACGTCACAGGTGACGCGCAGCCCGCGCTGCTTGGCCTCGCGCACCATTTGCATGGCCTCGGCGCTTGAAAGGCGGCAGAGGTGTACGCGCGCGCCGGTGGCTTGCGTGAGCAGCAGTATGGTGGACAGCGCAACCGTTTCCGCGGTCACCGGGATCGCTGGCAGGCCAAGTCGGGTTGCCACCTGTCCGTCGTGGGCAACGCCGCCACGCGCGAGCGCGGAGTCCTGCGCCCGCAGCCACACCGGGAAATCAAAGGTTGCCGCATATTGCAGCGCGCGAAACAGCAGTTGATGGTCGTTGAGCGGGGCATCGGCATGCGAGAAGGCCACACACCCGGCCTCGGTCAGTTCAGCCATTTCCGTCAGGCGTGTACCTTTCAGGCCGATTGACAACGCGCCGACCGGATAGACATGCGACTGGTGCAGATTACGCGCGCGAAATTTCAGCATCTCGACGAGCCCCGGCTCGTCGAGCGGCGGATCAGTGTCCGGCGGACAGGCGAGGCTGGTGACGCCACCGGCGGCGGCCGCACCCATTTCGGTTTCAAGGGTCGCCATGTATTCAAAGCCCGGCTCGCGCAAACGCACGGCGAGATCGACCAGCCCCGGACACACGACCAGGCCATCGGCGTCGATCGTGCGGTTGGCGCTAAAGCCCGCCGGCGCGCTGCCAATGCCGGCGATTTTGCCGGCCGCGATGAAGAGATCTTGGCGGGCGTCGGTGCCGCTCGCGGGGTCGATCAAGCGGCCGTTTTTGAGGTGAATTTTCATGCGTGCTAGTTCCCGGCCAGTATGCTCATGACAGCCATGCGGATGGCAATGCCGAAGGTGACCTGCGGCAGGATGACCGACTGCTTGCCGTCGGCGACACTCGAATCGATTTCAACGCCGCGGTTCATCGGCCCCGGATGCAGCACGATGGCGTCGGGTTTGGCCAGCGCCAGTTTCTCTGCGGTCAAGCCATAGGATTTAAAAAACTCCTGCGGCGAGGGCAGGAAGGCGCCCTGCATGCGCTCGTTTTGCAGACGCAACATCATGATGACATCGACGTCTTTAAGGCCCTTGGCCATGTCGTGATAAACCTGCACGCCGAGGTCTTCGACATGCGAAGGCAGCAGCGTTTTCGGTCCGATCACGCGCAGCTCCGGCACGCCCAGCGTGGTCAGCGCATGGATCTGCGAGCGCGCCACGCGCGAGTGCAGCACGTCGCCGACGATTGCCACGCGCAGTTGCGTGAAATCTTTTTTGTAGCGGCGCACGGTGAACATGTCGAGCAGGCCCTGCGTCGGGTGGGCGTGGCGGCCGTCGCCGGCATTGATGACGTGGATGTCGGGGCTGACGTGGCGCGCGATCAGATAAGGCGCGCCGCTTTGCGCGTGGCGCACAACGAACATGTCGGCCTGCATCGCCGACAGGTTGGCCACCGTGTCGAGCACCGATTCCCCCTTGGACGCCGAGGAAACATTGATCGCAAGGTTGATGACGTCGGCCGATAGCCGCTTGGCCGCGATCTCAAACGTGGTGCGCGTGCGGGTCGACGGTTCAAAGAACAGGTTGAAGATCGCCTGGCCGCGTAATAGCGGCACTTTCTTCACTTCGCGCTGGGTGACGCCGACAAACGATTCAGCGGTGTCGAGGATCTGCCGCAGGATGTCGGCGGGCAGCCCTTCGATCGACAAGAGATGGTGCAGCTCGCCGTTTTTATTGAGTTGCGGGTTTTTGTGCAGAAACATCGGGCCTGTCCGCTATTTGATGGGTTGCATGACGAGGCGCAGCTGGTCGCCTCCGGCTTGTTCAAGATCGATGCTGGCGTCGGCCGGCACCGCGAGTGTGGCGCCGACAAATTGCGCGGCAATCGGCAGTTCGCGACCGCCGCGGTCGACGAGTGTGGCCAGCCGTATGCTGGCGGGGCGCCCGTAGTCAAACAATTCGTTCATCGCGGCGCGGATGGTGCGCCCCGTATACAGGACGTCGTCGACCAGCACGAGTTCGCGGCCGTCGACCTCGAAAGGGATGGTCGAGGGCGCAACCTTGCGCTTGAGGCCCTTGCTGTGAAAGTCATCGCGGTAAAACGAAACGTCCAGCGTGCCCACCGGCAGGGCGAGGCCGAGTTCCTTGTGCAGACGCTCGGCCAGCCAGGCGCCGCCGGTGACGATACCGATCAAGGCGGTCTGCGGCGTCATATGCGGGCGCATTTGTGCCGCCAGCGTTTTGAGCAGTGCTTCGGCGTCCGGTAAATCAGGGTGCGTCATGACGGGCGTCCAGTGCGGTCAAGAAAGTCCTGCAGTATATGTTGCGCGGCCACCGAATCCACCACCGCTTTGCGTTTGTGCGAGGAGATGCCGGATTCGCCGAGGCTGGATTCAGCTGCGGCAGAAGTCAGGCGCTCATCGATGAATTCGACCGGCAGCTTGAAACGTTGCGCCAGCTCGCCGGCGAATTTACGCGCGAGGCGCGACATTTCATGCTCGGTGCCATCCATGTGCGCGGGTAATCCGACCACCAGCAAGGCCGGTTGCCATTCGCGGATTACCGCTTCGATGGCGGCGTAACGGTGTTGTTTATCCTCGGCGTGTATGGTCGACAGCGGATGGGCGATACCGATGGCGGTTTCGCCGATCGCCGTGCCGATACGCTTTTTACCAAAGTCGAAGGCGAGAACTGTGCCTTGCGCCGCATGGTTGTGAGGGTCAGTCATGGCATGCAATGCAGGTAATGCCACGGGAAATGCCTGAGCGATCGCGCTGCCGGTTGATGCGACGACGAGCTGTCTGCTCACACTTCACTCCTCAGGCCTCTCCCGGTATCACGCATGTCCGGCCTCGTCGGAGAGGCTGGCAAAGTCGACGCCCAGAAGCTGCATGGCGGCGGGCACGCGCTCTTCGCACGGCAGGCTGAAAATCACCCCGTTGTCAGCCGGCACGGTGAGCCACGCGTTTTGGGCAAGTTCGCTTTCAATCTGCCCGGCCGACCAGCCGGCGTAGCCCAGGGTGACAAAAATCTGCTCCGGGCCGTCGCCGCGCGCCACGGCCTGCAGAATATCCTTCGAGGTGGTGAGTCCGATGCCCGGGTTGATGGTCAGTGTGGACTGCCACGTGCCGCCCGGGCCGTGCAGCACAAAGCCGCGATCCGTTTGCACCGGGCCGCCATAGTGAATGGGAATATCGGCGCAGCGCTGGTCGATGATGGGAATGCTTACCTGTTCGAGCAGCGTCGACAAGGCGAGGTCGATCGGGCGGTTCAACACAACGCCGAGCGCACCTTTTTCGTTGTGTTCGCAGATATACGTGAGGGACTTGGAGAAATGCGGGTCGGCCATGTTGGGCATGGCGATCAGGAAGTGGTGCGTGAGGTTCACTGATTGCATGTGTTAGGGGTTTCTGTTCCCGCTGGCCTCGCGCCGGATTGATCTGTCGGCGGCTATTGTAAACGCAGCGTCTGCTCTTCACAATTGCCGGGCGGGCCGTCGGCTGCAATCAGCGGTTCTCTCGCGCCGGCGGCTTGCCTGCACCCGTATCAAGGCTGCACAATCCCGGCCCCGAACGTCATTGAAGCGAATCCCGCGCACGCCCATGAATGAACAAACCGCACTTGTCTGGTTCCGCCGCGATCTGCGCGTGCACGATCACGCCGCACTGGCGCGTGCGCTGGCCGCCGCCCGCCGTGTTTATTGCGTCTTTGTGTTTGATCGCGAGATTCTTGACGGCCTGGCGCGCCAGGACCGCCGTGTCGAATTTATCTGGCACAGCGTGCGTGAGCTCGACGAGGCGCTGCGCGCGCACGGCGGCGGACTGCTGGTGGTGCACGCTCAGGCGCGCGTGGAAATCCCGGCCCTCGCTGCACGGCTCAAGGCGGCCACGGTGTTTGCCAACGAAGATTACGAGCCGCTGGCGCTGGCGCGTGATCACGCGGTAGGCGAGGCGCTGTCTGCCGGCGGCATCGATTTCGTCTTGTCCAAAGATCAGGTTATCTTCGCCAAGAGCGAAGTGCTGACCCAGGACGGCCGGCCGTTTAGCGTGTTCACGCCTTACAAGAATGCCTGGCTTAAACGTCTGGGTGGACATGATTTGGCGGCACATGCTGTTGAGCCGGCCGCCGGTCAGTTGGCCACGCTGGCGGGTTTTGCCTTGCCCTCGCTGGCCGAGCTCGGTTTCGAGACGACCAATCTGCTGGCGCTCGGCATCAAGCCGGGCATGAGTGGGGCGGCGGCGCTCTTGGAGGATTTCCGGCATCGCATGGCCGACTACCACGAGCGCCGTGATTTTCCGGCGCGCAAGGGACCGAGCTATCTCTCGGTGCACTTGCGGTTCGGTACGGTATCGATCCGCACGCTGGCGGCGGCAGCCTGGCATGACGCCGGACGTGGCGCCGCGGTGTGGTTGTCAGAACTGATCTGGCGCGATTTTTATTTCATGATCCTGCACCACCACCCGCGTGTGATCACGCAGGCTTTTCGCCCCGAATACGATGCGATCGTATTTCCAAACGACAAAGCGCTCTTTGCCGCCTGGTGCGAGGCGCGCACCGGCTATCCGCTGGTGGACGCAGCGATGCGCCAGCTTAATCAAACCGGTTATATGCACAACCGCCTGCGCATGGTTGTCGCCTCGTTTCTGGTCAAGGACCTGCATATCGACTGGCGTTGGGGTGAGCGTTATTTCGCCGAACAATTGAACGACTTTGATCTCTCGGCCAATAACGGTGGCTGGCAGTGGGCGTCTTCCACTGGTTGCGACGCGCAACCCTATTTCCGTATCTTCAATCCGGTCACGCAGTCGGAGAGGTTCGACCCCAAAGGTGAATTCATCCGCAAATACGTGCCGGAATTGAAGGGCTGCAGCGAGCGCCAAATTCATGCGCCCTGGCTGATGAAAGTCGACCAGCAGCAGGCGGCGGGCGTGGTCATCGGCCGTGACTATCCCGCCCCGGTGGTTGACCATGCCGCGGCGCGCGCGCTGACACTCGAACTCTACAAGAGCGCACGCGGCGCCTAGTCTGCGCTACCTGCCGCGCAATCTCCGCATGGCATAATCAAGGCATGCGTAAAGCCCGCGGAAATACCGGTAGCCTGTCTCGCATCCATGTGGCGGAAACGCTTGCGCCTGGTGCCAATATTGCTCTGCCCGATGCCGCTGCGCATCATCTCTCGCGCGTGTTGCGCGCGGCGATCGACGACCGTGTCACGGTGTTCGGCGGTGGCGTTGAATTCGACGCGGTGATCACGCAACTCGACAAACACGGTGTGACGGTCAAACTTGGTGCTGGCGCGTCGGTCGATCGTGAATCGCCGCTGCCCGCTACACTGGTGCAGGGGATTTCGAGCGGCGATCGCATGGATTACACGCTGCAGAAAGCGGTCGAGCTTGGTATTGCCGCCGTGCAGCCGGTCTACAGCGAACGCAGTATCGTCAGGCTGGATGAAAAGCGCACCGCCACACGGCTCGCCCACTGGCAGCAGGTTGCGACCTCGGCCTGCGAACAATGCGGACGTAATGTAGTGCCGGAAATTTTTGCGCCGCTGACCCTGGCTGAATGGTTCGCCGCGTTGCCACCGGCGACGGACGATGCCTTGCGTTTGTTGATGGCGCCGGCTGCCAGCCAGCGCCTTTCAAGCTTTGCGCAACCCGCCGCCGTGACCTTGCTCGCCGGCCCTGAGGGCGGCTTTAGTGTGGTGGAAGTTGAACTGGCGATGCAGCGCGGCTTTGCCGCGATAGCGCTGGGCCCGCGCATCCTGCGCACCGAAACCGCTGCCTTGGCGGCGCTGGCAGCGATGAATACCTTGTGGGGTGACTTTTAGCGGGCCGCATGATTTATCTGTTCGTGCGTACACTACTGTGGCTGCGCGAGAATTAGCCGGCCCTGTTTTCGACGCAGCGTTTCCTGTGGATTGACGGCGCCACACGCCTGTGGCCTTACCTGCATTCATTCTTTCCTTGCGCCGGTTTCTCGCATAAGATGATCCATCTTCGTTTGTCAGCGTGTGATTTTTCATGGCTATCTCCGGTTCTGCCGATTTCGTCCGTTGGTTTCGCTCTGCAGCGCCGTATATGCACGCCTTTCGCGGGCGCACCTTTGTCATTGCGTTTGGCGGCGAGGTGGTCGATGACAGCGCCAAGTTTGTTGCGCTGATTCATGACCTGAATCTGCTGGCCAGCGTCGGTGTGCGGCTGGTGCTGGTGCACGGCGCGCGGCCGCAGATCGAGGCGCGGCTACAACAGCTCAGCCATCGCACGCAGTATTCCAACGGCCTGCGGGTCACCGACGATATCGCCTTGTCGTGCGCGAAAGAGGCCAGCGGGCGCATGCGCGTGGAGATCGAGGCGCTGTTGTCGATGGGATTGCCGAATTCGCCGATGGCGGGCGCCGATATCCGTGTGGCGAGCGGTAATTTCGTCACCGCCAAGCCAATTGGCGTACTCGACGGCGTTGATTTGATGCACACCGGTGAAGTGCGCAAGGTCGACGCGATCGGTATCCGCGATCGTCTGGATCACAACGAACTGGTACTGCTCTCGCCGATCGGCTATTCGCCGACAGGCGAGATTTTCAATCTCGCGCTTGAGGACGTTGCCGCTGCCGCTGCGATGGCACTGAACGCCGACAAACTGATTTTTCTGATGGATTCAGTCGGCGTGGTGACCGGCAAGAACGCCGAGCTCAAGCACGAACTCACCTGCACCCAGGCCGAGCGCCTGATTGCGCGCAAGGTCGCCGCTGCCAGTGACGTCGGTCTTTATTTGCCGCGCGCCGTGCAGGCCTGTCGCGCCGGTGTGAAGCGCGCGCATCTGATCTCGCGTCACGTCGATGGCGCATTGTTGCTGGAGTTATTTACCCATCGCGGGGTCGGCACGCTGTTGACGGCCGATCCGGTCGAGAAACTGCGGCCTGCAAAAATTGACGATATCGGCGGCATTCTGCGTTTGCTCGAACCGCTGGAAGACGATGGCACGCTGGTCAAGCGCAGCCGCGAGTTGCTGGAGATGGAGATTGAGCGCTTCTTTGTGCTCGAACATGATCGTGTCATTATTGGTTGTGCGGCTTTGTATCCGTTTGAGGAGGGCGTGGCCGAGCTGGCCGGCCTCGCCGTGCATCCGGATCATCGCCGACTCGGTGCCGGCGAGCGGCTGATGCTGGCCATTGAGGCGCGTGCCAAGCAGCGCAAGATCAAACGGTTGTTTGTGCTGACCACGCGCACCGCCCACTGGTTCATCGAGCGCGGCTTCCAGCCGGCACCGGTGAGCTCGTTGCCGCGCCGGCGTCAGGATTTATACAACTATCAGCGTCGATCCCAGATTTTGATCAAACGTCTGTAGCCGGTCCGCAGCGTCACGTCTGCGCGTGTCACCCGCGCATCAGCGTGCGCCACGGAGTGCGCGCGCATTGCTGATAAAATCTCTCTCCCTCGTTAGAACCGTCTTGCATTCAGGAGTAATTCCACATGGCCAGAACCGTTAAATGCGTCAAACTCGGGCGCGAAGCCGAAGGGCTGGATTTCCCGCCGTTTCCCGGCGAGGCCGGCAAACGTGTGTTCGAGAGTGTTTCGAAAGAAGCCTGGAAGCAATGGCTCGAATTGCAAAAGATGCTGGTCAATGAAAACCGCCTCAATCTGGCCGATAAAAAGGCGCGCGATTATCTGGTGCAGCAAATGGACAAACATTTCTTTGGCGGCGGGGCGGATCAGGCGCAGGGTTTTGTGCCGCCGCCGGCGAACTAGCCATTCTTTTAGCGTTTTTGCACGAACATGGAATTAATTCTGTGGCGCCACGCGGATGCCGAAATGGGCAACCCCGATGGCCAGCGCCGGTTGACGGATAAAGGCCTCAAACAGGCTGAACGGATGGCGGCCTGGCTGGCGGCTCGCTTGCCCGAAGAATATGTTGTGATGGCGAGTCCGGCGGTGCGTGCGCAGCAAACCGCGCGTGCGCTTGCCGGGCAATTCAAGACCGTGCCGGATCTCGATACCTCGGCGTCGGCCGCCCAGTTGTTACGCGCCTGCGGCTGGCCGCACGGTGCCAACGTGGTCGCCGTCGGACATCAGCCGACGATCGGCGAGGTGGCCGCCCTGCTGCTGGCGGGTACGCCCGCGCAATGGGCGGTGAAGAAGGGGGCGGTAGTTTGGTTGTCGCTGCGTGGCGCCGAGGCGCGGCCGCGGCTCAAAGCCTGGATTTCGCCGGACCTCGTTTAATCTTCGTAGTCCGTATTCGCCATTCTGAACATCACGCGCTCGCCGTGGCGAGCGTCAACGCGCCGACGGCTTTTATTTTGCGCGTTTGATTAGCGTGCGCCGCGTTTGAGCGTCTCGACGCCTTTGGCGGTGCCGAGCAGCAGAATATCGGCGCCACGGCGGGCAAACAAACCGTTGGTGACCACCCCGGTGATCTGATTGATCGCCGCCTCGAGTTCCGGCGGGTTGAGGATCTGCATGTTGTGCACGTCGAGGATGAGGTTGCCGTTGTCGGTGGTAAAGCCCTGGCGCCACGCCGGCTGGCCGCCGAGTTTGACCAGTTCGCGCGCGACATACGAGCGTGCCATCGGCAGCACTTCAACCGGCAGCGGAAAACGTCCCAGCACATCGACCAGCTTGCTGTCGTCGGCGATGCAGATGAACTGGCGTGCTACCGCGGCGACGATTTTCTCGCGGGTCAGAGCACCGCCGCCGCCCTTGATCATCGCCATGTGGCGGGTGATTTCGTCGGCGCCGTCGACATATACGGGCAGGTCTTTTACGTTATTGAGATCATGCACCTCGATACCGTGTTTGCGTAGACGCTGGGCGGAGGCCTCTGAGCTGGCCACCGCGCCTTCAATGCGGTGCTTGATCTTGCCGAGTTCGTCGATGAAATAATTGGCGGTCGATCCGGTGCCGACGCCGACGATGCAATCATCGGGGACATGCTTGATCGCTTCTTTTGCCACCGCCTGCTTGAGTTCGTCCTGGGTCATGATGGCCTTTGCGTTGGGCGCCCGGTTGTTCCGGTGATGCGCGATATTAATTCCTGCGCCGCTTTTAGTAAATCACGGCCGGCAGTTTTCGGTCGAATAAGTATAAAAATGGAGAAAATAAGACCCCGGGGTAAGGGGGGGTGTAAAAATTGGCGGCGAGCCGGTATTCCTGCTACGCTTTGCATCCATTTTTGCTATTTTTATTGACGGCGGGCCGCAACTTGAAGAACGATTATCTTGAACGCATCCTGACCTCGCGGGTCTACGACGTTGCCATCGAGTCGCCGCTGGAGCGTGCGCCCAACCTGTCGGCGCGCATGAACAACACCCTGCTACTCAAGCGCGAAGACATGCAGCCGGTGTTTTCGTTCAAGTTGCGCGGTGCTTATAACAAGATGGCCCTGCTCAAGCCCGCCGATCTGGCGCGCGGTGTGATCGCGGCCTCGGCCGGTAATCATGCGCAGGGTGTGGCGCTGGCGGCGCAGAAGCTCAAGTGCCGCGCCACCATCGTCATGCCGGTGACGACACCGCAGATCAAGGTGACGGCGGTGGCGGCGCGCGGTGCCGAGGTGGTGTTGCACGGTGACTCGTACGACGAGGCCTATCAGTTTTCGACAACGCTCGCGGTGAAGCGCGGACTCACGTTTGTGCACCCCTATGATGACCCCGATGTGATCGCCGGCCAGGGCACCATCGGCATGGAAATTCTGCGCCAGACGCGGCGCTCGATCGACGCGATCTTCGTGCCGGTCGGTGGTGGCGGTCTGATCTCCGGCATTGCCGCCTATGTAAAACGCCTGCAGCCGTCGATCAAGGTGATTGGCGTCGAACCGGTGGACGCCGATGCCATGCGCCAATCGCTCAAGGCGGGCCGCCGCGTGCGACTTGATCAGGTCGGTTTGTTTGCCGACGGTGTGGCGGTCAAGCAGGTGGGGGCGGAGACCTTCCGTTTGTGCCGGCAGTTTGTCGACGAAGTGGTGCTGGTGGATACCGCCGCCATGTGTGCGGCGATCAAGGATGTGTTCGAGGATACGCGTGCGGTGCTCGAGCCGGCCGGTGCGCTGGCCATCGCCGGTGCCAAGGCGTGGGTGGAAAAAAAAGGTGTGCGCGGCAAGACGCTGGTGGCGATTGCCAGCGGTGCGAACGTCAATTTTGACCGCCTGCGTTTTGTCGCCGAAGAGGCCGAACTCGGCGAAAAACGTGAAGCCATTCTTGCCGTCACTATTCCGGAAAAATCCGGCAGCTTTCGCAAGTTCTGCGCTTTGCTGGGGGCGCGCAGCGTTACCGAATTCAATTATCGCTACGCCGATGCGCAGTCCGCGCAGGTGTTCGTCGGCGTGCAGGTGCGTGATCGCAACGAAACCGCGCGGCTGGTGCGCGCGCTGCAACGCAACGGGCTGACCGCTCGTGATCTGAGTGACAACGAACTCGCACGCTTGCATGTGCGCCACCTCGTCGGCGGACACACGCAGGGTATCGCGCATGAAATTCTTTATCGCTTCGAATTTCCGGAGCGTCCGGGCGCGCTGCTCAAGTTTCTCGACAGCATGCGTCACGGTTGGAATATCAGTCTGTTTCATTACCGCAATCATGGTGCCGATTACGGCCGCGTGCTGGTCGGCATGCAGGTGCCGCCGGGCGAGAAGGCGGCCTTCAAAACGTTTCTGCAGAAACTCGGCTACCAGTACGTGGATGAGTCGGCGAATCCCGCCTATCAGTTGTTTCTTGCTTGAGGGTGATGCATGCCACGCAAGTGCGCTTGACGCGGGACGTCGCAGGCTTGGTGCACTGAATCGAACCGCAGCGTGATGCGCGCGGCTCAACGGTGTGCCATCGCGCTGTGAGGAACGGATGTTCGTCCGATGGCCTGTCAAAGCCGCTAAAATTATCGCTATGACAACTTTCAAATTAACACTGCGCCGGTTGACGGTGGCGTGCTGGTGGATTTTGTGCGTGCACATTGCCGCGGGGCCGGCATTGGCTGCGACGCAGGACGATGATTTTCTCGCTGCTCGCGACGCCTTCCGTGTCGGTGATGAAGGGCGTTTCGAGCGTGCCGCCAAGGCGCTGGCTGATTATCCGCTGGAGCCCTATATTGCTTACTGGCGGCTGCGGCTGCGTCTTGAGCAGGCTACTCCTGATGATGTGCAGGCACTGCTGGCGCGGGTCAAGGACAGTCCGGTGGTGAATAGTCTGCGCGCCGACTGGCTTAAATTGCTGGCGAACCGCCAGCAGTGGGAAATGTTCGACGCCGAATATCCGCAGTTTGTCGGTGATGACCCCGAGTTGGCGTGTTTGTCTTTGCGCAGCCGCGTGCGCGCGGGTAACCCTGAGGCGCAGGAAAAAGCGCGTGCGCTGTGGTTTAGTGGCCGTGATCAACCCGAGACCTGTGCGCAGCTGTATGAGGTGCTTGCCGAGCGCCGTTTGTTGTCCGAGGCAGACGTCTGGGCGCGTATCCGTCTGGCGCTTGAGCTCGGCAACACCGGGGTGGCGCGCCGGGTTGCGGAATATCTGCCGGTCAAAGAACGGCCCGATGGCGCGGTGCTATCGCGTGTCGCCGTTAATCCGCAGGCCTTTATCGAGCACAAGGCGCATCAACTCAAAACCCGCGCCGGCCGTGAAACGCTGATGTTTGCCGTGCAGCGTCTGGCGCGCAGCGCGCCGTCGCTGGCCGCACAGCACTGGAACAAGCTGGGTGAGCCGTTCAGTGAAGCCGACCGCGGTTATGTGTGGGGTTTGATTGCCCATCAGGGGGCGCAACGTCTTGATCCCGATGCGCTGGCTTGGTACGCAAAGGCGGGACGTTTGAGCGATGCGCAGCTGGCGTGGAAGGTGCGTGCCGCGCTGCGCGTCCTCTACTGGCCTGAGGTGCTGGCGGCCATTGATGCGATGTCGCCGGTCGAGGCGCAGGAGCCGGCCTGGCGTTACTGGAAGGCGCGCGCGCTCAAGGTCAAGGGACGCACCGCCGAGGCGCAGGCATTGTTTACGCCGCTGGCTGCCGAATATAATTTTTATGGTCAGCTGGCCGCCGAGGAAATGGGTGGGCGCCTTGTTGTGCCGGTCGCACTTTACAAACCGACGCGTGATGAAGCGCAGACTCTGGGGCGCATGCCCGCCCTGCAACGTGCGCTGGTGTTCTATCGGTTGAACCTGCGCTTCGAAGGTACACGCGAATGGAGTTGGGCGCTGCGCGGGCTGGATGACCGCCAGTTGCTGGCGGTCGCCGAGTTCGCGCGCCGCAACGAAATCTACGACCGCGCCATCAACACCGCCGAACGCACGCGTGAAATACATGATTTCGGCATGCGCTATCTCGCGCCCTATCGTGACGTCATGAAAGGTTATGTGACGCAACTGCAGCTCGACGAAGCCTGGGTCTACGGGCTGATCCGTCAGGAGAGCCGCTTCATTCCCGACGTTAAATCGAGCGCCGGTGCAGGCGGTTTGATGCAGCTGATGCCGGCCACTGCACGCTGGGTGGCGCGCAAGGTCGGTCTTTCCGACTGGCATGGCTCGAAGGTCACACAAGTTGACACCAATCTGAACCTCGGCACCTGGTACCTCAAGCATGTGCTCGACACCCTCGACAATCATCCGGTGCTGGCCTCGGCGGCCTACAATGCCGGGCCGGGCCGCGCACGCGCCTGGCGTAGCGAGGGGCCGATGGAGGCGGCGATTTACGCCGAGTCGATCCCGTTTAATGAAACCCGCGATTACGTCAAGAAAGTCATGAGTAATGCGAGCTACTATAGCCAGCAGTTCGGGCAGACCGTGATTTCGCTCAAAGAGCGTATTGGTGTGATTGCGCCGCGCGCGCGGGTTGCTGAAAAGCCTTCCGCGGAGCCGGGCGGCTAAACGCACGTTATTCAACAATCATTTGCGCGAGAGGCGACGATGGAACTCAACGATATTTGTGTGATTGGCGGCGGCGGTTTTGTCGGGCGGCATATTGTTCATCTGCTCGCTGCGCGCGGTCTGCGCGTGCGGGTGCCGGCACGCGATCGTGAACGCGCCAAGGATTTGATTTTGCTGCCGACCGTCGATGTGATCCGCGCTGATGTGCACGACGACGTCATGCTGGCCGACTGCATACGCGGTGCCGGTGCGGTGATCAATCTGGTCGGCGTGTTGCACGACGGGCGCGGTAAGGGGGCGTTTGCCGCGGCGCATGTCGAGCTGACACGCAAGATTATTGCCGCCTGTGAGGCGAACGGCGTTAAGCGCTACCTGCACATGAGTGCGCTGGGTGCGGACGTCAACGGCCCCAGTCGCTATCAGCAATCCAAGGGCGCGGCCGAGGCGCTGGTGCGGGCGTCGAAACTTGAGTGGACGTTGTTTCGGCCGTCGGTGGTGTTCGGGCCGGACGATCACTTTCTAAATCTGTTCGCTAAATTGCAGGCGCTGACGCCGGTGATGTTTCTGGCCAAAGCGGAGGCGCGTTTTCAGCCGGTCTACGTTGAAGATGTGGCGGCAGCGTTTGTGCGGGCCTTCGATGGTCGCGCCAGCATCGGTGGTGCTTTCGATCTCTGCGGGCCGCGCGTCTATACCCTGCGTGAATTGGTGACTTTGAGCGGCACACTCGGCGGTCATCCGCGTCCGGTGATCGGACTTGGCGATGCGCTCTCCTATTTGCAGGCCCTCGCGCTGGAGTGTCTGCCGGTGAAGCTGATGTCGCGCGACAATCTCGCCTCGATGCAGGTCGACAATATCAGCGCCGCACCGTTTCCTTTCGGCATCAAGCCGGTTTCGATTGAGGCGGCCGCCCCCCTGTGGTTCGGTGATGCGAACCCGCGTGGGCGTTACCAGAATTACCGCGGCCACGCCGGTCGTGCGACCCAGGCGCCGCCATCGGCATGACGCAATACCGCCTCGTCATCGGCAACAAAGCCTATTCGTCGTGGTCGTTGCGGCCATGGCTATTGATGAAAGAGGCGGGGCTGGCGTTCGATGAAATCCGTATTCCCTTGTATCAGGACGGTCACGCCGCAAAGATACGGCAACATACGCCCGCCGGCCGCGTGCCGGTGTTGCATGATGGTGCGGTGACGGTGTGGGATACGCTGGCCATCTGTGAATATCTGGCTGAACGTCATCCGGAAAAAAATCTCTGGCCGGCGTCTGTTGCGGCGCGCGCGCATGCACGTGCGGTGAGTGCGGAAATGCACGCCGGGTTTGCCGCGCTGCGTAGCAATCTGTCGATGAACGTGCGCCGTACTTTTCCCGGCGCCGGCATCACCCCCGAAGTGGCGCGTGACATCGCACGTATCGAAGCGCTGTGGGGCGACTGTTTGTCACGCTATGGCGGGCCGTTTTTGTTCGGCGCCTTTGGCATTGCCGACGCCATGTATGCGCCGGTGGCGACACGATTCAAAACATACGCGGTGGCGCTGGGCACAGATGCACAGCGTTATGCGGAGCGCTTGCTGGCGCTGCCGTCGATGCGTGCTTGGTACGCCGATGCAGCCGCTGAAACCGAAGTGCTGCCGCAATTCGAAGAGCGGCGCTGAGCGGCCATGGAAATCTATATCGTTGGCGGTGCGGTGCGTGACGAACTCCTCGGTCTGCCGGTGGTGGATCGCGATTACGTGGTGGTCGGTGCGACACCGGAGGCGATGACCACGCTGGGCTACAAGGCAGTGGGGCGTGATTTCCCGGTCTTCCTGCATCCACATACCCACGAGGAATATGCGCTGGCGCGCACCGAGCGCAAGACCGCGCGCGGTTATCACGGGTTTGAATTTCATGCCGCACCGGACGTGACGCTGGAGCAGGATTTGGCGCGCCGCGACCTCACCATCAACGCCATGGCGCGCGATCAGGCGGGCCAGCTTATCGACCCGTTTAACGGCGCGGCCGATCTTAAAGCGCGGCTGTTCAGGCATGTCGGCCCGGCGTTTGTCGAAGACCCCGTGCGTATTTTGCGTGTGGCGCGTTTTGCCGCACGATTTGAATTTGCCATTGCGCCGGAAACCCTCGCCCTGATGCGCGAGATGGTGGTGCGTGGTGAGGTCGATGCGCTGGTCGCCGAGCGCGTCTGGCAGGAGCTCTCGCGCGGACTTCTGGAGTCGCACCCCTCCTGCATGCTGGCTGCACTCGAGGCTTGCGGTGCGCTATCAATTGTTCTGCGTGAGCTGGTCAGTGCGCTGGCCGGCGCGGCGTTGCGGGGGCGTCAGCAGGTGCTCGACACCGCGGCTGCTGCCGCGGCCGATCTGGCGCAACGCTTTGCCTTGCTCACCATGCGTGCCGATGCCGAGGCGCTGGCCGCACTCTGCAGCCGTTTGCGCGTGCCGCAGGAGTGTGCGGATCTTGCGCTGTTGGCGGCGCGTCATCAGCGCCCTGTTGCCGCTGCCGACGGACTGGATGCGGCGGGCTTGTTGTCGCTGTTGCAGGCACTCGATGCGCTGCGCCGGCCGCACCGTTTTCAGCAATGGCTGGCGGTGATCGAGTGGGATGCCGGAGCGGTTGGTTTGCAACGCTTACGCATGGCGCAGGCGGCGGCGCAGGCGGTCGATGCCGGTGCCATCGCGCGGGCGCAAACAGATCCGGCGCAGATCCGTGAGGCGGTCGCTGCAGCGCGTGAGGCGGCGATTGCAGCGGCGTTATCGGCGGTGCGCTGAGCGCGTGATCGCCTGGATATGAAGGCATACAAGGGGGCTGCATGATTGATCTCTACACCTGGGCGACGCCGAACGGGCGCAAGATTTCCATCATGCTCGAGGAGATCGCGCTGCCGTATCGCGTGCATCCCGTGAACATCGGCGCGGGTGAGCAATTTGCACCGGCTTATCTGGCGATCAACCCGAACGGAAAAATTCCCGCCATCGTTGACCATGACGGACCCGGCGGACAGCCCCTGTCATTGATGGAATCAGGCGCGATTCTGCTCTATCTCGCCGACAAGAGCGCGCACCTGCTGGCGAGCGCAGGCGCGGCACGTTATGACGCCTTGCAATGGCTGATGTTTCAAATGGGCGGGGTCGGGCCGATGTTCGGGCAGGTGCATCATTTTGTGCGCTTTGCGAAAGAAAAAATTCCGTATGCGGTTGATCGTTATGTAACCGAACAAAAGCGCCTTTATGCGGTGCTCGACGCGCATCTGGCGCAGGCTGAATATCTGGCCGGTGAATATTCGATTGCCGACATCGCAACCTATCCCTGGGTGGCGCGGCATGAGTGGCATCCGCTCGATCTGGCCGCCGATTACCCGCAGGTCAAACGCTGGTTCGACGCCATCTCTGCGCGTCCGGCGGTGCGGCGCGGCATGGCGATACCCGCCTAAGGTTGGCGCGGCGCGTCGGCGACGATGGTGCCGTCGCGCATTTCAATCACGCGGTCGCAGCGTGCGGCCAGCCGCGGATCGTGGGTGACCATCAGGAAGGCCGCGCCCTGTGTTTTGTTGATCTCGCGCATCAGGGCGAAGACTTCATCGGCGCTGTGAGTGTCGAGATTACCGGTCGGTTCATCGGCGAGTACCAGCCGTGGCGACAGCGCGAGCGCGCGTGCAATGGCGACGCGCTGTTGCATGCCGCCGGACAACTGATTCGGCGGTTTGTGCATGGCTGCCTCAAGGCCGACGGCGGTCAGCAGCTTGACGGCTTTCGTGCGCACTTCGCGCGTGTAGGCGCCGTAGCGCATGAGCCCGGGCAGCATCACGTTTTCGAGTGCGCTGAAGGCCGGCAGCAGATGATGGAACTGAAAGACAAAACCCAGCGTCTCGAGCCGCGCGCGGGTGCGGGTGTTGTCGTCGGCTTCACCGATCGCCGTGCCGTTGAGACGGTAGGTGCCGCCCGAGGGGCGTTCCAGCAATCCGATCAGATTGAGCAGCGTGCTCTTGCCCGAACCCGATGGCCCGATCAAACAGGCGAATTCACCAGGCTCGATCTTGAAGCTGATGCCGTGGAGCACTTCGTGGGCGATCGCCGTACTCTCGTTATAGGTTTTGCGGATATCCGCCAGTTCGATGACAGCGCCGCTCATAGACGGATCGCCTGAGCCGGATCAAGGCGCGCGGCGCGGCGTGCCGGCATGATGGCGGCGGCCAGACCGAGTACGGCGGCACCCGCTACCGTCAGCAGATAGAGCGTGGCATCGAATTGCGCGGCGAACAGCGCTGCGCCGTCTTCGGCGCGCACAAACTGGCTCATGACTGCGGTGAGGGTGTAGCCGCCGGCACAACCGAGGGACGCACCGGTGACGCCGATGATCGCGCCTTGCAGCAGAAATACGCGCAGGATCCGGGCGCGTGAGGCGCCCATCGCGCGCAGGATGCCGATCTCGCGTGTTTTTTGTACCACTGAAACTACCAGTACGCTGGCGACGCCGATGGCGACTACCAGCGCAAGAAAGAAGCGGATCAACAGGGTCATAACGGTTTGATTGGCGAGCGCGACACGCAATTGCGGATTGGCGCGCATCCAGCTCTCGACTTCGTGCGGCGTGGTTTGCTGCAGCTGCTGCGCTAACTCTTCGGCGCCAAACAAATCGACGACGGCCAGTTCGAGACCGGAGATGCCGCCCGGCAGATCGAGCAGCGCCTGTGCGGTGGGCAGGCTGACATAGGCAAAGGCGCGGTTAAGCGTGCGCTGGCCGAGATCGTAAATCGCGCGTATCTGATAGACGTCGCCGGGTGAGGTCGGCGTTGAGAGCCGCACCTTGTCGCCGACGCCGACGCCCAGATCGTGGGCGAGATCGCTGCCGATGATGGTGTCGCCCGGGCTCAGTCGGTATTCGCCGGCGACGATTTTTTCATTGAAGCGCGTCACCGCTGCATACAGCGCTGGCGTCATGCCGGTGAGGGTAATCGACTTGCTGGTCTCGCCGCGCGTGATCAGGCCGGGGCCCGCGGCCACTGGTGAGACGGCGCGTATGCCGGCAGTGTTTTCAAGGCGTTGCCGCAACGGCTGCCACTGATCGACCGAGCGCAGGCGCTGCACGCGGGCCTGTATTTGCGGCAGCGCCGCGTTGTCCTGGCGTAACGGGCGTGCGGTTTCTTCGGCGGGACGGACGATGATGCCGGCTTGCACGCCGAGCGTGCGGCGGATCAAATCGGCCTGCAGGTCGCCGAGAAAGGCGGTCATGAAGACGATCACCGAAATGCCGGCGGCCGCCCCGGCGATGATCATCAAGGTTTGTAAGCCGCCTTCGCGCAGAAAGCGCAGCGCGACGGTCCACTCGAATCGCATCAGCGGATTGATTACGGACGCTCGCGCGTGCGCACGCGACTACCGTCGGTAATGCCGCGCCCCAGCAACAGGCGGTCGCCTGCGGTAACACCGGAAATAATTTCGAAGCGGCGGCTGCCGCGCACGCCGCTTTCAATGCGCACCGATTGCACGCGGCCGTCGCGCACCCGCTGCACGCTGCGTTCGCTGCCGTTTTCGCGCAAGGCATCGAGCGGGGCGGTGAGTGCGCGGTCTTTGCGCGCAATGCCGATATCGATGGAGACCGTCATCTCGGCGCGCAGATAGTCGGGCGGTTCGCTGACGCGAAAACGCGCTTCCACCGAGCCGCGTGTGATATCAACGCCGGGGCTGATGTAATAGAGCTTCGCCGCGAAATTCCGCTCGGGGAATGCTTCACTCGATGCACGCGCCGGCTGGTCGATACGCAGATAAGGGAGATTCTTTTCATCGATCTGTGCGGTCAGCCGCGTTTCGCCGCGCGAGTTGATGACCAACAGGCGCTTCTCGGGGCTGACGATATCGCCGGGCTCGACCGCGCGCACCAGCACCGTGCCAGCGACCGGGGCGCGTATCGTGGCCTGTGCGAGTTTCGCAACGGCGAGTTGGCGTGCGGCACGCGCTTCCTGCAGTTTGACGGTAGCTTCACGCGCCTGCACGCCATTACTGTCTTGCGCGCGTGCGCCGGTGCGCGCGGTGGTGAGCTGGCTTTTGGCGATGTGCAGCTGCCGTTCCTGTTCCTGCAGCCGTGAATCACTAATGAAGCCCTTGTCGCGCAGTTCGCGATAGCGTTTCAATTCAGCTTCGGCAAAATTGAACTGTGCCTCGGCCTGGGCGACATTGTCGGCCGCCTGCGGTTGTGTCAGTTCGCGCACGCCCGCATCACGCGCCGCGGCACCGGCTTCGGCGGCGCTGGCTTGGGCGAGGGCCGCCTGCAGTTCCGCGGATTCCAGTTGTATCAAGGCTTGGCCGGGCGCGACGACTGCGCCTTCTTCCACCAACACCCTGACGACACGGCCGGTGATCACCGAGCCGATTTCGATGCGGTTGGGGGCTTGCACGCGCCCGCTGACGACGATCGATTGCTCGATCGGGCCTTCCTCTACGAGGCCGACCTCGACCACCGGTCCGCGCAGTTTTTGTGCGATAAAAAATACCGCTAGCCCTAGCAGCACCAACAGCAGCGCCTGTTTGGAATGAGTTTTGAGCCAGTGCATAAGGGGTATCCTCGCTGCGGACGGGTTCACAGCGCGTGGCAGCGGTCGCCGCGCACAAAGCCGGTGAGTGCATCGTCGAAGCCGCGGCCGAAGGCGAACACCTTGAACAACTCGCCCATTTCAGCCGGACTCGTCAGGGTCTGCGCCTGTGCGGCCAGCGGCAGATAGGCGGCGGTGTCGTCGGCGGGTGTTGCGGCCAACAGATCAGTAATGCCGCAATTAATCAGAAACTGCGCCTGACCGGTATAGCCGAACACTTCGCAGCCGCCGGCAATGGCGGCGTCGGCGACGGCGCTGAAATCGACGTGGGTGGTGATGTCCTGCAGGCCGACCAGACAGAGCGGGTCGGCGTGCGCATGGTGACGATAATGGCACATCAGGGTGCCGGCGCTGCGTTGCGGGTGGTAATACTCGCGCTGCGGAAAACCATAATCGAAGAGGATGGCGGCGCCGCGCCGCAGTGAGGTCGACAGCGTTTGCACAAAGGCGCGCGCGGCGAGCGACACTTCACTCGTCAGACCCGGCGCCAGTGGCAGCCGTTGCGCCGCTTCGAGCAGTGCGCCGCCGGCCATGCGCGGTTGCCAGGCAAAACCACCTGCGGCATCAAGGCTGACACCGATTTCATCGACGCCGTCGCGGCGTGCGCTGATCAGATGCGCGGGCATGGCGTCGAGCACTTCGTTGGCAATCACCAGGGCCTCGATCGTCTCTGGCATGCGATCGAGCCAGGTCACGCGCGAGGCGATTTGCGGCGCTTCACGCGCCAGCAACATTTGTTGTCGCGCGCGCAGATCAGCGCTCGTTTCGAGGATGCAATAACGCTGCGGCAGGCAATCGAGTTCGGCCAGTGCCCGCAGCAGGTCGCGCGCGAGGCGGCCGCTGCCGGCGCCGTATTCGATGATGTCGGCGATGCCGCTGTGTAGAATCTGCGCCGCCTGCCGTGCCAGCGTGGTGGCGAACAGCGATCCGAGCTCGGGGGCGGTAACAAAGTCGCCCGCGCTGCCGAATTTATGCAGCCCCGCGCTGTAATAGCCGAGGCCCGGTGCATAGAGCGCGAGATCCATGAATTGCGCGAAGCTGATCCAGCCGCCGGCGTCGTTGATGGTGCCGCGGATCAGCGCCCCCAGACGCCCGCTATGTTCAACAGCGTCCGCAGTGGGGGCGGGAAGATGAGAGAGATGGTCGGGTAACAAGCGTTTGATCTTCCATGAATGGGCTAAAATTCACAAGTACGGTGGACAAGTATGGATGAAACTCTCTCAGGCAAGGTGGTCTTCGTCACCGGTGGCGCCAAACGCGTCGGTGCTGCGATCTGTCGTCTTTTGCATGCGCGCGGCGCACAGGTGATGGTGCATCATCGTGCCTCGGTCGACGAGGCGCGGGCCCTGCAGGCGGATTTAAATGCCCGGCGTGCCGATTCGGTAGCCCTGGTGCAGGCTGATCTGCTCAACGGCGCCGGCCTGCAGGAACTGGTCAAAACGACGATCGGCCGATTCGGTCGGCTCGATGTGCTGGTTAACAATGCGTCGAGCTTTTTCCCGACGCTGGTGGGCGATATCACCGAACAAGCCTGGGACGATCTGATTGGTACCAATTTGAAGGCGCCGTTGTTTTTGTCACAGGCGGCGGCACCCGAATTGCGCAAGCGTCACGGTTGCATCGTCAATATTGTCGATATCCATGCGGAATTCCCAATGAAGAATTATGTCGTCTATACCGTGGCCAAGGGCGGCTTGCTGGCGCTGACGCGTTCGCTGGCGCGCGAACTGGGCCCGGAGGTGCGGGTCAACGGCGTGGCGCCGGGCGCCATCATGTGGCCCGAGGGCGAAGAATGGAGTGACGAGTTGTCGCGGCAGCGCATCCTGAATCAATCAGTTCTCAAGCGGGTCGGTGAGCCCAATGACATTGCCAAGGCGGTCGATTTTCTGGTTTCGGCGGCGCCTTATGTCACCGGTCAGGTGATCGCGGTCGATGGCGGCAGGAGCATTACCTTATGAACCATCCCCGCGATATTAGCGTTTCAGGTGAGTCGATTGGCGCCGCTGCTGCGCTTTCACTGCAAGTTGGGCCGGGGGTTGACGGTGCCGTCCGTGCACAAAAACAGGTTTATGAATCCAATAAGCTGGCCAAACGCCTGCGCCGTCTGGTGGGCGCGGCAATAGCCGATTTTTCCATGATCGAGGCGGGTGACCGCGTGATGGTCTGCCTGTCTGGCGGCAAGGACAGCTACGCCATGCTCGACGTCTTGATGCGTCTGCGTGAAAAGGCGCCGGTGGATTTTGAGTTGTTTGCGGTCAACCTCGATCAGCGGCACCCGGGTTACCCTGAACATATCCTGCCGGCCTATCTCGACGGTCTGGGTGTGCCTTATCGCATCGAGGTGCAGGACACCTATTCGACCGTCAAGCGCCTGATCCCGGAAGGCAAGACCATGTGTTCGCTGTGTTCGCGCCTGCGTCGCGGTGTGCTCTATCGTGTGGCGCGCGAAATCGGCGCCACCAAGATTGCGCTCGGACACCATCGCGACGATATTCTTGAGACGTTTTTTCTCAACCTCTTTTTCGGCGCCAAGTTGAAGGCGATGCCGCCCAAGCTGGTTTCCGATGACGGCGCGCATGTGGTGATCCGCCCGCTCGCCTATGCCAAAGAAGAAGACCTCATCGCGTATGCCGAGGTTAAACAGTTCCCGATTATTCCCTGCGATCTCTGCGGTTCGCAGGCGACGCTGCAGCGCAAACAGATCAAAGGCATGCTGCGCGATTGGGAAAAGAAATATCCGGGGCGGGTGGAGAGCACCTTTAACGCGCTGGCCGATGTCCGCCCGTCGCACCTGATGGATCGAAAATTATTCGATTTTGCAGGGCTGGCGGCGACCGGTCAGATTCCTCTGGATGGGGACAAAGCCTTTGATCGGGAAGACGAATTTAGTCTTGTCGCAAAACCTAAGTAGGCGCTAACACCGGCTTTACATATCTATTTCGGCAACAATAGTTTGTCAAATTGATTTTGACATGGCAAAATCTCTGCCATGAATTGTGCTGATCGCCTCGTTGCCCTGTTTGGTTCGCAAGCCGAAGTTGCGCGCCAGTTTCGTCTCGACCGTGCCGTCGTCAATAACTGGGTCAAGTCCGGTTATGTGCCGGCGCGCTGGGCGATGGAGGTCGAGCGCGCGACCAACGGCCAAATTCCTGCCGTCGATGTTCTGGACGAAGCCACCACACGCAAGCCGTTGCGGATGAAATCGCGTCCCGACGGCGAGAGCCTGTTTGATTCAACACACCCTGGGAGTCACAACATGAATGAATTCGCGCCTGCAAAACGCGTCAGCTCTTTCCACCCGCCGCAGCGCACCTTGCTCGGGCCGGGGCCTTCAGAAATCACGCCGCGCGTGATGGCCGCCATGAGCCTGCCGGCGATCGGTTATCTCGACCCCATTTTTGTCGAGATGATGGAAGAGCTGAAAAGCCTGTTGCGTTACACCTACCAGACCAAGAACCCGTTGACCTTCCCGGTCTCCGGGCCCGGCTCGGTCGGCATGGAATTTTGCTTCGTCAACATGGTGGCGCCCGGCGATAAGGTAATCGTCTGCCGCAACGGCGTGTTTGGCGGTCGCATGATCGAAAACGTACAGCGCGCCGGCGGCGAAGCCATCGTCGTCGAAGACGCCTGGGGCGAGCCGATCGATGCACAGAAGCTTGAAGATGCGCTGAAGCAACATCCGGATGCGAAACTGGTTTCCTTCGTGCACGCTGAAACCTCCACCGGCGTGCAGTCCGATGCCAAGACGCTGATCGAAATCGCGCACAAGCATGACGCCCTGACCATCATGGATGCAGTGACCTCGCTGGCCGGTTGCCCGGTTCTGGTCGACGAATGGCAGGCAGATGCCGTCTATTCGGCGAGCCAGAAGTGTCTGTCATGCACCCCGGGCCTGTCGCCGGTGACGATTTCCGAGCGCGTTGTTGATTACGTGAAGGCGCGCAAGGACAAGATCCACAGCTGGTTCATGGATATGAACCTGCTGCTCGGCTACTGGGGCGAAACCACGCGCACTTACCACCACACGGCGCCCACCAACAGCCTCTATGCACTGCATGAAGCGCTGGTGATCCTGAAAGAAGAAGGCATCGAGAATTCATGGGCGCGCCACATGCGCAACCACCTGGCACTCAAGGCCGGCCTCGAAGCGATGGGACTCAAATTCCTGGTTAAGGAAGGCGCCGGACTGCCGCAGATGAATGCGATCCACATTCCGGAAAAAGTGCAGGCGCGCGAGGCCGAAGTCAGAAAGACCTTGCTCAACGAGTTCAACCTCGAAATTGGTGCTGGCCTCGGACCGCTCGCCGGTAAGATCTGGCGCATCGGCTTGATGGGCTACTCGTGCAAACCGGAAAACGTCATGCTATGCCTGTCCGCACTGGGTTCCGTGTTGGCCGATATGGACATGCCGGTGCATGTCGGTGAGGCTGAAGCTGCAGCGCACGGCGCGTATGCCGCTTTGCATGCCAAGGCTGCACAGGCAAAGAAGAAGCACGCCGCCTAAACGTTATTTTTTTAAGATGGTTATAAAAACGGCCGCATTAAGCGGCCGTTTTCTTTGGGGGTGCTGACGACGCGCTCAACAGCACGTCGCTTGCACCGATCACGTCATGCGTTTGAAAGCCCCAGACGCTCCCAGATTGCCTTGGTCAGCGCGCCCTGGTTCAGGGTGTAGAAATGCAGCCCCGGCGCGCCGTTCTTTAGCAGGTCTTCGCACATGGCCGTCAATACATCCAGGCCAAAGGCGCGTATCGATTCGCTGTCGTCGCCGTAACCTTCGAGTTTTTTGCGCATCCAGCGCGGGATCTCGGCGCCACAGGCGTCGGAGAAGCGTGCCAGCTGTGAAAATCGCCC
>CAIWNB010000504.1 GCA_903913965.1 uncultured beta proteobacterium
CCAGCCAGTCGAACAGCACGCGCAGGGCGGCGAGCTGCAGCTTGACCGAGGGCGCGCTCATCCGCGCCTGAAGCCCTTCGACATAGGCGGCGACGTGCACCGGCTCGATGGTTTGCAGATCGTGCAGGCCGCGCTCGGCGCACCAGGCGCCAAAGCGGCTGGCGGCCCGGGCGTAGGCCCGGCGGGTGTTGGGGTTGCGGATCTGCGCGGTGAAGAATTCGAGCGTGCGTTTGGCGGTCCGGGCGTCGGGCGTGAACAGCGCCGGCAGGGCGGCGAGCGGGCCGGGGTGGATTTGGGCGATGGCCTGGGACATTTGAGGGCGCTCCTGTCATGAATGATAAAGGAACTTATCATTCATATTAGCAGGGGGGAATTTTTTTGGTTTGGCAGTTGAAAACGTTTTGGCGCACGCTGACCGCTTGACCGACCAACGGCTCGGTCAGCGCATGCAATTGCTCGGCATCAACGGGGTTTTGGGAGCAATGGAACGTAAAACCTAGTTAAGGCCGTGCTTGTCGCATTGGCCAATGCGTTTGCCACGGGGAAAACCATGCGCAAACCACCCTTTGTGCAACGATGGCTTGTCCGTCACCTGTCAAGGCTTTTTGCGTTGCAAAAACGTATTGCGATAGCTCTTTGAATTGCAATAGGTTTGCGCAACAGTACCGGGAAGGCACCGGCTTAACATCGCCAAGCACGTGCTGCTTAACGATGTTTTGCGTTCCGCTGCGCCCTAAACCCCTATTAAGCCATTACTTGATCAAACTATCGAACCAGGTTTTCTGATCGACGACACCGTGAATGAAAATCGCGCGATGGTCGGCTTTAGCGCCGGTATCAATTGCATGGGTATCGGCGCCGCCTAGCACCGCTTGCGTCACCTCGGGTAACTTGGCGACATAAAGCGGCGTGACTTCGTCACTACCACCAAAGTAGGTTCGCAGCGGCGTGATGCTCTTCCAGCGATAAACTTGACTGGTCTGTGCAGTCTGCCAATAGAGCGCCTGCCCGATCGCTCCAGAGGAACTGAATTCAGGCCGAATGAAATCCTGCAGTTTCGGCTTGGTCCTGCCATAGAAGACTTCAAAGCTGATACGGTTGGCATAAAGATCGCGAGCCGCCTGAAGATACTCGGGTCGAATGGCTGCTTCGGCTAAACCAGCCTATTGTAGATAATATTCCTGCGCTAGCAACTGCAACGTCATTACCCCCGGTAAATACACGGCATCGACAGGTTGATAATTGTTTAGCCAGCGATTGGTCGCGATGTAGATATCTACTGGCGCACTGGCTGCACCGGCTGCCGTGACCTTAATGCCGACCTCCTCAAGTTTTTGCAGGAAGGCCATCGTTGCCCAGCCACCTTGCGACCAACCGCTAAGAAACAGAGCTCCCGCTGTGACCTTCTGGGTCGCCAACACGTCCCGAGCTGCTGAGAGCATATCGAGCGTTGCCTGTTGGGTGCTGCGCTTGACCAAATAGCTATCGGGAAGGTCGGAAACTCCACGGCCAAAATAGTCGGCACCGATCACGACATAGCCCTGAGCAGCAAAGCGGGCAATGACTATTCGCGTTTCAGCCGACGCATCAGGGTTTGACGGTACGTAAGTTTTATCGAACACAGTGCCATGCTGGTAGGAAACCATAGGCAGGGTTTGTTCCCCAGCGACCCCATTTTGCGGGATAGCAACAAGGCCCGAGGCTACTGTCGGCCGATTGCCGAGTTCGGGAATAACCGAACGGTAAGTAACCTTGTAAAGCTTAACCGCATATTTTGCTGCAGCAAATTGGCCTTTAAAGACAGGTGCCTTTTCGGTCGAGGCGCTTAGAAAGTCATCAAGCTCGGAGCCGAGAATGGAGTCAAGCCGTTTCGTATCATAAGTGCCGATCAATTCGTATGTGACACCGGCCGCTACCGCCACAGGATTGCCAGGAGAGGCAATCGCTGCTCCCGCAGACATTACAGAAAAAATAAGCAGCGCAGAAAAAAATGAGATGAGTTTCACAGGAGTTTTTATCGGTTTTAACGATTGTTCGTTTTGCCCTGTCGGCAAGCGGTTTCAATTAAATCACAGGTTTTCGGGGTTTGAGGTGCAGTGGAACTGAAGGCACGCACGCGGTCGAGCTCAAACCTGTCGAGGTGGTCAAAAATCTGTTTTCTTAAGGTGCTGGGCGTTCGCTGTCGTAGTGCTTTCTTTTCTGTTTCCTGAAAAGTCTCTTTACTGATGCCTTTTCCTGTCGTTGTTTTATGGATAAGTTTCATTGGCGATTTACAGCAGAAAACCGGGTCAGGGCCCGGTTTTCTGAAATGTCAACAAAACGACCATTAAAGCCACTTTGAATTTTTAACCAGCCAGTCAGCATGCTTGGAGGTAAACCCAGCCGCTACCAGTGGCGTTGCAAGGACTGCAAACACACCTTCTCGGTCACGTCCGGCACAATCTTTGCCTTTCACAAGCTGTCGCTCAAGATGCTATTGGCAGGGCAACAAGCGTAATGCCGAGCGGCTGGTGAGTTAAAC
>CAIWNB010000505.1 GCA_903913965.1 uncultured beta proteobacterium
CGGCCTGGTGTCGGCACAAAATTATCCGTCGAAACCGATCCGCTATATCGTGCCCTTCCCGCCCGGCGGCGGCACCGATATCGTCGCGCGTGCACTGGCGCCGCGTCTGCTCGAAGCCAGCGGCATTACCCTGATCGTCGACAATCGCGGCGGCGGTGGCACCGTGGTCGGCGCAGAGATGGCGGCGCGCTCGCCGGCCGACGGTTATACGGTGTTCATGGGCACCAACACCTCGCACGCGATCAACCCCAACCTGCCGACCAAACTGCCCTACGACGCGGTGCGCGACTTTCAACCGGTGACGCGGCTGGCAATGGTGCCGTACATGATCACCGTGCATCCGTCACTGCCGGCACGCAACGTGAAAGAACTCGTCGCACTCGCCAAGGCGCGGCCGGGTCAGTTGAATTTTGCGTCGTCGGGCAATGGCACGCCTGGGCATCTTGCCGGCCTCATGTTGAACGAGGCCGCCGGCATCGACATGACGCATATCCCATACAAAGGCAGCGCGCCCGCACTAACCGCAATGGTCAGCGGTGAAACGCAATTGCTGGTCAGCAGCCTGACCTCGACGCTGCCGCTGGTGAAAGCCGGACGGCTGCGCCCGATCGCCATGTCGAGTTTGAAACGCTCACCACTGATGCCGGCGCTGCCGACCGTGGCCGAGGGCGGCTACCCGGGCTTTGAAGCCATCACGTGGTTTGGCTTATTCCTGCCGGCCAACACAGCTGCAGCGATCACCGCGAAACTCAACACCGAATTCGTCAAGGTGTTGAACAACGCGGAGTTCAAAGCGTGGCTGGCCGAACAAGGCGCCGAGGCAGCACCAACGACACCGGAGGAATTCGCCGCCTTCATCAAAGCGGAAATCGCCCGCTATGCGCCGCTGGTGAAAAAATCCGGCATGAAGCCGGATTGATCAGCCGAGCGCAATCTCCACGTCATCACCACGCGCTGCGAGCTGCGCACCGAACGGTTCGCTGCGCTTCTGAATATCGGCGAGGGTGTCTTTTTCATCGGCGAGTTTGCACGGCACCGTTTCGTTCTTCGCGTTGTGACGCACAAACTGAAACGACGCGCCGGTGACCTTGCCCGCATCGAAGGTGACGCGCGCCATCTGCCCGACCCAGTCGCCGACCGCAACGCCGCCGAAGTGACCGGTGTGGAACGAGAAACTGCCCAGGCCGTAGTAAATCGGTTTGCCCTTGTAGACCTCGACCGGCAGCGAATAATGCGGGCCGTGGCCGATCACCACATCGGCGCCGGCGTCGATCGCCGCATGCGCGATCTGCGGCATGTAATCGAGTACGTCCTGATGCAGACCCCAGTGACAGGAAGCGACGACGTAATCGCATTGCGCCTTTAACGCGCTGACGTCGTCGGTAAACGCCTGCAATGAATCCTTATCGGGCCAGGTCAGTATCACCGGCGGCAAGCCGGGCCGGTTGCAGGGCGGAATCTCAACGCGCGTTTTATGCAGCGGTAATTGATACGCGGTATGCGCTTTAATAACAGCCACACCCGCCGAGCGTGCGGTAGCCTCGTGATTGGTCGGCCAGTAGACCGAGGTGCGTTGCAGAAAACCAATCTTCACGCCGTTCTTCTCGAGGATCACCGGGGCGCGC
>CAIWNB010000506.1 GCA_903913965.1 uncultured beta proteobacterium
GCACTGACGATGGCATGCATGGCGCTCGGCGCCGCGGTCATGCCGATCTTTTTGCCCTTGAGGTCGCTGATCGATTTGAGCGGTGAGTCGGCCAGCACGATGAACTGCGATTCGGCGATCTGCGTGGACAAGACGATCTTCACTGGAATGCCGTCAGCGATGATGGCCATTGAGGTGGCTGACGGCGCGCCGAAGGCGAGGTCGATTGCATGCGTCGGGATCGCCCGTGTCGGTCCGTTGACTTCGGCGAACTTCACCCATTCGATGTCGAGACCTTCCTTTTCGGCGAACTTCATTTGTTCCATCACGGCGCCGAAGCCGAGCGAGAAGCCGCTGGTCCAGTAACCGACTTTGATTTTTTGCGCGAATGCAGAGGATGAGGCGGCGATCAGGGCAAGCGCCAGCAGGCGCAACAGGATGGATTTCACGTGTGGTCTCCGGGGAAAAAACAGGTCATGCGAAGGCGCCATTATACGGCGCTTCAATCCTGCGGCTTAGATCAGGCCGCGCAGATGCTGGATGGCGAGGATGGACGCCGCGTCGGTGGCGTCGCGCGGTCGCGCGCAGTCGATCGGAGTGATCTCGCGGATACGGCCCGGGCGTGGTGCGAGCACCACGACTTCGTCGGCGAGGATCACCGCTTCTTCGACATCATGCGTGACGAAGACGATGGTCATGTGTTTGAGCGCATGGATGCGCAGCAGTTCGCCGTGCATTTGCGCGCGTGTTTGCGCATCGAGTTTCGAAAACGGCTCGTCCATCAGCAGTGTTGCCGGTGCGGTGACAAGACTGCGCGCGAGTGCCACGCGCGAACGCATGCCGCCCGAGAGTTGGTGCGGGAACGCATCTTCGAAACCCTCGAGACCGACCAGCTGCAAGACCTCGCGTGCGCGGGCGTGCCGCTCGGCGCGCGGCATGTCGCCGGCCTCCAGACTGAATTCAACATTGGCCAGCGTGGTGCGCCACGGCAGCAGACGGTCTTCCTGGAACATATAACTGATGCTGCGCCAGCCCTTGAATTGCGCCGAGGGCAGGCCGCCGAAACTCACCACACCACGGTCGGGTTTGACGAGGCCGGCGATGACGTTGAGCAGCGTGGTCTTGCCACAACCGGATGCGCCCAGCAGGGCGACAATGGAATGCGAGCGCACCGACAGGTTGATATTGTCGAGCACCGCCAGCGTTTCGCCGTTGGCGGTGGCGAACGTCTTGCTGACACCGCTGAGCGCAATGGCGCCGGCGTCAGCGGTGGTTTCGGTTGTATCGATGATGGCGGACATCGGGTGAATTTCAGTTCCTGGCCGGAGGTTTGGCGGCGAACGCCGAATCGCGCAGGCACAGCCGGCCACGCGGATCCTGCCAGAGTTTTTCCGCGGTATAGAGTTGGCCCAGCGCGCGCGCCACCGTCTGGAAGTCGTGATCGCCCAGCTGGGCGGCGACATCCTGATAGTAGAGCGGCGTTTTTTCAACGAGCGCCACAATCTTGGCGGCGACCGCCTCAACGATCTTGTCGTCGTTACCGCCGGCTGCCGGGGCCGGATCAGCCTTGCCGGCGACGTAGTCGTCGATTTTGGCGCGGTCGGCGTAGGCATAGGCGATACGTTCGAAGCGTTCTTTCGGAATGCCTTCGCCGATGGTGGCGTCGATGCCGACCTTGGCGCCAGTGGGCACCACACCCGGCGGCATCACCGCCAGGCTCGGGTCGAGCGGTTTGGCGCGGGCGCCCGGGATCACCATGACATCGCGGTCGCCCTGCACGCGCGTGGCGATTGCCCATTCGACATCCATCGCGTTCCAGACATCGATGTCGTCATCGACGACGACGACGTGTTTCAAATCCATCACCGACAGCGCGGCGAGCAGGGCGTTCTTACCTTCGCCGGATTGTTTTTTGATCGAGATGACGGCGTGCCAGAAAGCGCAGCCGCCGAGCGTGACGTTGATGTCTTTGACCTGTACGCCGGCAGTTTTGAGCGCGCGCCGGATCGCGTTGTAGCGCGTCGGTGCCGCCAGCCAGGTGTTTTCCCACGGCATATGCAGGGCGTAATAAATGGCGTCGCGGCGCATGGTCACCGCATTGATACGCACTTGCGGGTTCCAGTGCAGACCGCCCATCAGGCGCGTGAATTCGCCGAAACGGCCTTCCGGGTAGACCCAGCCAGTGGGCAGGATCTCGCCTTCGAGCACGATCTCCGCATCAGCGATACACGGCATGTCGATGGTTTCGCAGGACGCCAGATCAACCGGCGCGCCACGGATGCCGCCGGCGATGCCCATTTCATCCACGCCCAAGGGGGCGCGAAAGCCCGAACCCATGATCTCGAAGGGATGGGTACCGATCGAAATTGAGATCGGGCAGGGCCGTCCGGCTTCGAAGGCGCGCTGGGCGAACAAACGCATGTTGTTCGGCGTGACGATGTCGATACCGGTGATGTTTTTTTCCTTGACCATGAAGCGATACATGCCGGAGTTGAGGCCGAACTCCGGGTCTTTGGCGATCACCACGCCGGCGGTAATCATCGGTCCGCCGTCATAGATTGAAGACATCGGCACCGGCAGTTTGAACAGATCAACTTCGTCGCCGCGTTGTATCACCTGTTTGTGTGGTGCGGTTTCAACGTAGCGCGGCGGCAACGGTTTGTTGATGCCGCGTTCGAGCAGCGCTTCAATGTCGCTCCAGTTCTCGACGCCCATGCCCATCGCTGCGCGTTTCTGCGTGCGGATGATGCCGGAGACCACCGGGATGTCGTAGCCGATGACGTTGTGAAAGAACAGCGCGTGCGCCGACTGGTCGACGAGGGTAGCGATATGACGAATATCGACCGGTTGTTTGATATCGATGAGTTCGCGTTCGCTGCGCAGGCGTTCGATGAACTGGCGGAAATTTTCACTCATGATTCTTTACCTTTGCTGGGTTTCGCGCTTTTGGCGGGCGTCAGGCCCTCCCAGCGCGCGATGTTGTCATGTTGTACGTCGAACAAATCGAGGATGCGGCCGACCGTGTGATTGACCATGCCGCTGATGTCTTTGACCTTGCTGTAGAACGCCGGCACCGGCGGGAAGATGATGCCACCCATTTCCGTGACCGACACCATATTGCGCAGGTGCGCGAGGTTGAGCGGGGCCTCGCGCGTGATCAGCACGAGGCGACGGCGTTCTTTCAAAATCACGTCGGCGGCGCGCGCCACCAGATTGTCGGAGTAGGCGTTGGCCACCGCCGAGAGGGTTTTCATCGAGCACGGTGCGATCACCATGCCCTGCGTGAGGAACGAGCCGCTGGCAACTGTCGCGCCGATATCGCGCGGGTTGTAGACAACGTCGGCCAACGCTTCTATGTCGCGCCGCTTGAGGCCCAGTTCCTGATACGCGTTGAGGACGCCTGCTTCAGACAAAATGAGGTGTGACTCCCAGCCGCCGAGCTCACGCAACTGTTTGAGTATGCCGAGGCCGTAGACAGCGCCAGTGGCGCCGGTAATGGCGACGATCAGGCGTTTTTTCATGGCATGTTCTCCAGTGTTTTTCCTTGCGCCAGCGACCTCGCTTGGCGAGAGGGTAGCCGGCTCCGCCGCAGCGGATACGCAAATGGTCTAAGGGGTCTCGGCTTCTTTTTTCCAGCGGAACAAATGGTTTTCCAGCGGCTTCAGGACACCGGATTCGAGCGCTACCATCATCGCGATCATGGTAATCGTCCAGGCGAAGACCTGGTCCGTCTGAATCAAATCGGCAGCTTGCCGCAGGCGGTAGCCGACGCCGCTCGAGGCGCCGATGGTCTCGGCGACGAGACTGACGCGCCAGCCGAAGCCGAAGGCCAGTCGCGCGCCCGAGAAAAAATAGGGCATCACGGTCGGCAGATAAATCTTGCGCATGACTTTCCAGCCGGGCATGCGCAAGGTGTGGGCGAGTTCGATGAAATCGGCGTTGACTGCGCGCGTACCCTGCCAGACGTTGGTGATGATGAGCGGCATCGCCGTCATGAAGACGACGAAGATGATGGACGCTTCCGAGATGCTGAACCAGATGATGCCGAAGATCGCCCAGATCGCCGAGGACACCGTGTTCAACACCGGCAGCACTGGTTCGAAAAATTCGCCGAGGGGGCGGATCGCACCCAGCATGATGCCCAGCGGCACACTGATGATGGCGGCCAGGGTAAAGCCGATGCAGACGCGTTTGAGGGTGACGGCGAGATTGCGCCACAGATCGCCATTGTCGACGATCAGTGACAGCGCATTCCAAACGCGCATGGGCCCCGGCAGCACGTAATGCGGATAGCGCAGCGATAGCAGCCACCAGATGCCAAGCAGCACCAGCAACAGTGTGCTGCGTTTGACGATCAAGTCGGTGCGTATGGCGGAGCTACGCGCGGCGGTGATCACGGGGTCACTCATACAACTCTTTGGTCAGGTGGCGGGATCAGGCTTTGGGCGGAGCGGTGAAGTAAGTGCCGCGGCCGCTGGCGACGAGGGCGCCGTCCTTGTCGTAGATATAGGCTTCGGCGGTTGAATACTGGCTGCCACTGCGTACCACACGCGCCTTGGCGGTGAGGTCGCCCGGCATGGCGGCTTTGTGATAATCGACACGGATATCGATGGTCGGCACTGGACGGCCGAGTTGTGCGGCCAGCGCGTAGTCGGCGGCGACATCAACAATCGCCGCAAGGATGCCACCGTGTGTATAGCGGCGATCGGGGTTGACCACCCACTCTTCGCGCCAGCCCGCCTTGATTTCGATGCCATCGGCGTCGGCTTTCAAGACGGTGAAATTCAGCCACTGATTGAAGGGGCCGCGGGTAATCAGTTTTTGCAGGGTTTCGATGCTGGCGATGTTTTCGCTCATGAGAAGCTCCG
The DNA here is from genome assembly GCA_903913965.1 of uncultured beta proteobacterium. Classification (GTDB taxonomy): domain Bacteria; phylum Pseudomonadota; class Gammaproteobacteria; order Burkholderiales; family SG8-41; genus PALSA-1004. Next base: position 4,848 of record CAIWNB010000506.1, read on the forward strand.
GTTATTGGGCGTGTTGAGGGGAGGGCGTTGCAGCGGCGATTTGCCGCAATGCGGATTGGTCGATCTTGTTGGTGCCGGCCAGCGGCATGCGGTCGAGAAAAAACACACGGCGCGGATGTTGGTAGGCGGGGCCGTGTTCGAGTGCATAGGCTTTGAGCGCTTCCTCGCTGCTCTGCATGCCGGGACGCAGTACCACGAAGGCGTAGGGCACCTGGCCTTTGAGTTCATGCGCAAACGGTAACGCCACCGCCTGATGTACCGCCGGGTGACGCTCGAGCAGCGAGACGATCTCGATCGGGAAAATGTTTTCGCCGCCGCAGACGAACATATCGTCGGTGCGACCGACGAACCAGTAGAAGCCCTCGGCATCGCGGCGGCAGATGTCGCTGCTGTGATACCAGCCGTCGCGGATACGTTTGGCGGTTTCGTCCGGCAGATTGTGATAGCCCAGCAGAATGCCGGGGTTTTTCAGAATCAGTTCGCCTTCGTCGGGCGTCGCGCCACCGATCAATTTTGCCTCGGTGCCGCGATAGGGCACACCGATCGAACCGGGGGGGCGTGGTTTGCCTTCAGGATGCGGACCCAGCGGTACCGGGCCGCCTTCGGTCACGCCATAGACGACCAGCGCCTCGGCGTTCGGGAAATCCAGTTTCAGATCGCGCAGGATCTGCAGCGATGCGGGGGCCGAACCCATCATCACCGTGTGCACCGAGCTGACATCGGTTTTGGCGAGCAGATCTTTACGCGCCAGTACCATCGAGGTCATGGTCGGTACGCCGGAAATCACGGTGCAACGGTAGCGGCCGATGGCGTCGATATAACGCTCGACGTTGAATTGCGGCAGCAGCGGCAGCATCGCGCCCGCAGTCAGGCCCTGCTTGATCGCGTTGAGGGCATTCTTGTGATACAGCGGTGCGGCCACCAGGATGACGTCTTGCGTAGTGGTCTTGCGTGACCACGCCAGCACCAGGCGGCTCCAGTTCTGGCCGTAGTGCGTGAGCAGCACGCCCTTCGGACGACCGGTTGAACCCGAGGTATAGGGCTGGATCGCCACCGTATCGGCTGCCGGTTCAATCGCAGTGAAGTCGCCGTGATCGATAAAAGCATCGAAGCCGCTGCTGCTGCCATATTCAACGACCGTGCAATCCGGCGGACAGAGCCGGCGTAGCGCGGTTTCGGTGAAGATCAGTTTCGCGCCGGCATCCTTGACGATGTAGTCGACGGCGTCGGCGGGCAGTTTGATATTGACCGGCACGGGCACGACGCCGGCGCGCATGCTGCCCAGCACGGTGGCGACGAACTCGATGCGATTGAGCGAGAGCACCGCCACGCGATCGCCGGCGACAAGGCCGGCGCGCACGAGCCCGCGCGCAACGGCGTTGCAGAGGGCGTCGAGCTCGCGAAAGCTGACCTCGCGGGGTTGCGCTGCATCATGCAGATCAATGATCGCCGTGCGCGCAGATTGCGCGTGCGCGGCGAACAAGAGACCCAGATTGCCGGGATGTCCGTGCGCGGCCGGTTCGGCAATGCCACCGGCCGCTTCATGCGTGGTCAGGGGCAAATCACCACCTTGCCAAACACCTCGCGGTTTTCGATCAGCTTCAAACCCTCGGCAGCTTTTTGCAGCGGCAGCACTTCGTCGATCACTGGTTTGATTTTGCCTTCTTGGATCAGATCCATCAGCGCCTTGAGATTTTCATCATAGAAGCTGTTCGAGCCGATGATCTGGATTTCAAAGCTCCAGACGTAGCGCAGGTCTTCTTTCGGATCGAAGCCGGCGGTGGCGCCGCAGACCAGAATCTTGCCGCCGCGTTTGACGCATTTAAGTGACGGCAGCCAGGTGTCGCCACCGGTGAAGTTGATGACGACATCAACGCCACCCTCGTAATTGCGGCGCTGCGGTTTGCCGAATTTTTCGATCGCCCATTTCGAGAAATCGGTTTCTTTGTAATTGACGACGTGATCGGCACCGAGGTCTTTCAGGCGCTGGATCTTGTCGGCGCTGCTGGCGCAGGCGATGACTTCAGCGCCCAGCATCTTGGCGAGCAGCACACAGCCGGTGCCGACGCCGCCGCTGGCGCCGAGCACCAGAACCTTGTCGCCGGCCTTGATCGTGTTGTGGGTGATCATCATGCGGTGTGCCGTACCATAGGCGACCGGCAGCGAGGCCGCCTGCTCATAGCTGACATTGGCGGGCATGCGGATCAGCTGGCCGGCGGAGACCAGACATTTCTCGGCCAGACCGCCGTGCATCATCTCGCCCATCAGGCCGACCTTGGGGTTGAGCGGATTGACCAGCACGCGGTCGCCGACCGCCCAGCCGCTGACGCCGGCGCCGATTTCCAAAATTTCACCGGCGATATCAAGACCGATGATCATCGGCATCGGCACTTTGATGCCCGGCATGCCGCGCACCGTGAACACATCGTGATAGTTGAAGGAGGTGGCGCCGACGCGGATGACCACGTGGCCTTCCTTGATGACGGGATCCGGAAAATCGGTCACGTATTCGAGATCATCGAGTGTACCGTGCTGCTTTAATACGACTGCTTTCATGGTGTTCTCCGTTTAATAATTCGTAAGCGGTTTATTCGCCGCCAAGAGCGAGATTCATGATGCCGCGGCTGGACATGACCGCCGACAGTACCATGCTGCGTGCGGCTTCGATGTGTTCGCGGGCGAGTTGTTCGGCGCTGTCGCCGTGGCCGCGCACCAGCGCCTTGAGCAGGGCGCGTTGTTCCATTTGCATTTCACGCGAGCGGTTGCGCAGGCCAAGGCCGAGATGCAGCAGGCGTGTCATCTGGTCGTGCAACTGTACGATCATGGCCGACAGGCGGGCGTTGCCGGTGGTTTCAACGATCGCGAGATGGAAGGCTTTGTTGGCCTCCAGAAAGTCGGTGATGCTCTGGGCACTGTTCGGTTGGTAGCTCGTGCTGGTCGCCACTTCGAGGGCGAGGGCGCGTCGTGTATCGATTTTTCCGGCCGCCATGCGTGCAGCAACCGGTTCGAGCATCAGGCGCAGTTCAAAAATGTCCTGAATATCTTTTAAGGTCACCGCGCTGATACGGTAGCCACGGCGCGGAATCGCCCGCACCAGGCCGTCATGCGCGAGGCGGATCAGCGCCATGCGCACCGGCGCCTTGCCCAAGCGGTAGTGCAGGCAGAGTTGGGGTTCGGAAATTTCGGCGCCAGGCGCGAGCAGGCAGGTGATCACATCGTGCTTGATGCGTTCGTAGGCGCGGTCGGTCAGCAGCGGAATGGGCGCTCTCGCGCTGCTGTGGCTTTCAGAGGGCAGTATGGCCACGGGGTTCGTCCGTTAGGGCCTGCGATACTATGAGCAGGCCCGTAACATGTCAACGATGATTGAGGAACGCTGATACTCAGCGGCGTTGACGCAGCCGGGTGTTACGCGGTGTTCCGCCGGCGTTGCAAAAAATACGCGCCAACCTCGGCGCAACAAGCTTATTTTAGAAAGATAACGGCGGGAAAGGTCGCCGCGGCGAGAACCAAAACGAGCCACTCAAGTCGATTACGACGCAGAAAGCCGGTGAAGTGCAGGACTAAAACCACGATCGCAATTGCGTAAAAACTGTAAAAAGCCATGGTGTCTCCCGTTAGACGAACCGTCTCAGGTTCGTAGCTGTTCGCCTGCTGGATAATACAATATTCGAGGTGAAAGAAAAAGCTTATAAAACACATGCTTCTGTTCAAATATTGGGGTCTCATTTGAAAACAAAAATGAAGATACGGTGGCATCGTTTGTCGTGCCAGGGTTTTTTGCGCCGGGTGGCGTTTTGCGCGGAGGTGTCATGAAGGTTCTGGCGCATCGTGGGTATCACGCGCTGGCGCGCGAGAATACGCTGGCCGCTTTTGAGGCGGCACAGCGTCTGGGCGTTGATGGCATCGAAACCGATGTGCGTTTAAGCGCCGACGGCAAGGTGGTGATCCTGCATGACCGCGTGACACCGGCCGGGCGGGTCGTTTCGTCACTCACGCATCGCGAAATCGAGGCGGATTGTGGTCACGCGGTGCCGCTGCTCATTGAGATACTCGACGCCATGCCTTCGCTACTCTGGAATCTGGAAATCAAGCAGGCGGAGGCGTGGCCGGCAGCTGCAAGGGTGATCAGGCCGTTTCAGCAGTCGCGCCGCCTCCTGGTGAGTTCATTTCGTCATGATGTGGTGGTGCAATGCGCCGCCGACCTGGAGGTCGATTGTGCTTTGTTGATGGCGGTCCGACCGCTCGACGTCGCCCCCATGATTGCTGCGTGTGCCGCGTGGCCGCGTATTCAGGGCATCGTGTGGGATTACGGTATCCTCGACGCCGGCGTGGTGGCGGCTGTGACGGCGCTAGGCTGGAAAAATTATGCCTATGGGGCGCAGACCGCAGATGAGCATGCCCATTGCGGTCGCTTGGGTTTGAGCGGGTTGATCACGGATTATCCGCAGCGGGCGGGGGTGGGGCTATGAGTTACATACTGGCGCTTGACCAGGGTACGACCAGCTCGCGCGCGCTTGTTTTCGATCGTGCCGGTGCCGTGCGCGCCATGGCACAAAAGGAATTCGGCCAGATGTTTCCGCAACCGGGCTGGGTCGAGCACGACGCCAATGAAATTTGGGCGACGCAATCCGGTGTTGCTGCGGAGGCTATCGCACGCGCCGGTATCGCCGCGCACCAGATCGCCGCCATCGGCATCACCAATCAGCGCGAGACCACGGTCTTGTGGGATCGCGTCACCGGCGAACCGGTTTGCAATGCCATCGTTTGGCAGGATCGTCGCACCGCCGCGGCCTGCGATGCGCTCACAGCGGACGGGCGCGCAGCGTTGTTTGGCGAGCGCACCGGGCTCGTGCTCGATGCCTATTTCTCCGGCACCAAACTGGCGTGGATGCTCGAATATGTCGACGGTGCGCGCGCCGCCGCCGAGGCGGGACGTCTGGCCTTTGGCACCATAGACAGCTGGCTGATCTGGAAGCTGTCGGGTGGTGCCGCCCATGTGACCGATGCGAGCAACGCTGCACGCACACTGTTATTCAATATTCATCGCGGCGATTGGGACGATGAGTTACTGGCGCTGTTGAAGATTCCGCGGGCGGTGCTGCCGCGCGTGGTGGCCTCGAGCGGCGTTGCCGCTGAAACCGCACCTCAGGTTTTTAATGCGGCGGTGCCGATTGCCGGTATCGCTGGAGACCAGCAGGCGGCGCTGTTCGGGCAGCGCTGTTGCACGCCCGGCATGGTCAAAAATACCTACGGCACGGGTTGCTTCATGCTGATGCATACCGGTCGCAATGCGGTTACTTCACATCACAAGTTGCTCACCACGACGGCCTGGCGTATCGGTGGTGCGGATGAGTTTGCGCTCGAGGGTAGCGTCTTCGTCGCGGGGGCCGCCGTGCAGTGGTTGCGTGACGGGCTGGGCGTTATCAAAACCTCGGCGGAGGTTGAAGCGCTGGCGGCGACGGTGGCGGACAATGGCGGCGTTTATCTGGTGCCGGCATTTACCGGATTGGGGGCGCCGCACTGGGACCCTTATGCGCGCGGCAGTATCAACGGGCTGACGCGTGGCAGTACCGCCGGCCACATTGCGCGTGCCACGCTGGAAAGCATTGCCTATCAGGTGGCAGACGTGCTCGAGGCGATGCAGGCGGATGCAGGCATACGTCTGAGTGAGTTACGGGTTGATGGTGGCGCCACGCAGAACGATTTGTTGATGCAGTTCCAGGCAGATCTTCTGGGAGTGCCGGTGGTGCGACCGAAGATTATCGAAACGACTGCCCTGGGGGCGGCGTATCTGGCCGGATTGGGTGTTGGTTATTGGCGCGATACGCTGGAAATTGATGCGCAGTGGCAGTCTGCGCGTATTTTTGAGCCCGCCATGGCGCGCGAGGAGGCGCAACGTTTGCTGCTGCAGTGGCGGCGTGCGCTCGCCCGTGCGGCCGACTGGGCGCCGCACGGTGAGTAGAAGATTTAGTGCGGCGTGCGTGCCGCAGTACGCCAGAAACGCAGGCGCTGGTAGAGGCTGTGCGGGTTCATCAGGCGCGTCGCCCGTTTGGCCGTAGCCACGATCTCATCGATATAAAGTATGCCCAGCAACAGACTGATGGCAAAAATATTGATGATTAACAGCACATCGGCAAAATCGACTGACATTCCTTCATGCAGCGTCTCGACAGGCATTTTGAGTCCTTTTGGGCGGTTGTTGTTGCAAGACAAAAGCAAGCGCCATGCCAATTGCAAATACAAAATTATCAAGGA